>CAJFOT010000019.1 GCA_904397815.1 Candidatus Paralachnospira sangeri
GTCCTCTTAATGAATGTCTGGATTCTTCTCGGACTCGGTGCGGTCTGCGCAATACTCGCTTGGATCCTTTTGCAAAAATCTATGGGACGGTTCACCTATGAAAAACTCCTGCAATAAAAAATGCTTCAGATTGAAAATCCACAGTTCTTTTCAACGCTGCATCCCCTGTTCAGCCTCTGCTTCCGTTTCCCCGCAGCTGTTCCCCGCCGCATACCCGGTAGACCAGGCAATCTGCAGGTTATATCCCCCGGTCATGGCATCCACGTCCAGCACCTCTCCCGCGAAATAGAGATGCTCCACCAGTTTGGATTCCATCGTGGACGGGTCAATTTCTTTTACAGAAATTCCTCCCTGGGTGATGATGGCCTCCCGGTAGTCCCGCAGGCCTGTCAGCGTCAGGGTGAAATGCTTCAGCAGATCCAGCAGCCGTTCCCGCTCCTCCCTGGAGATAGCATTTATCTGGCAGTCTGGATGGATGCCGCTGCGTTCCACGATCACCGGAATCAGTTTTGACGGCAGGAGCTGGCCCAAGGCGTTTTTAAACTGCCTGTTCCGGAACTCATTAAAATCCCGAAGGAGCCGCTGATCCAGCTGTTCTCTGGTCAGGGCGGGTTTCAGGTCAATGGACAGGATCATCGGACCCTTCTTCAGCTGTTTTGCCACCACACTGCTTCCACTGAGCACTGCCGGGCCGCTGACGCCGAAATGGGTGAACAGCATTTCCCCGAACTCTTTATAATAAGTCCTTTTTCCCTGGGAGATGGACACCTCCACATTTTTCAGCGACAGCCCCTGGAGCTGAGCCGCCCATGGCTCTGCCGCGCAGAAGGGCACCAGCGCCGGGGACAGCTCTGTCACCTGATGGCCGCAGGCCCTGGCGAAGCGGTATCCGTCGCCGGTGGAGCCGGTGGAGGGGTAGGACAGCCCGCCGCATGCCACAATCACCCGGTCGGCATGACAGACCTGGCCGTTTTCCAGCTCTACGCCGGTACAGATCCCTCTCGGCTTCTTTTCCTTCTTCTTATCTGCTATGATTTCCCCACCGGAGCCCTCCGGCCATTGAACCAGCAGCGATCTGACGGCGCAGTTCAGCCGGATCTCCACATGACTGGCTTCCAGCTCTCTCTGCAGAGTTCGGATCACATCCGATGACTTGTCCGAAGCAGGGAAGACCCGGCCGCCCCTTTCTGTTTTCAGCTTCAGCCCTGCAGACTCCAGCAGCTCCATCATATCCCTGTTGGTAAATCCATAAAAGGCGCTGTATAAAAATTTCCGATTGGTAACCACATTCGCCAGCAGTGTCTCTACATCCGCGTCGTTGGTCACATTGCACCGGCCCTTTCCTGTGATATATAATTTCTTTCCCAGCTTTTCATTTTTTTCCAGCAGCAGAACCTGACAGCCTTTCTTCGCCGCCGCCAGTGCCGCCATCATTCCGGCGGCCCCGCCGCCTGCCACAATTACACGGTTCATATTTTTTCATTCCTTTTTATCATGGTATTTTAAAAAAATTGTAACAAAATTTTTTTCTGTTGAAAACCATTTATCGCGTTCCATGACAGTACAAAAAGTTTCGTCTGCGGAACGCTTGCGCCAGACGCGGTCACTTCAGCGACAAATCTTTACTTCGCGCGAGTGCGTATTCTTGCAGAACATTTTTATTTAGCAGAAAGCGAAGTCTCCGGTTAAAAAATAAAAATCGGCCAGACCCCCTTTTTTCAGGGAATCTGACCCTCTTTACTCAATATTCATGCTTCTGCTTCAGGGACGCAGTTATGGTAAATATGATGCTGGCAGCCAGCGCGATATAAATTCCGTACCCTGCCCTGGTCACTACGCCGAGGAAGCTTCCGGCAACAGTGAAAACAAAGAGATAAGCCGCAAAAAGGAAAATCGTAACCGCTGAAAGAATAATTCCTGTTTTATGCTGCTTCTCAGTCTTTCCCTTCCACAGAAGGAACAGACTCACCGCCTCCAGGATAATGGGGAGCAGAATCATAATCACTCCCAGAATCATCAGCAGCATCGTAATAAGCTCATAGTGGGCATAGCCGAAAATACTGACACTGTCGGGCATGCTGTGCAGTATGTACATCTGTTCTACTAACCCGGCGGCAGTCAGAGTATCATAGCCCAGATATGCTGCCAGCAGCTCAGAACACACATAGGGCATAAAAGGAGCCCGTAAAATAACCAGCAGCGCCAATGCCATAATCATGTAATACCAAACCGAACGTTTCATTATTTCTACCTTTTTATGATTATTTCACTTTTTCTTGTCATTTAGCAACGCTAAACGTTTTTTATTCTAATAGAAAAATGAAATTTATGCAATTATTTTCATAAAAAGTTAAGAAAAATTTCAGTTATACACAATCTCTGCTGAGACAGCCTCGGCACCCTTATCTCCTGTTTTTTCCCTGACCACAGACCGCAGAACTGCTGTCCATTCATCCTCCGTCAGTGTTACTGTATTCCGGTTATCCAGGCAGATTTTCAGCCCTTTGCCGCAGTCAGGATGCTCCCCGGACATCTGATACCGGTTAACCCGAGACAGCAGACGCATATCTTCCAGCAGCTGCAGATTCCGGTAAACGGTAGCCATGCCGATACTCTCATCCTTCTTCTTCGCCCGGCAATACACATCTTTACAGCTACCGCATTTTCCCTCCAGTACAATATCCAGTACCAGCTTTCTCTGTTTTGTAATGCGGAATCCGCCTCTGCGGAACAGTTCCAGCACCTTCCCGGTCTCAGGCCGGTCTTTTCTTAATACGATTTCTTCCACCTTCTGCCTCCTGTCATACGATACCAATATACCTGGGCGGCACAGAGGTTATTCCGCCGCCTCCGCCAGGCTTTTGCCCAGCGCCCTGCAGTCCTCTTCTGCCTGAGCGTCAGGCGCTTCATTGCAGATCACGCCCTCACCGCCAATGACATGAGCGCCGGCATTCTCCATCCGCTCTACCCAGCTGCGCATCCACTCTCCGTCTCCCCAGCCATAAGAGCCGAATAATCCGATTGTTCTGCCGGAGACGAATTTTTCCACTTCTTCCACAAAAGGCAGCATGATGGTCTCCTCCAGTTCCTCATCTCCCATTGACGGGCAGCCCATGGCAAATACGCTGCAGTCCGCCAGTCCTGACGCCGGAAAATCATCCACGGATATTACTTTCGCCTCTTTTCCGGCCTCACGGATGCCGTCTCCGACCAGCTTTGCCATCGCCTCGGTATTTCCCGAACCACTCCAGTACGCTACAATCACTTCACTCATTTTATGCACTCCTTTTCATATAATTTTGGAAACATCACAACGATCTGCCAGAACATTTTTCCCTGTTCCAGCTCATGTACAGTAAACGCCTTTACTGACGCGTAAATCTGAAACAATGAGCGGGCCTCTGCCTCGTTCTCATATACCTTCCAGTAACCCGCGTACAGATAGTTCTGTCCCTTATGCCTGATAAACCCTTTCACATCTGCCAGCGGATATCCCAGAAACACTCCCATTTCATGGGGAAAATCTGTCTCTTTCCTCTGATACAGACAAAACCGGTTCTGAAGTCTCTCCAGATCAGCATCCAGAGACGGCTCCTTATACCCATATTCCCGCAGGAAAACCCGGCAGGAATCCTTCGCCAGCAATCGGGCCAGCAGCCCGGACCGGTACAGCAGCCAGTATCCTTTCTCCTCATCCCGGTACAGCAGCCTGCATCGGATTCCGGTACCCAGCAGACATTGTTCCACCACATCAGAATCCGCCTGTCTGGAAATCAAAATATTAGAGGGTTTCACGCCCGCCAGCACCGGCGCGCACTGAGCGCCGATTTCCCTGCGGACCAGTCCCCACTGGGGGATATTCCAACCATTTGCTGCATGATCCGGCAATACATGTCACTCCTTTCCGGTTATTGTTAGTTTTAACTAACTCATGTGGCAATAAAAAACCAGTTTCCTGTGTTCCAAGACTGGTTTTTTATTAGCATTAACTAACCGTAATAAGCATACACGATTTTTACGTATTTGTCTATATATGATGGTGATAAATTTTTTCATTCCGCAGCGGTTCATTCTTCGATCTGCTTTCTGAACACCAGGACGAACAGCCCCATCGACAGAAAGCACAGCGCGCCGCCCAGGATTCCGCTTTCCACATCGATATTCTGCCGGAAAATGGACTGGCAGAAATCAATAAAATAGCTGGAGATATAGACCCCTGCCCCATTGGCCGCAAAGATCAGGGCAGAGCAGAAAGCCATCTTCCCTTTCGGCGCCAATGTCGCCGCGTGAATCTGATTGAAGGCATAGGAGAGGTTAAAGGTCATGCCGCACAGAAAAGCTCCCGCAAAGGCACCGGCTGCGCTGGGAATCGCAAATACCGCCAGCATGCTGACAGAAACCCCAAACATATTCACTGCCATGGCATAGCTGCCCAGCCGCTTTTTAATCGGACTCAGCAGCAGGCCGCCCAGGATGGCGCCGACGCTGTAGGCCGAAATCGCGGCACCGGCCATCGCAGCGCTCCCCATCTGTCTCCCGCTGAACAAAGTGGACATTCCGGTCAGCAGCGGATATTTTGTTCCCGTCATCAGCGCCTGCAGGATCGTCAGGATATATACCCAGACACTGATTTTTCCGCCGGCCTCTCTCCCTCCGGCAGCCGTTTCCTCCCCGCTCTCAGCCGGCTCCGGCTCTTTCAGGAAGAGAAGAACCAGAACCGCCGTCACCAGCCCGATGCAGTTGAACAGGAAACTGAACTGCCAGCCCCTCTCTGTCAGCAGGCCGCAGACCGGTCCGGCCAGCAGGCTGGCTGTGTAAACCGCCACATTTCCATATCCCACATATCTGTCCCTTTTTTCTGCCGGTACAGACTGAAACAGCAGGGCGCTGCGCACGCCGAAAAATCCTGCCCCCACTCCCATCAACGCCCGGCAGGCCAGAACGAAATTCCAGCTGGGCGCGTAAAAAAAAGGAATCAGGCCTCCCGCCAGCGCCAGAATGGCTCCTGACAGCATCAGTGTCCGATAACGTATCCGCTTTCCGGCAAAGGGGCTGACCAGCAGCATCACCGGCACACTGACCACGCTGGAGATGGTCACCAGTGAGCGGATGCTGGCAGCCGCCGCATCCGGCCACGCCTCCATACATGCCTGAATCGCCGCATTCTCATAGGTCCCCGGCCCCGAGAAAAAATAAATGGACAAAATCGCCGCCAGATTCAACACAAAACGAACTTTCGCCTTTTTCGCCTGATCCATTTCTTCAACCATCCCTTCATTCTGCTTATTCATTTCAACGACCTGCTACGGCCTGATCAGATGATTTCATTATAGTCTTGCAAATCAGCGCCGTAAAATGTAAAATGGGACTGGCGGCTATTCCTGCCAGGAATAGCAAAGATGCGAAAAGGAGAGAGCTTTATGGAATTCAAACAGCTGGAGCATTTTAAAGCAGTGGCTGAAACAGAAAATATGTCCCAGGCAGCGGAACAGATCTATATCACCCAGTCCGCCCTCAGCAAATCTATCGCGAAACTGGAAAATGAATTCGGCATCCAGCTGTTTGACCGAAATAAAAACAGCATCCGCCTGAATGAAAACGGCGAGCTGGTGCTGGAAGAGGTGACGATGATCCTGAACCAGGTGGAGAGCCTGAAAAGAACAGTCCGGGAATGCCGGAAAAAAACTCCCACTCTCAGAATCTGGGGGACAAACCTGTATCATCTGCGTTATTTTATGTCGCAGTTTTCTTCCATCTACCCGGAAGTACTGACGGATATCCGGGAAGCCTCTGAGGCATCTCTCCTCCATGGGCTGCATACCGGCATGATCACGGCAGGGACCTTTGACCGGCCCCAGTCTGACCCCGGCCTGGTCTATGACGGCTGTTTTGCCGACATCCTGTATGTCTCCTGTCCCCTCTCCAATCCCCTGAGCCAGAAAAGCAGCCTGACAATGATAGATCTGGACGGCCAGCAGCTCCTCCGTCCGGCAGACAGCGGATACAGGGCCCTCCAGACATACCTGAGACACCACAATATTCATCTCCAGCTGATCCCCATATCCGATTACCTGATGTTTCGGGAGCAGCTGCCCAGGACAGACAGCCTGGCATTCGCCTCCCAGGCCACTCTGGAATGGCATAAAACTCTGAAAGGCCGAAAGCTCCTCCCCCTGACAGATTATCCGGAACAGCTCCGGGCTTCCTCTTATGTCTATCACTGCCAGTCCTCGCCCCAGGTTCTGCTGTTTACCGGCAGCCTGAAAAATATTCCAGGGTTTACCCCGGTCTGACAGCGGGCAGCCCCTGCATATTTCAGGATGCCCGCTGCGGCTGTTTTCAGAGACCTCACCACCTCCTGGCGCACCACCGCTCCACAGCGTTAATCAAAGCATAGAGCCCTGCCGCCAAAATACAGAGGATGACAATGCTCATCATCACCCAGTCCATCTTAAATACCTGGCTGCCATAAATAATCAGATAGCCCAGGCCGGCATTGGCCGCCAGAAACTCTCCGATGATCACGCCCACCAGGCACAGCCCAACATTTACCTTCATCAGGCTGATAAATGCAGGCAGGGACCGGGGAATCAGCACCTTGCGCAGTACATCCATTTTCCCTCCCTTCAGCGTATAGATCAGCTTGATCTGTTCCGGGTCTGCCTCCCGGAAGTTCACTGTCAGACTCATAACCGATCCAAACACGGAAATCAGAATGCCGGTTACGATGATAGTTTTCGGATTATTGCCCAGCCATACGATCAGAACCGGCGCCATGGCAGATTTCGGCAGGCTGTTCAGCACCACCAGATAGGGCTCCAGGATCTCGTACAGCGTCTGATTCCACCACAGAACCATCGCCAGCACCAGCGTCGCCGCAAGAACACAGAGAACACTGACCAGAGTCTCTGCCAGAGTAATGCCGGTGTGATAGAAAATGGAGCCGTCTTTCGTCATTGACAGAAAAGTCTGAAACATCCTGGCCGGGCTGCTGAAAATAAAGTCGTTGACCAGCCCTGTTCTGGCCGCCCCCTCCCACAGAAGAATAAATGCAATAAAAATAAGCAGGCGGAAAAACATCACTTTCTGCCTGTGCCGTTTCAGACTGTTAAGATAAGCTGCCTGGGCGGCTGAAACTTTATGCATCTTTTTTCAACTCCTCCCAGATCATATTAAAATATTGATAAAATGCATTGGAATTGCGCCTCTCCAGCGGCGACAGCATACCGTCAAAGGATATTGGAATATCTGCCTTGACCCTGGCCGGCCTGCTGCTGAGCACAATCACTCTGTCCCCGAAGCTGATGGCTTCCGACAGATCATGGGTCACCAGCACCGCTGTTTTTTCCGCTTCCCTGATAATGGTTGCGATATCGTCACAAACCTCCAGGCGGGTCTGATAGTCCAGCGCCGAGAATGGCTCATCCAGCAAGAGCAGATCAGGATGAAGCGTCATGGTTCGAATCAGTGCCGCCCGCTGGCGCATCCCGCCGGACAGTTCCGACGGCCGGACCTGCCGGAAATCTTCCAGGCCATAGGTTTTCAGCAGCTGTTCTGTATACGCTGTACTTTCTTCATCTTTTGTCTTCTGAATCTCCAGCCCGAGACATACATTGCTGAAGATATTTCTCCACTCAAACAGATGGTCCCTCTGGAGCATATATCCGATCCTGACATCAGACGCTCCGGGAGGAAGGCCCTCTATCAGGATCTCTCCCTCCTCCGGCGGCAGCAGACCGCAGATCAGTGACAGCAGGGTGGATTTCCCGCACCCTGACGGGCCTACTACTGATATAAACTCACCTTTTTCTATGGAAAGACAGACATCTGTCATCGCAGGCAGCTCGCCCTGTGGAGAATGGTAAGAAAAGCTGACATGGTTTAAAGCAAGGAAAGAACTCATCAGTCATCCTCCTAAATTTACATTTGCCGCGTACAGTACGCCTTCCCGCAGAAGCCGTCTTGCCTCCGGCTCCCCGGGTATACTATATTGTATGGAAAAAATCTCAAGAAGTGTGTCAGAAAGGTCTATCCACTGCCGGGGTTATCCGTTATAATAAATGATATAGAGTTATCGAAAACTATCTGACCAAAATTTCCCCCCTGGAGGCATCCACTATGAATCTGATTACGCAAGCCACTGTTTTCGCCGCATCAGCCCATGACCGTCAAATACGTAAGGGCAGCGGCCTGCCTTATATCCTTCATCCTATGGAGGCTGCCGCTATCGTTGCCACTATGACTGACGATCAGATCCTGATCGCCGCCGCCCTTCTTCACGATATCCTGGAAGATACCCCGATCACCTATGATGAACTGGCAGTCCGGTTCGGCAGCCAGATTGCGGATATCGTGCAGATCGAGACAGAAGACAAATCGAAAAGCTGGGCAGAACGCAAGGGCCATACCATCGAAACCCTTCCCGGCCAGCCTGTGCATATCAAGATCGTGATGCTGGGAGATAAACTGAGCAATCTTCGTTCTACCTATAATGACTATCTCCGAATCGGAGACCGCCTGTGGGAGCGATTCCGCATGAAAGACAAAAATATGCAGGGATGGTACTATCTGGGGATGCTGAAAGGCTTCCAGAGCATTGACCATTTCCCTGCATATCAGGAATATCTAACTCTGGCCCGCCGGATATTCGGCGAACCATAATTTTCTTTTTCAGCCTCTGTTAACGGCTGTAAACAATCTTTCCTCCCACCACGGTCATCTCTACCTGCACATCCAAAATGTGTTCAGGCGCCGTGTGGAATAAATCCGCTGACAGCACCGCCAGGTCTGCCAGATACCCGGGCGCAACCGCGCCCTTCTTATTCTCCTCAAAGGTCAGATAAGCGCCCTCCGTCGTATACAGCGCCGCAGCCTCCTCCACCGTCAGTTTCTGATCAGGATGCCAGCCGCCCTCCGGCTGCCCGGAGGCATCAGTCCGGTTCACCACACAATGAATGCCCCAGATCGGATCAAAAGACTCCACAGGACTGTCAGAGCCGCCGCCCAGATGCACCCCCTCTTCCAGCATGGTTTTCCAGCAGTATCCCTGTTCCTCCCGCGCTCCCATCCGGCATGCCACATAAGGAATATCCGAGATGGTAAAGCTCGGCTGGATATCAGCCGCAATATGGTTTCGTGCCATACGGGCAAACAGTTCCCTGTCGCCGAACTGACAATGTACAATCCGGTTGCGAAGATCCACGCCGTCAGACTGGTAGGCCTTTTCCAGCGCGCCGACACACTGCTCCACAGAGCCGTCGCCGATGGCATGGCAGGCGATCTGCATTCCCGCCTGATGAGCTGCCAGTGCTACCTCGTCCAGCTCTTCCTGTGTATAAACCGCCACTCCCCTGTTGCCCGGATCGTCACAGTAATCTTCCCGCATATAAGCAGTCCGCGCTCCCAGTGATCCATCTGTCAGCAGCTTAATATTCCCGATCCGGAAGTAATCCGTTCCGTCTCCTGTGCGCAGCCCCATTTCCAGGAACTTATTCAAAACCGGTATCCTGGCCGCCTGTATTTCTTCCCACACCCGGACGGTCAGAGTTCCTTCCTCTTCCAACTCCCGGTAAGCCTGCAGCAGCGTATGGAGCTCCGCTCCTTCCAGGTCATCGGTATGCACTGAGGTTACGCCGTACTGATTGGCATTGCGTGCTGCTGCCACAATACAACGCTTCACATCTTCCAATCGGGGTTTGGGAATCCGCATCTTGAACTGATCCAGCGCCGCCTCCCGCAGCACGCCGGTGATCTGCCCCTCCCGGTCCAGATCAATCACGCCTCCGGTAATTCTGGTATGTTCATCAAAACCAATGGTTTTCATCGCCAGCCGGTTGGCTGTTCCCACATGGCCGCACACCCGCTCCAGCAGGATCGGGTGTTCCGTGGAAATCGCTTCAATGACATGATAATCCGGCAGTGCCGGATCATCAAAAAGGGTATTGTCAAAGCCTTCTCCCTGAATCCAGGTGCCTGCCGGGATTTGATTTTCCCGGATATAATCCCTTCCTGCCTGAATCAGCTGATCCACGGAGGTCACCCCCCGCAGATTCAGCCGCTCATAGCCCAGCCCGGTCAGAAGCAGATGGCAGTGGCTGTCCTGAAAACCAGGCATCACACACCGCCCCTGAAGGTCAATGACACGGCAGCCGGGATCTGCCATGAGAAGAATTTCCTCATCAGATCCCACTGCCTGAATGACAGAACCCGCCACCGCCACGGCTGACGCTGTCTGCCCTTTCATCGTGTTAACCGTTCCATTGTAAAAAATCAAATCTGCCATTCTGTTATTTCTCCTTCGTTCTCGCAAGCTATTCAAACAGAATCGCAGCGATATTATTCAGCTAAATGCACATTCATAAAAGACAGGTTCCAAAGCCAGGACTCATTCATGGTAAAGCCGGTGAAAGCCTTGTTCATCGTAGCCTGACGGTTGGGATAGAATATGAATACATAAGGAGTATCCTCATTGATGATATCCATCGCCTGGAACAGGGCCTGGTTGCGGGCCTCTCCGTCTGAGCTGGCAGACTGCTCTCTGATCAGGGCGTCTACTTCATCATTCTGGTATGCCGCAGCGTTGGAGCCGCCCTCGCCGGCATTATAGCTTGCGAACAGAGGCTCAATATTGCCTGCCACATCCGGATAGTCGGCTTCCCAGCCAGCCAGGATCATATCGTAATCCCGGTATCCCTCTGCGTCGAATACCTGTCCGAACTGGTAAGCGGTATGCTCATCCGCAGATACCTGAACCAGTTCTACATTAATGTTCAGCTCCCGCAGGTATTCCTGGATGGTCAGGGCGATGGCGTAGCGCAGGGAATCTTCAGAGATAACCAGCGTACAGTCAAAACCGTCCGGATAATCAGACTCTGCCAGGTATGCCTTTGCCTGCTCCAGATCATAGGTGCAGTAATCAGCGCCCTCTACATAGCTGGTCCACTCATCGGGATTGATAGTGTACAGAGCTGAGCTGTTGGGCATACAGTTGCCCACCTCGCCGGCTTCTCTCACCACATTTTCCTGAATGGAATTCAGGTCAATGGCAGAAGCGACTGCCTTGCGGACATTTACGTCATTGAAAGGCGCCCGCTCTGTATTGAATGCCATGAAGGTAACGCCCAGGGTCGCCACATCCTGAATATCCAGGTTTTCATCTGCTCTCAGAGTTTCCAGCATATCGGCAGGGGTCGAAGTAGTGAAATCCACCTCACCGGTCTGCAGGGCGGTTACTCTGGTGGTATCCTCCGGAATGATCTTAAATACCAGGGTATCGATGGCGATCTCCTGTTCTGTATCCCAGTAGTTTTCATTCTTCGTCAGAACGATTTCCTGGCCGCTGGTCCAGCTGTCAAATACATAGGGGCCGGTGCCCATCAGGCCGCCTTCAGCGGTTCCGAAATCTGCCGCATGCTCCTCATAATATGCCTTACTGATAATATGGCCCGCCGTCGTGCCGAAAATATACTGCCAGGTAGCGGAGGGCTCAATCAGGTGAACAGTCAGTTCCCAGTCTCCGGTCTGCTCGATGGACTCCACATTGTCAAACATCCACAGCAGATAAGATGCCGTGTCCGGGTTCATCGTTCTCTCGATGGAGAACATCACATCATCCATAGTCATCTGGCTTCCGTCTGAAAAGGTCACGTCATCTCTGATCTGGTAAACATAAGTCGTGTCATCCACTGCTTCCCAGCTGCTGGCCAGCAGAGGAACCAGCTCGTTATTCTCATTAAAGGTCAGAAGCCCCTGGGTGATCTGATTCACCACCGGGTTGGTTGTAAAATCATAGGCGAACGCAGGATCCAGCGCTACGATATCACTGTCCAGAGCAACGGTAAAAGTTGTCCCCTCCTCGTTCGCTCCGGAGGTCTCAGCAGCGCTCTGGCCCTCTGTCTGGGCCTGGGTTCCTGTGGTCTCGCTGCTGTCGCCGCCGCTGCAGCCTGCCAGCATGGACACTGTCATAACCAGCGCCAAAAACACAGCAATCATTTTTTTCATCGTTTTTCCTCCTTTTTCTATTCATGCGCCCTTGGGTACATGATCTCTGAAGGCCCTGGGGCCGTTCATTCTCCCGCATGATGACAGGCAACCTGATGGCCGCTGCCTACTGTTTTTAATTCCGGTTCCCGTTCCTTACACTCCGCGGTGCAGTAACGGCATCTGGAGGCAAAGCTGCACCCCTTCGGCAGATCGATGGCATTGGGGATATCCCCTTCCAGTATGATCCGCTCCTTTTTTTCTTCCGGATCCGCTTTCGGGATCGCTGACATCAGTGCCTGGGTATAAGGGTGCAGAATATTGGCAAACAGTTCCTGGGTAGGCGCCATCTCCACGATCTTTCCCAGATACATCACCGCCACCTGGTCGCACAGATGCTCAACAACTGTCATTTCATGAGAAATAAAGAGCATTGTCATTTTCAATTCTCTGCGCAGGTCAGTAATCAGGTTCAGGATCTGAGCCTGCACCGATACATCCAGCGCGGACACCGGCTCGTCCGCCACGATAAAGCTGGGATTCAGAATCAGCGCCCTGGCAATGGCCAGACGCTGAAGCTGGCCGCCGCTGAGTTCTCCCGGGCTGCGCTGAAGCATGTCTTCCGGCAGGCGGATATATTCCAGCAGCCGGGAAATCTTTTCCCTGATCTCCTGATCAGACATGCCGTACACTTTCCCCACCTCCGCAAGGGCTGAACCGATTTTCTGCTTCGGGTTAAATGAGGAATAGGGATTCTGGAATATCATCTGCATATTCCGGCGGTAAGGCTTCAGCTGACGGCGGTTCATCTTCGAAATATCTGTTCCGTCAAATATGATTTTCCCTTCAGTGACGGGGAAAAGACGGAGAATCGAGCGTCCCAGGGTGGACTTGCCGCATCCGCTCTCTCCCACAATTCCGATGATCTCTCCCTCACAGACATCAAAGGTAACGCCATCCAGCGCCTTTAGAGTCTTTTTGCCGGAAGGATAATATTTCTTCAGATTTCTGACTTCTATTATTTTATGATCTCTGTTGATCAGATTTTCATGATTCATCTCTTCTCAGCCTCCTGATTCATTCCCTGACAGCCGGACTGGAGATGATGACAGGCTGCCGTGTGTCCGTCTCCGCAGTCCCTGTCCTCCGGCATCTTCAGACAGAGATCATCATGATAAGGGCATCGGGGCAGATAGGGACAAGCCGGATTTTCCTCAAACAATTCCGGCGGAGCCCCGGGGATAGTAGGCAGATGTTCCACATTCATTCCAATCTTCGGGATGCTGTCAATCAGCGCCTTGCTGTAGGGATGGGCTGCCTGGCGGAAAATCGTCCGGGTGTCACAGGTTTCCACCACCCGCCCGGCATACATCACTGACACCCGGTCGCAGATCTCCGCCACGATGCCGAAATTATGAGTGATCAGCAATATGGACATTCCCATATCTCTGGACAGATGCTGCAGCAGTTCCAGAATCTGAGCCTGGATCGTCACGTCCAGGGCTGTAGTCGGCTCATCAGCGATCAGCAGCGCCGGGCTGCAGGCGATGGCGATGGCGATCATCACCCTCTGCTGGAGGCCGCCGCTTAATTCAAAGGGATACTGACTGTACCGTTTCTCCGGCGGATTGATCCCCACCCGCTCCAGTATCTCATAGGTTTTCTTCTTTGCCTCTGCCCTGGAACATTTCTCATGCTGACGATAAGTCTCCCCGATCTGTTCTCCGATGGTCAGCAGAGGATTCAGGGAGGTCATCGGATCCTGGAAAATCATGGATATGGCCCTTCCCCGAATCGACTGCATCTGCTTTTTTGATATTTTCAGAAGATCCTCTCCCCGAAAAAGAATCTCCCCTTTCATACGGCTTCTCTGCTCGTTGTGAAGCCGCATGACGGATTTTGATGTCATACTCTTGCCGGACCCGCTCTCTCCTACCAGACCATGGATCTCCCCGGCTTTTATCTGAAGGTTCACGCCGTTTAAGGCATGGACGATCCCTCTCACTGTCATCAGATCCACCTTCAGGTCTCTGATTTCCAGCAGATTTTCTACTTTTGGCTCCAACAGAACGCCCTCCTTCTATTCTTCATGCAAATTTTCTCTTACGCCGCAGCCTTTTTCTTTTTCCGTCTCTCTACCTGTTTGAAAGAAGGCAGTTTTCTCTGAATCGGCTCAAAATACTGGTGAAGGCCGTCGCTGAAAATGTTCAGGGACACAACCGTCACGATAATGGCAATACCGGGCGCCAGGGCCAGGAACGGGTTTTGCAGCAGGTAATTTCTTCCCTCATCCAGCATGGCTCCCCAGTCTGCCGTAGGCGGCTGAACGCCCAGTCCCAGGAAGCTGAGGGATGCCAGGTCCAGGATGGCATAGGCCAGGTCCAAAGTGATCTGCACAGAAATCGTCGAGATACAGTTGGGCAGGATATGTACAAACATAATGCGGGTATCGGAATATCCGATAGAGGTGGCCGCCTCCACATATGTTTTATTTTTCTCCACCAGGGTCAGCGACCGGACCAGCCGGGTCAGCATCGGCACATAGACGATGCCCAGGGCGATCACCGCGCTGATCATGCCTCTGCCCAGTCCTGCCACCAGAACGAATGCCAGCAGCAGAGAAGGGAAGGAAAGAACTACATCACAGATTCTGCCGATCACGGTATCCACAATGCCGCCATAGTAGCCGGATACCAGTCCCAGCGGTACGCCGATGACCACCGAGAGGGCCACTACACCCAATGCGTTCAGCAGTGTAGTCCTCCCGCCGTAAAACAGCCGGGTCAGCAGATCCCGGCCTACCCGATCAGTTCCCAGCAGATGCCGGGCAGAGGGAAGGGCCAGCGTTTCGCTCATACTCTGCTCTGTCGGTGAATATGGGGAGACAATCGGCGCAAAAATACAGCACAGAATCAGCAGTGCCAGAATGGCGATGGAAATCACCATCGGCACCGTAAACAGGACGCCTTCCTGTTTCTTTCGTTGAAATAACGGCTTATGCCAGAATATACCTGCAAATTTCATCATTGTTTTCACACCTCATTTTATTCGTCTGTCTGGATATCTGTATGCTTTTCCGCGTCTGCGCCTATTCCAGACGGATTCTGGGATCAATCGCGGCATAAGCGATATCTACAATCAGATTGATCAGGAGGAAAACCACAATCATCATCAGAGTAATCCCCTGCACCACCGGATAATCAGCAGATTTCACCCCGTCGATCAGCACATCGCCCAGGCCGCCCAGAGCAAATACATTTTCCACCAGCACCGCGCCGACGATCATGGAACCGATCTGAATGCTGGCCACAGTGATCACCGGGATCAGCGCGTTTTTCAGGCAGTGCTTCATCACCACCTTCCAGTAAGGAATCCCCTTCGCCAACGCGGTCGTGGCATAGTTGGAATTCAGCTGCTCAATCATATTGCTTCTGGTGATTCTGGAAATCAGCGCCACCATATTCATCCCCAGCGCCAGGGAAGGCAGGAAGAGATACCTCAGGTTCTCTACCCAGTTGCTCCCGCTGCCGAAGGAAGGAAACAGCTGCAGATGCAGGGCAAACACCAGCATCAGGATAATGGCCGTCAGAAATACCGGAGACGCCACAAAAATCAGTGTAAAGACAGACAGCAGCCGGTCTATCACACTGTTCATCTTCACTGCGCTGATAATTCCCACCGGAATGGCAATTACCAGCGCCAGAATCGCGCTCATAATCACCAGCTGTATGGTGGTGGGCAGGCGTCCCGCAATCAGTGAGTTCACAGACTGCCGGTGCTCGAAGCTGTCGCCCAGATCCCCGTGAAGGGCATTGGTGATCCAGATGATATACTGCTCCGGCAGAGATCTGTCCAGATAATATTGTTTTTCCAGGGCCTCTCTCGTTTCCTCGCTGATCCTCCGGCCTTTGGTCATAGACGACACCGGATCGGAAGGGGTAATTCTGACCATGCAGAAAATCAGAACAGACGCCGCAAACAGGATCAGAATCAACTGCAAAATACGTTTTGCTATAAACTTAATCAAACCATTATTCCTCCTGTAAACAAAAAAAATACAATGAGGACTTTATTGTTCATCATTGTACCTTTTTCTATTAATATAATAGCTCCACCACTGTACAGTGAGAGTTCAGGACTTATTCAGCCAAGAACCAACGGCAATGCCCGGGCCGGCATCCCATTTCGGCAATCGACCCTTTCAGACTCCATCTCTGACCCGCCCGGTCTCCGAAGCCCTACTGATATCTCATGCGCCTCTATTTTTTGTGTGTTATTATAACCTTAATCCGGTATATTTGTCAATAAAAATCGAACATAATATCCATAAGTATCTCTTCTACTGGGGTGTATGCGTGATATCGATTCCTCTCTCGCCTGCCTGGACACTGCCGTCCATCAGGGAAATGAAAGGGGAAAATTCAACCGTCTCTGTCCCGTCAGACAGGGAAACGGTCACATCCGGAAAGATGTCGCTCACATTGCACTGGATAATAAAGGGCCGGCTCTCTCCATCCTCATAGATCAGAAACCGCTCTGATGTCTCGATATCGCTCCAGTACAGACGCATCGTCATATCCCCGTACCTGGGAACCACCAGGTAAAAATCGCCGTCTGAAATATAGTGAACCGGCAGATTCTCCCCGTTCAGATAGTGCTCCTGATAATAAGACAGATCCCCCATCTCCTGATAGCCCAGATAAGCCACCGCATACAGCTGATCCTCCCCGAAAGGGATCTGCCGCGCTGTGTCACCTTCCCCGGTCTCCGCCGCTGTCGTTTCTGTCTCTTTTTCTTCTCTCTCTTCCGTCTCTGCCGCTTCCGATGAAAAACGCCCGATCTCCGCCTCATCAGGATTGGCAAAGCTGCATCCCCACAGCAGGCCAAAAGCCAAGCAAATTACAGCCAGCACAGCCACGCTCTTTCGCCAAAAAATTTTCATAAAAATATCCTTTCATATTCCGCATTCCTGATATATTTCTTTAATTCTATTATAAAGAACAAAAAAAGAAAATACAAGGAATAAGGGGTGCTGATATCCTTAGGATGTTCTTCTTCGGAGATAAAACAGCGGAAGCCATGATCCGGTATGGATCACGGCTTCCGCTGTTTTTAAAGAGACCGAACTCTGTTTTATTTCTTTGCGATATATTTTCTGATATCCAGAGCTACTGCGAATACAATTACGACGCCCTGTACAATATATGTATAGTCGGAACCTACGCCCAGGAACTGGAGAGCAGTCTTCAACAGTTCAAATACCAGTACACCCAGCAGGATACCTGAGATCTTGCCGACACCGCCGCTGGTGGAGACACCGCCGATGGTGCAGGCCGCAATTGCCTCCAACTCATAGCCATCACCGGAGTTTACGGTAGCACCACCGGATTTCGCCGCCAGCAGGAAACCTGCAATACCATAGAGCGCAGCCGCCAGTGTATAAATGATAATCAATGTTTTTTTCACATTAACGCCAGATACCTCTGCGGATACCTCGTTGCCACCGATCGCGTACATATATTTGCCGTGACGGCACATATTATACAGGAACCACATAGCCAGGCCGATTATCAGCGCGAAAATCGCAAGGTAAGGAATATAGCCGAATAATCTCTGAGTACCGATGGATGTATAATCGCTGCGGAATGACCCCAGTGGGCTGGCGCCGGTATACACCAGACAGATGCCGTATACAACAGTCTGCATACCCAGCGTAGCGATAAAGGGCGGAACCTTTAAATAAGCGATAATTAAACCGTTGACCAGGCCCGCAATGCCGCAGACTACAATAATCAGTAAAAATACCAGCAGCATGTTTACTTCTCCCAGATTAGGGAAAAACTTATTGGACGCATCTGCTCTCTGAAGCAGCGTTCCAGCAATGCAGGCACCCATACCTACAATACGGCCTGCTGACAGGTCAGTACCTTTTACAATCAGACACCCGCTGACACCCACTGCTACAATAAAACGAACTGCTGTGTTCATAGATATATTGACAACATTATTCCATGAAAAGAAATTATCCCGAGTGACACCTACCACCAGCACCATTACCAGCAGGATGATGATGATCGCATTATTGATGAGCAGATCCACAACGCGCTTTGAATTTGCTTTGCTTTTATTCATGATGATAAACCTCCTTGCCTGGAATGTCAGTTAAATTTGGTCGCCAGGCTCATGATATTTTCCTGAGTAGCCTCTTTGCCGGACACCTCGCCGGTGATCCTGCCGTTGCACATTACCACAATTCGGTCGGACATACCGATCAGTTCTGCCATTTCAGAGGAAATCATGATAATGCTTTTACCCTGTTTTGCCAATTCGGCCATAATACAGTAAATCTCATATTTGGCACCTACATCAATACCTCTGGTAGGCTCATCCATAATCAAGACGTCTGGATTATTAGCCAGCCATCTGGAAATAATCACCTTCTGCTGATTGCCGCCTGACAAAGACTGGATCTGGGTTTTGCTGCTGGGTGTCTTAATACTCAGCTTATCTACATTTTCCTTCACAAGATTTTCGATTTTCTTGTGGTCCAACACAAATCCCATTTTCAGATATTGATTCAGAGACGCAACAGATACATTGTCCGCAATGGACAATACACCGAAGATGCCTGATCCACGACGATCCTCAGTAATCAGACCGATACCGCTCTTTATGGCATCTGCCGGCCTTTTGATTTTCAATTTTTTGCCTTTATATGTAATCTCACCTTCCACGATCTGCCGCATCCCGAAGATCGCTTCTACCAGTTCGGTACGTTGAGCGCCTACTAGACCGCCCAATCCCAGAATTTCACCTTTGCGCAAAGTAAAACTACAGTCCTGGAATGACTTGGGATGGATGCTGCTGAAATGCTCCACCTCCAGCACCACTTCGCCCGGCGTATTTTCTTTCTTGGGATAAATTTCTGTAAGCTCACGTCCGACCATCTGGGTGATAATCATATCCGTAGTCAAATTTTTAGACTCCCATGTACCGATATATTGACCGTCACGCATAATGGTCACTTCATCGGAGATCCTCAAGATCTCATCCATCTTATGGGAAATATAAATGATGGATACACCTTTCGCTCTTAAATCATTGATAATGGTGAACAGAGCCTCAACCTCATTTTCCGTTAAGGATGAAGTCGGCTCATCCATGATAACAACTTTCGCGTTCATGGAAACAGCCTTAGCAATTTCCACAGACTGCATCTGGGATACAGACAGTGTTCCCAACTTCGCTTTCGGATCGAAATCCAGACGGACTTCTTTCAGTAATTCAGCCGCTTCTTCATACATCTTTTTATGATCCACCACCGGCATAAAACCTAGCAGCTTTTTCATCGGATATCTTCCGCAGAAAATATTTTCCCCGATGCTCCGCTGGGGGATAGGCTGCAGCTCCTGGTGCACCATGGCCACACCTTTGTGGAGAGCGTCATCCGCGTTCAGGATATTTACCTTTTCCCCATCCAGATAGACTTCCCCTTCGTCCATCTTATAAATACCAAACAGGCATTTCATCAGCGTGGATTTCCCCGCTCCGTTTTCTCCCATCAGCGCGTGAACAGTGCCCGGCCGTACCTTCAGCGAGACATTGTCCAGAGCCTTAACGCCGGGAAAGCTTTTGCTGATTCCAAGCATTTCCAGCCTATATTCAGCCATACACATGACCTCCCTTGCTCTGCAACGGGATGCCTGAGCACTGCCCAGGCATCCCGTTCATCAAACTCAATCTTTTTGTTTCCTATTCAGACTTTCATTATTCAGCTGCCATCTCAGACGCTGTGTCCTGTGTAACCTTCACATAGTCTACCGTGTACTTTGTCTCAACAGGCTGGCCGCTTACCATCTGAGCTGCCACATCAGCCGCCGTATGGGACTGTCCTACATGGTCGTTTAATACAGTACCGGTTACAGTACCCTCTGCTACATAACCAACAGTCTCATCCAGAGCGTCAACGCCTACCAGATAGATATCCTCGCCTACTACTCTGCCTGCTGCCTCGATCGCTACCTTAGCGCCGTTTGCCATAGCGTCATTGTTGCAGAAGATTACTTCCAGCTTATCGCCGTACTGTGTCAGTGCATTTGCTGCCAGCTCCTGACCTTTTGTCTGATCCCAGTCACCCCGCTGCTCAAACAGTTTCTCAACTTTCATTCCGCCGTCTTCCAGAGCTTTAATAGAATACTCTGTTCTGTACTGTGCGTCGATATTCTCCGGATCGCCCATGATCATCGCATAAGATACAACGCCGTCGCCGTTGAAATCGCCCTTATTCTCTGTCTCCAGAATGATTTCGCCCTGGAAAGTACCGGACTGTCTTGCGTCAGCGCCTACATATGTAGCGGCAATGCCTTCGTCTGTCCATCTCTGGATCTCAGCTTCATCAGGCTCACGGTTGATGAATACGGCAGGAATGCCTGCTTCCTTGCACATATTGGCAACGACTTCTGTGGAAGAAGCCTGTACCAGATTCAGGATCAGAACATCCACGCCCTGGGTGATGAAATTCTGCACCTGGTTAGTCTGCTCAGCCTGATCACCTTTGCCATCTACGATAGTTACGTTTGCACCGTATTCAGATTCCAGATAAGACTGAAGTTCCTGACGGTATAATGTCATGAAGTTATCATCAAACTTGTAAATGCACACACCAACTGTCATGCCCTGAGCCGCGCTGGTATCTACATCGCCAGTCGCCTCGGTCTCACCCGCAGCTGCTGTGGTCTCCTCTGCTGCCGCTGTGGTCTCTTCTGCAGCTGCAGTGGTTTCTTCTGCTGCCGCTGTGGTTTCAGGTGCCGCTGTAGTCTCTGTGCCTGTGCCTGAAGAGCAGGCTGCCAGAGATAACACCATTGCCAGAGACAGCATGAAAGCTAAAATTTTTTTCATGGTTTTTCCCTCCATTTTCTGTACGTTTCGTACATCTTTTTGACCTTATGCATACTTTTTTATGCATATTGACCTTACATTTCATATCATAGCTTCTCCGGTCCATAATTTCTATACAATATTCTTTACTGATATATAGAATTTCTTCGTTTTCTCTCTGTTTTGCTATAAAATTCCAATATGCCGCACATTATCCTACATAGATTTCCTGTGGAATCCGTATATATTTCCCATCAATCAGAGGCCATTTTTCTATGTCGATTTCCTGTCCCATCGCCATAGCATAAGCAAAATCCATAATCGCCTGAGCATGAAGATCCAGATTACTGACAACAGTTCCCAGCATCTTTCCTTCATCCACCGCCTGTATGCCGGCCGGCGTCCCGTCTATACCCACAATATTATGAAAATCCAGCCCTGCCCGGGCCATCGCATCAACTGCTCCCAGCGCCATATCATCATTATTGCAGATAATAATTTCAATTTGATCTCCATAATCTGTCAGCCATTGTTCCACCATAGCCGATGCCTGGGCCCGTTCCCAGTCAGCGATGCCTCCGGTTACTTTTTCCAGAGAGGCCCCTCCGTCTTTCAGAGACTGAACGGACCATTCCGTCCGCACCATGGAATCCTGATGGCGGATCTCCCCCTCCAGCATGGCATACTGAAGGATACCATCCTGATTAATGTCAATTTCTTCCGGACGGCTGGCTAAAGCATCCAGGATCATCTGGCCCTGAAGCACTGCCTGTTCCTTTGCGTCCGAGCCGATATAATACAGTTTTTCCCACCGATACATGTCTTCCTCCACCGGCTCTCTGTTGAAGAAAATCACCGGGATATCCGCAGCCTCTGCCTTGTCGATTACCGTAGCGGCCTCCGCCCGGTCCACCATATTGATGCACAGTACGTCATAACCCAGCGAGATGTAGCGTTCCACCTGTTCATTCTGGGTATTCTGGTTTTCATTGCCGTCGGAAATGTCAATAGAGATCTTGATATTCTTCTCCTGCTCCAGTGTTTTGGCATAAGATTCCAGACTGCCCATCATACTGGATATAAAAGTATCATCCTGGCGGTAGATGGAAATTCCTACTTTAATAGAAGTTTTCTGGGTCTGTGTGCTTCCTCTTCCATAAATCCAGAAAATCGCTGCCGCCGCCAGCAGCACCCCTGCACCGATTATTTTTTTCATAGTATGATCCCCCATTTCATACTGGCAACAATTGACTCATCCTCTTTTCTACGAAATCGGAAAAAGAATCCTAGACAGCTCGTCCTCATACATCAGATCTTTTGTCACCAGATAAGTGTTCAGCCTGCCGGATGCCGGCACACCCGGCATATTCAGACAGGCCACCGCTTTTTCTATGCTTTGGTATCCCATCACATAATCATCAGAAATAACAGTACCGTTAATCTTTTCACTTTCTACCATACTGAGAATCTGAGCATTATATCCGAACCCATACACAGAAACCAGATAGTTTCCATAATACGCCTCTACACAGGACGCCGTATCCAGAAGCGATCCGGCATCCAATCCCACCATCACACACTTCTCCTGACGCTCTGTCACCTGCTGAACCAGTGTTTCAATTATCCCCGGCTCCTCTCCCGTCAAAAGACTGACCTGAAAACCCGCTTCTGTCAATGCCCGTTCCAGCTGATGGCACCGTTCTTTCAGTCCATCCTGCGTCAGCTGAAGCGCCAGGATATACACATGCTCATCCCTGCTCTGACATTCCGAAATTTCATCTGCCAGCATCTGGCCCATTTCACTGTCATCTGGAAGCACACTGCTGTCCAGTTCCTGATAAGGCAAAGATGTCTGTATGGCGATAACCGGCACATCCAGCACCATCTCATTCAATGATTCTGCCAGTTTCTGGCTGTCCGCTGCTGCAATCACCAGGGCCTGCGCTCCATCTTCAATTTCTCTGCGAATCAGTTCTGTCTGCTGGAAATTCTGCTCATTGCTGTTATCATAAAGGGTTACAAAACTGATATCCACATTGAATTCTCCTGCAGCCTGATCCATTCCTTTCTTGTAATTCAGCCAGAAATCATCTGTGGTGTCATCCACAATCACAGATATCGCATATACCGGTACATCCCTTTCCTGAAAAAACAGATCTGTCGTGCTCATCAAAAAAAGAAGCACCAGCAAAATAAATCCTATAATATAAAACAATTTGTTCGGCTTGTTCATTACAACATATCCTTTTTTTCCCATTCCTCATAGGGAACTGCCGGCAGCCGGATCACAATTCGGGTTCCCTCATCCGGCTCTGAAAAAATCTGCAGGCCATAATCCTGACCGAAATACAGCCTGATCCGTTCATGGACATTTTTCAGCCCGATGCCGGAGCCCTTTCTGGACTGATTCTTTTCTTTCTCAGACGTCTCTCTGGTCAAAAGGGTGTCCGCCACATCCTGAGGCATCCCCAATCCATTATCCTCAATGCTGATCAGAAGATCCTCGCCTTTTTGCTTCGCCTCCACACGAATCAGACCATCTCCATCCATATATTCCATCCCATGATAAATAGCATTTTCCACCAGGGGCTGAAGAATCAGCTTAATCGTAGCCAGCTGACCAGCCTGCTCATCTGCAGTTATCTCATACTCAAAACGGTTTTTAAACCGCATCTTCTGAATCATCAGATAGTTTCTCACATGTTCCAGCTCATCCCGGACCGGGATCACCGTCTTTCCCTTACTCAAACTGATCCTGAAAAACCTGGCCAGAGCAGTTACAACCTTTACCGCTTCGGACTGTCTCTCATTTTCAATCATCCATACAATAATATCCAATGTGTTGTATAAAAAGTGAGGATTAATCTGCGACTGAAGAGTATCCAGCTCACTCTTCCGCTTTGACTCATGTTCTGCCACAATATCATCCATCAGCGACTGAATCTGCCTGGCCATAATCTGAATGGATGTGCCCAGATGCTGGATCTCATAGGTTCCCCCTACATATACCTGCGTATTCAGGTCTCCTCCCTCCAGCTCCTTCACTGATATCTCCAATTCCTTGATCGGATTGGTAATCTTTGATGAAATGTAGCTGTTGACAACAAAAAGCAGATACATAAAGAAAGCCGCCAGAAATACAATAAACAGCCTGTCACGGATTCCGCTGGTAGGCCGGCTCCAACTGGCAGCAGCCGGCGTCACACCCACAATTTTCCACCCGGTATAACCTACCGATTTTATGGTAATATTCCGTTTTTCTCCCTGAAAGATCTCTTCATAATTCCCGTCCTGCAGATCGGATGCGTCCAGAATGCTGTCTTGATAAGCTCCGGATGCAATCAGCTGCATCTTCGGGTGATAAATGTAGGTGCCCTCTCTATCCACCAGATAAGTATACCCATTGTTTCCCAGACTGATATTGTCAAACACCTGCTCAATCATATCATAGCGGATATCCATCAGCAGAACTCCCTGGCTGATCTCTCTTCCCCGCGTGATCTCCACAGCCCGGCTGACAGAAATCACCCAACGGTACTGCCCGTCATTTTTTACGAACAGATTTTGCAGCTTCGGCGTAGAGAAATGAATGTTTTCCGATCTGCTCATGGCCGCCGTAAACCATTCCTGCTCACTGGGATCCACATTGGCCTTCAGTTTCGCCGCAGGTGCTGTCTCGATCAGTTCTCCGTCTCCTGTGAACAGAACAATATTTTCAATATAATCTTTATTAGCATCATACAGCAGCTGGAATTCTTCCGTTACCGGTTCCTGATACAGATCTTTGTTTTTAATCACGCTGTAATAAAGCGTATCCGAAACTTTCATCAGATTCCGCAGATAAGAATCCAGTGTTTTATTCGCCTGAACGATCAATGCCTGATTCTCCTCGCGGATCAGATATTCCATCTGCTGGCTGAACCTGCTGTACAAAGAAATACCGATCAGCAGAATGGCCAGGGCCGCGCTGATGGTAAACGAAAAGAATACCACATTCCAAATGCTGCTTTTTTCATACAGAGCCAGCAGACATTTCACCCAGCGCTTTATGATATTATCGCTACGATTCATAGTTTTTCTTTCCCCGATATCTGGTCGGCGCTACACCGAATTTCTTTTTAAACACATAGCTGAAATAATTCGGTTCTGTATATCCTACGGCCGCGGCAATGACATATGTTTTTTCATCTGTATGGTTCAGCATTTCCACTGCTTTTTCCATTCGCACATCTGTCAGATAAGCCACGTAAGTCTGCCCGGTTTCCTTTTTAAAAATTGTAGAAAAATAAGCGGGACTGATATGCAGATAACTGCACAGTTTTTCCACCGACAGATCAGGATCTCCATAATTTTCCAGAATATATTCCTTCGCCTGCTGAATGATATTCTGGGTCGTGGTATTCCGTTTCCGGCTCAGCTGCTCACTCATCCGCACACATACGCCGAACAGCCACTGCTGGACATTCTCTGTAGTATTCAGCCCGCTCAAAATCCCAAAATAATCCGCTTCCTTCCCAAACACCTCCGCCGGCAGAAGTTCATATTGCTGTATGATCCTGGTCAGACAATTCATAATGCCAATCAAATAAGTCTGATACTGTCGGACATGAACCTTGGCCTCGTCCATTTTCAGGGCTATGGCCTTCACAGCCTGTCCGATCTCCTCCTGGCCGCCGAATTTAACAGCCGTCAGCAGTTCACTTTCACTTTTGCTGTCAAAATGAAGGACCGCTTTCTGTGTCGGTTCCACATCCTGGATATAAATTGCGCTGCCCATCCCCACAATATTTTTATACCCCAGCGCCTCTCTGGCCTGGCGATAGGACTGCCTCAGTTCCAGCATCTGACCGACCCGGCTCCCGATGCCGATGGCGATATCCAGCTTCAGAATCCGCTTA
Source organism: Candidatus Paralachnospira sangeri (assembly GCA_904397815.1). GTDB lineage: Bacteria > Bacillota > Clostridia > Lachnospirales > Lachnospiraceae > Paralachnospira_A > Paralachnospira_A sangeri. The sequence goes on from CAJFOT010000019.1 coordinate 25,755, forward strand.
CAGCTCCGACATACCGCATTGCAGATATCAATCAGCTCCGCCGCATCCTGATTCTGCTCCATTGCCACGATCAGATTCAGCGTGCCCTGGTCGTCAATGATTACCGGCAAAAACCTGGGTTCCAGCGTCTCCTGCACGATCCGCCGCACAGAAATCGGGATCAGTTCATGTTCTTTGTGAATCGTCAGACCGTCATTCTGGTTTTCCGGCATCGTAATTTCAATAATGCCGGCCACCCAGGCGCCGCCGCGATTCATGCCGATCTGATATTCCTTCATCAATTCATCCATATCCTCTGCTTTGATCCGCCCCTTCAGAAGATCCATATAAAACCGTTCCCGCAGGACAGGCAGATTGTGATAGAAAGTTTCCCGCAGGCTGTCCACATTCCGCTTTTCGGCAATCTCCCGGTCCAGATTCTCCTTCACCCGGTGCAGAATCTCTGTCAGTTCCTCCACATTCACCGGCTTCAGAATGTACTCCGTCACGTTCAGCTTGATCGCCTGCTTGGCATACTCAAATTCATCAAATCCGGAAAAAATAATAATCTTCACAGCAGGATACAGTTTCCGCATCCGTTCCGCCATCTCCAGACCGTCCATATAAGGCATACGGATATCCGTCATCACCACATCCGGTTCCAGCAGTTCTGCTTTTTCCAGCGCATCCTCACCATTTTCTGCGCTCCCCACCACCATAAATCCATTCTCTTCCCATGGGACCTTGCGGATGATGCTCTCCCGCACCTCTTCCTCATCATCCACCAGCATTATCTTGTACAGCTCCATAATGGCCTTCTCTCCCTGTCATCTATACTATCATTATCATATCCTATTTCCCAGAATTATGCAATCATGCAAAATCAGCTTCCAGTCAAGTCCGCTTCCCCTTTCCCTCATCCGATGCCGCAGTTTCTATATGTTTTCATTCGGGAGTTTATGCAGCCCGGACGGCATCAAGAGCCGCGGCAGAATGCTGTGTCCGGACAGCCCCGCCCCTTAACGCCTTTGTTCCCGGCCTGAAAAAGGGCCTGCCTGCGCGCTGTGAAACGAAAACACTGTTTGGCCATCCCCCAGTCCCGGCACCTTCTTTATCTGCTGATGGCTGCATGAAAGAACAAAAACGCAAGACATCTGCAGCTCTGTGTTTTTGTCCCTTCGCACATCCCGTCAACAGGAGAAGTCCATCGTATAACGGCTCCGGGAACTGCCGGTCAGCACTGGTCTGTGCAGGGACGGGGAGGAGGGACAGACATGTGGAGACCTGATTACAAATACTTA
>CAJFOT010000020.1 GCA_904397815.1 Candidatus Paralachnospira sangeri
ACTGAGATAATGGTAGGCCCCAATCAGTCATTTTATTGCGGTACTCTTCGACCGGACTGTCGTCCATTTAGGACCGGAATATTCAGCATTTGAACCCGGGAAATATCGAATACTGGTACTGCGGCGGCTGCGGCAAATATTTTAGTGACGCAAATGCCATGGTGGAAATTCCTCAGAGCAATACGGTCATTCCGGCAATTCAGGAACATACAGAGGATGGAAGCGGCTGGCACCAGGATGAAACGAATCACTGGAATATCTGTGAATGCGGGGAAATCCTGAATCTGGAAGCCCATACTTTCCGCTGGATGACAGATCAGGAGGCTACACAGACGGAACCCGGCCTGCGGCATGAGGAATGCGCTGTCTGCGGCTATGCCAAGGAGGCTGAAGAAATCCCTGCCGCAGAAGTACCTGAAACACCAGAGGAATCATCAGGCGCGTCAGATACAGGAGATACTGATGCTGGAAACACTGATACTGCAAAGCCATCAGAATCGGACAAGTCCGGAAATGCTGAAGCAGCATCAGGATCAGACGCTCAAACAGAATCTTCGGCTTCCTCCGGACAGGCGTCTGCTTCAGCAACGCAAACCACTGCCGCGGCTTCACCTGAGACCGGCGATGATGCCTCTATGGTTTTATCGGCAGTCCTGCTTATTGGAGCTGGAATTGTCTTGACTGGCGGAATCATCTATAAAGTTCGGAAACATTATATAAAATACTGACAAAAATCTGAAAGACCAGCTATCCTTTTTCCTTCTCAGGTTGTTATATCTGGTAGAATAAATTGATAAGCATTCAGGGAAGGAGATTGTCATGAAGTCTGGAATGGTATTGGTGAAGTATGAGTGGAAAAAGATTTTCCTGAAGCCGGCGAATCGGGCCGCACTGTTGCTGCTGTTGGCATGTATCGGGATTGTCAGTTATTTTGCGGTAATCAGCATATCTTATACAGACCGGTCAGGGAAATCTTTCAGTGGGCCGAAAGCAGCTGCCTGCTTACGGAAGGAAAAGAACCAGTGGGCCGGTGAACTCACTACGGAAGTGCTGCAAAATGTATTGGAAGCAAACCGCGAAGTGAACACATCACCGGAATATCTTTCAAACAACGTGACAGATAATAATATCGCTTTTTCTCGGAAACAGGGCTTTTCTGATATCCGTGAAATGATCAATCAGGCTTTTTCCGGTTTTCAGGAATATGACTATTATCGGGCTGATAATATCAGTGAGGATGAAGTGGTCAGTTTTTATGATAACCGGGTGAAAAATCTGAGAAACTGGTTATATGAGGGTGACGGAAAAGATCAGTTTTCTGAGAATGAGAAAAGCTGGCTGATCAGCCGGTATGAAACGTTAGAACGACCCCTGCATTACGAATATGCGGACGGCTGGAAATCGCTGTTGGAATACATGTCCGTGGTGCTGATGGCAGTGGTGCTGATTACCGGTTTTCTGGTGTCTGGTATTTTTGCGGATGAGTTTGCATGGAGAGCGGCTCCGGTATTTTTTTCCTCCTGCTATGGCAGAAACAAAGGAACCGGCGCAAAGATCAAAGCAGGTTTCCTGCTGATCACTGTTATCTATTGGCTGGCGGTTCTGCTGTATTCCGGGCTTGTTCTGCTGTGTCTGGGAGCTGGCGGAGGGAACTGTATGATTCAGACTGGTCTGGGGGGATGGAAGAGCTGGTGCCATATTACTTTTTTTCAGGAATATCTGTTGTCGGCAGCAGGAGGATATATAGGCACGCTGTTTATTCTGGCGGCAGCGATGACGATTACCGCAAAAACCAGATCTGCCGTACTGGGGGCCAGCCTGCCTTTTATCCTGCTGTTTCTGCCCGCTTTCCTGCCAGATCTCTCTGGAATTACAAAGATGCTGGGGCTGCTGCCGGATCAACTGCTGCAGCTGCCTTTTGGCCTGAATACGTTTTCTCTGTATCAGATTGGAAAAACAATTGTGCCAGCGGTTCCTATTTTGTTTTTAGTATATAGTGTGCTGTCAGTTCTCTTGCTTCCGGCTGCCTGGCAGATCTATCGGCAGACCGGCATGAGACAGCCGGCCTGCCGGCGTTCTGCGGCCTGCCGCAGCTGATTACCAGTGGTTCCAGGATATCAGTTCATCCAGATTTTTTCTGACTTTTTTTCGGGGCCCGTCATTTTTGGCGGGATACCCGACTGTGATCATCAGCCGGAGCGCACACTCCGCGGGAATGCCAAAAGACGCTTCCAGTTTCGGCCGGTCAAGGGTGCCAATGATGCAGGTTCCCAGCCCGATGGAGGCTGCTTCACAGCACAGGCTCATAGCCGCCATGCCGATATCCATCTGGGCAAAATACTGGGAGCCATACTGCTTCGCGATGGCAGGGCGCAGTTGGGCCTTTTCCTCGCAGATGAAAATGAAAGCCGGTACCTGACTGCCCCAGATGCATCCGGTCACACCATGGTCATTCAGCCCTTCGATCACTTTCTGCCGGGCTTCCGGTTCGTCTACAATGATAAAGTGCCATGGCTGGGAGTTGCATGCGCTGGGGCTGAGGCGGGCAACATCAATCAGGTGGGCCAGCGTCTCCCTGGACACAGGTCTGTCACTGTATACCCGGCAGCTTTCCCGAGTATGCTGTAATGTCTCAAAATCCATAAAAATCCCCCTTTCTCTTTTCTGTGATAAAACATTTCATGTACCGCAGGTATTTTTATTCGAAAGTACCTATAGTATAACACATCAGACTGGCTTCCGGATACTTTTTTCAGGATTCCTGCAGGGAAATACACAGGCGGATCAGAGGTTCTATGGCGGACTGGCTGGTAAAATCAATCTGTTTCCCATAGGTTTCCAGCAGCTGCCGGTCCTCGATGCGCAGGCTGCCGGGGTCTTTTCTGAGCAGCCACCGGCGCAGCATGGCCATCATAGCTTTATGTTTCAGATTCAGTCGGGCATAGTCGATGCCGCCCCGGAGATGGAACAGATGGATTTTCTCCATCATCTCAGCAGGCAGCGCTTTTGACAGTGAAGTGCGGATATGGGCCGCGTTATCCGGATCGGACGGGTCAGCCAGCCCGCAGGTGAAAAGGACAACATTCCGGCCGGAGAGCTGATTCCAGTGCTCCGTCAGCAGTCGGATGCCGCTGACCCCGCCTGCGTACAGGCCGCCCCCGTAAATGATGGTTTCACAGGAAGAAAAATCTGCGGAATCAAAATCCTTCCGTCTGACAGCCGGACAGCCCAAAGCGGCGCTGATCCACCGAGCATATTGCTCGGTGAAGCCATATTTTGAGTCAAAGATCACAATAGTTCTGGTCATGGGAAATCTCCTTAAATTGTATGATATTCTGGGTCTGGGAAAAATAAAAAATGTTACACTTGTGCCTCTTCTTCTTTTATCGTATATTGTTTACAGAGAAAAATCAACTGATGGCATGAAAGTGCCGCAAAAACGGGGGTTTTGTGCCACATATTTGTGCCGGTTGCTCTGCGTTGTTTATTCTTTCTGCGCCGCAGATTCAGGAGAGAGAAGACAGGTGTATGCCGGAGCAGCCGGGAGCATCGATGGAAGGGAGGCGTGCTGTGAACGGACATGAGAGGCAGAAGGAGCAGTCTGCCAGGATGATTGAGGAAGGGCTGGACGCGCTGATGGAGGAAAAGCCCTTTGACCGGATTACGGTTTCAGAGATTGTAAGAAAGGCGGATGTGGCCCGAAGAACATTTTACCGGCTGTACCGGGGAAAGGAGGATGTACTGCGGCGCCGGTTTGAGCGGCTGTGCGGGGAGTACCGGGCCAGGTATCCGGTGCTGTCCGGCTACGATCTGGAGCAGATCGCGGGAGAATACTTCGGGTTCTGGCATCAAAACAAAGCGTTTCTCCTGCTGCTTTACAGAAGCGGGATGGAGGGACTGATTTATTTTGAGATCAGCCGGGCGTCTGTTAATGTGATCAGAAGCCGCATGGGAGCCGGCCAGCCGGAAGGAAGCGACAGTGTGTATTTCGCCGAATATTCCACAGGAGGCTTCCTCCAGCTGCTGATGGGCTGGATCAGGGAAGGGATGGAGGAAGCGCCGGAGGAATATGCCGGGAAGATCAGCCGGGCGCTGCGCAGATATATCACATAATTACGGAAAATATCCTCAAAATATGAAATGGCCCAGGCGTCAGCAGTGTACTCGATGAATCATCGATTGACAGCGGGGCCTTCTTTTCGTATGCTGATGCTGTGGAAAGGAGGAGAAGAGGGTGGATGCAAAGGTGTTTGGACAGTTTATTGCGTTGACCAGAAAGGAAAGAAATATGACCCAGGCGGAACTGGCGGCGCAGATTGGGGTGACGGATAAAGCGGTCAGCCGGTGGGAGAGGGGTGTGGGTTTTCCGGATATCAATACGCTGGAACCGCTGGCGAAAGCGCTGGGCGTCACAGTGCCTGAATTGATGCGTTCTGAAAAAGATGATATGGACAAGAAATCAAATGAATTATCGGAAACAGAGATTACAGAAATGATGGCCGGCGCGGTAGAGATGGCGAAAGAAAACCAGCGTCAGGACAAAACCGGGATATGGCTGGGCGGCGCTGTGGTTCTGACTGTCACAGCGCTGATCGTGGCAACCGGTCACGGAAGCCTGGGCGGCGGGCTGGTGGCAGGCGGCATCGCGGCGATGGCAGTACTGGGTATTTATTACCTGATCCAGAACAGAGAGGACAAAGAAAGCAGGAAGATATACTCTTTCTTTGCCCTCCTGGGAATCGCCATGTGCCTTACGACCCTTCACTTGTTTGGTGTTGATTCCTTTCTGACAGCGTGGGGGATGTATGTCCTGCTGGGATTTATACTGGGGAAGCTGAATCAGTAGCTTTCCGTGAGCTGTCCCAGCTCCCGGAAGAAATCGGGATAGGAGATGCTGACGCAGTCGCTGTCTGTTATCGTAGTTTCTCCCTCTGCCCAGAGGGCGGCAACCGCGAAACTCATGGCGATCCGGTGGTCCATATGGCATTGGATGGAGGCGCCGTGGAGAGGTCTGCCGCCCCGGATGATCAGGCCGTCCTCTGTCTCTGTGACATCAGCGCCCATGGCTGTCAGGTTTTCTGCTATGGCCTGAATCCGGTTGGATTCTTTTATTTTCAGTTCAGCGGCGTCTCTGATGATGGTTTCCCCTTCTGCCGCGCATGCCATAACGGCGATGACCGGCAGCTCGTCGATCAGTGTGGGAATCAGTTTTCCTTCGATAACAGTGGCTTTCATATCGCTGCCCCGTACCAGGATATCGGCTGTAGGCTCTGCGTTTTCATGATTTTCATTTAATAAGGTGATATCTGCCCCCATCATCCGGCATACCCGGATGATGCCGTCTCTGGTGGGGTTGATTCCCACATTTTTAATCAATAATTCTGATCCCGGAATCATCAGCCCGGCTGCGATAAAATAGGCGGCGGAGGAGATGTCTCCGGGGACGGAGATTTTCTGTCCGTACAGCTCATCGGCGGGACGGATGACAGCGGTGGTGTCATGGCTGTCTACCTGCGCGCCGAAATACCGCAGCATCAGCTCGGTATGATTGCGGGAGAGGGCCGGTTCTGTCACGGCAGTCTGACCCTCCGAGTACAGTCCTGCCAGCAGGACGGCGGATTTCACCTGGGCCGAGGCCACCGGGGACTGGTAATGGATGCCGTGAAGGGCGCCGCCATGAATCTGCAGGGGCGCGCAGCCGGTGCCGGGGATGCTCTCAACGTCCGCGCCCATCAGGGTCAGGGGATCGATGATCCGTTTCATGGGACGTCTGCGGATGGAGGCGTCGCCGGTGAGGACTGAGGAAAAGGACTGGCCGCTCAGGATGCCGCTGAGCAGGCGGACGGTGGTGCCGCTGTTGCCGCAGTCCAGCGGTTCCTCCGGCTGTCTCAGGCCCCGCAGGCCCCGGCCTCTGACGATCACCCGGCTGCCGTCATTTTCCACGGGGATGCCCATTTTCGCAAAACAGCTGATGGTGGACAGACAGTCCGCCCCCTGGAGAAAACCGGTTATTTCTGTGGTTCCTCTGGCGATGGAACCGAACATGACGCTGCGGTGGGAGATGGATTTGTCTCCCGGGACTGTCAGCTCACCTTTCAGCGCCCTGGCTTTTCTTAATGTAATCATAAATTCCTCCCTGAAAATGGAATGATAGAATTCACCGTTTATATACGTTGTACTGGCACCGGGTCAGCAGCCGGTCAGCTTCATCGGCGGCGCTCTCCTCATAAAACTCGATTTTGAGGACACCCTGCTCGAATTCCCGGTTGTGGATGATGCCGATGTTCTTGATACTGATCTGATGAGTTGCCAGGATAGTAGCGATGGTGGCGATGGCGCCCGCCTCGTCCACCAGATCGCAGTAGATGGAATATTCTTTTTTCAGCGGCCCTCTGGACTGATCGGGGATGGAGTCCCTGTAGTCCCGGGCGGATTCGAACAGATCGTAGATTTTCTGGCTGTCTCCGGTTTCCAGGTCCCGGAGGATGGTTTCCATGGACTGAATGTAGGCCCGCAGAAATCTGCTGATATTTTCTCCGTTGGTCATACAGATCTGCTGCCACATCACCGGCGAGGAGGAAGCGATCCGGGTAATATCCTTGAACCCTCCGGCGGCTACCTGCCGCATGATCTGGTCAGGGCTGTCGCTGTCATGGATCAGGTTCACCAGGCCGGCAGCGATCAGGTGGGGCAGATGGCTGATAGCGGCCACGATGCTGTCATGCTCCTGGTAATTCAGCACCAGGGGCAGGGCATTCAGATCCCTGACCACAGACAGGCAGAGATCCAGCTGTTCCCGGGTGGACTGGGAAGAGGGTGTCAGCACGTACCAGGCATTTTCGATCAGATGGTCTGTGGAATACTGGAACCCGCTGCGCTCAGAGCCGGCCATGGGATGGCCGCCGATAAAATGAGCTTCCAGCCCCAGACGGGTGGCCGCTTCATGGATTTCCGTCTTGGTGCTGCCCACATCTGTGATGACGCACCGGTCGGAAATCAGTGATTTCAGCTGTTCCAGATAAGATATATTATAGGAAACAGGCGCACACAGGAAAATCAGATCGCAGCTGCCGAACCGCTCATCCACCTGGCTGCAGCCCTCATCGATGACCCCTTCCTCCAGGGCCATGGCCACAGTCTGTTCTGAATGGGCAGTGGCGATCATATAGTATTCCGGGTGCTTTTTCCGAAGTCCTCTGGCGATGGAACCGCCGATCAGTCCCAGGCCGATAAATCCAATCTTCATCGCATTCAGAACTCCCTTCCGGCCAGAGCAGCGTAGGGCCGCAGCTCCTGGCAGAGATGGTCAAAATCTTCGAAGGTCAGAGACTGAGGACCATCGGATAATGCACAGGCAGGGCAGGGATGCACTTCGATCATCAGGCCGTCGGCCCCTGCTGCCACAGCGGCCTTTGCCAGAGGGGCCACATATGCCCTGACGCCGGCGGCATGGCTGGGATCGATGATAACCGGGAGATGGGTCCGTTCCTTCAGTACCGGGACGGCGCTGATATCCAGGGTGTTTCTGGTAGATGTCTCGAATGTGCGGATGCCCCGTTCACACAGAACCACATTTTCATTGCCTTCGCTCATAATATATTCCGCGGCGTTCAGCCACTCGTCAATGGTTGCTGCCAGGCCCCGCTTGAGCAGAACCGGGATGCCGGTTTTTCCGGCTTCTTTCAGCAGTTCGAAGTTCTGCATATTCCGGGCGCCGATCTGAAGCATGTCCACATATCTGGCAGCTGTTTCGATCGCTCTGGCGCTGGTAACCTCACAGATGACCTTCAGCCCCGTTTCCTCCCGGGCGGTTTTCATATATTTCAGCCCTTCCTCTTCCAGCCCCTGGAAAGAGTAGGGAGATGTCCTGGGTTTATAGGCGCCGCCCCTGAGAAATGTGGCGCCTGCTTTTTTCACTGCCCTGGCTGTGCTCAGCAGCTGTTCCTCGCTTTCGATGGCACAGGGACCGGCCATAACTGTCAGGATGCCGCTGCCTATTTGAGTATGGTCCAGATGGATGATTGTGTCATCCGGATGGAATTTTCTGTTTGCAAGTTTATAGGATTCCGTAACATTGACGATTTTTTCCACTTCCGGAGCCAGCTGAATATTGGAGTGTGCCAGCCTGGCTTTATCGCCGACTACGCCGATGATGGTAACCTGATCGCCTTCTGAGAGATGGGCCCGCAGGCCATGGTCCTGGATGGTTTTTATTACATTTTGGATTGACGCGGGCTTAGCGCCCGGCTTCATAATAATAATCATGGATAGTGTCCTCCCATGCGGCAGAATGCCGCCTGTAACAATGCTGGATTTTATTGTAGTCGAAGTCCTTTGGTTTGTCAATCCTTTTTCACTTTAAAGTTTAACACTTTAAAGCGTGTGTGTCGAAAATGTTTCTGAAATCTCAAACATAAAATTGTAAAAAATGAATAAATTACTTGTAATATTTTGAATTTTTTAGTAAAATGTTTACATGAGCATAAATCGTCCTTTTCGGGGGTGCATGTATGCGCAAAACACAGCATTGGAGGTAATTTACATGAATGTCTATGAAACTGATCAGATCCGTAACGTGGTATTTCTGGGACATGGAGGCGCCGGAAAGACGACATTGACTGAAGCATGTGCCTTTATTTCGGGCATTACCAAAAGAATGGGTAAAATAACCGATGGAAATACCATCAGTGATTTTGATAAAGAAGAAATTAAGCGTCAGTTTTCCATCGGTACTTCCCTGGTTCCTGTTGAGTGGGACGGCCATAAGATTAATATACTGGATACACCGGGATACTTCGATTTTGTAGGTGAAGTAGAAGAAGCTATGGCAGCTGCCGATGCAGCAGTTATTGTTGTAAACGGCAAATCCGGTGTGGAAGTGGGAACAGAGAAGGCATGGGAATTCTGCCAGACAAAAGGTATCCCTGCGCTGTTTTTTGTAACGGATATGGATGATGACCATGCCAGCTTCCGGAATATTATGATTGCGCTGAATGAAAAATTCGGACGTAAGGTAGCGCCGTTCCATGTACCGATTCGTGAAAATGAGAAGTTTGTCGGATTCGTTAACCTGGTGAAAATGAAAGGTCGCCGATTTGTCGGTTCTACCAGTGAATACGAAGAATGCGAGATTCCGGAATATCTGGAGCACCATGTTTCCATCAGCTACGACGCGCTGATCGAGGCGGTGGCAGAAACCAGCGAAGAATATATGGAGCGTTATTTTGACGGTGACACGTTTACATATGAAGAAATTTCCGCCGCGCTGAGAAGTCACGTGACTGACGGCGAGATCGTTCCTGTCTTAATGGGTTCCGGCATCAATGCCCAGGGCGCGAAAATGCTTCTGGACTGCATCGTGAAATACTTCCCTTCACCGCTGAATAAGCCGGTATACGGCAAGGATCTGAGCAACGGTGAAATTGTTCCGGTGGTATATGACAGCAGCAAATATATGAGCGCCAAGGTATTCAAGACCCTGGTAGATCCCTTTATCGGAAAATATTCCTTCGTAAAGATCTGCACCGGTTCCCTGAAGCCGGATACCATGATCTACAATGTAAATAAAGAGACAGAGGAGAAGCTGTCCAAACTTTATGTTCTGCGGGGCAAAGAGGCCATTGAGGTACCGGAGCTGAAGGCCGGGGATATCGGCGCTGTGGCAAAGATTAACAATATCTCCACAGGCGATACCATCGCCTTAAAAGGCGCGCAGGTGGCGTACGAAAGTCCTGAGATTTCCACTCCCTATACCTATATGCGGTATAAGGCGGTGAATAAGGGTGACGAGGATAAGATTGCCACAGCACTGGGCAAGATCATGGATGAGGATCTGACTGTGAAGTCTGTCACTGACAGCGAGAACCGTCAGACACTGCTGTACGGCATCGGCGACCAGCAGCTGGAGGTAGTAGTCAGCAAGCTGGCAGAGCGCTACAAAGTAAATGTAGAGCTGAGCAAGCCGAAGATCGCTTTCCGGGAGACCATTAAGAAAAAGGCTACCGTTACCGGAACCCATAAGAAACAGTCCGGCGGACACGGACAGTACGGTGTGGTTGTGATGGAATTCGAGCCCTCCGGCGATCTGGAGAAGCCTTTTATCTTCGAGGAAAGAGTAGTCGGCGGCGCTGTGCCGAAGAACTACTTCCCCGCTGTGGAAAAAGGACTGCAGGAATCCGTTCAGAAGGGTCCGCTGGCGGGATATCCGGTAGTAGGTGTAAAAGCGACACTGATCGATGGCAAATACCATCCGGTAGATTCCTCTGAGATGGCATTCAAGACAGCGACCTCCATCGCCTTCAAGGCTGGTTTTATGGAAGCGTCCCCGGTTCTTCTGGAGCCTATTGCCACACTGAAGGTAACCATCCCCAACAGCTTTGCCGGCGATATCATGGGAGATATCAATAAGCGGAGAGGCCGTGTACTGGGTATGGATCACATTACGGGAGGCAAACAGATCATTACGGCAGACGTGCCGATGTCCGAACTTTTCGGCTATAATACCGATCTCCGCTCCATGACCGGCGGTATCGGCGAATACTCCTACGAATTCGCCCGCTATGAGCAGGCGCCGGTTGACGTGCAGCAGAAAGAGATTGCGGCGAGAGCGGCAGAGGAGAAATAATATATATTTTTGTTCAAGGGGGACTTGCACAGCCCGGACGGCCCCGCCAGCATCAGACGAAGGGTGCCGCAAACGGGCTTCCGCTTCCGCCGGGCTAAGCCTTAAGACGCACCAGGTTCATCGGCAGAGGGCCTCTTCACCAGGTG
>CAJFOT010000021.1 GCA_904397815.1 Candidatus Paralachnospira sangeri
AAATCAATTTATTTGTCAAGAAATTTGCCTCAAACATCTTAATATCAAACTTTGAATTTACCACTTGACATTGTGGCAAAGAGCTGCTGTCCCGGGAACAGGTGGATCTGGTGCTGCTGGATGTAAACCTGCCAGACGGGAAAGGAACCGATCTTCTGGTATGGATCAAAGAACGGCAGACGACGCCGGTGATCCTGCTGACGGCCAATGACATGGAGCTGGATGTGGTGGCAGGCTTTTCCCTGGGGGCGGACGACTATGTGACGAAGCCCTTCAGTCTGGCGATTCTGCGGGCCAGGGTGCTGGCCCGGCTGCGCCGGAAGGAGGACCGTCTCCGGTACCGGCAGGGGGCGTTCCTGTTTGATTTTGAGAATCTGACGTTCCGGCGGGGAGAACAGCGGCTGGAGCTGAGCCGGACGGAGCAGCGGATTCTCTGGATGCTGGTGAAAAACGCCGGGCATCCCGTCCCCAGGGAGCGGCTCCAGTCCTATGTCTGGGATGATACTTTTCTGGATGTGGATGAAAATGCTCTGTCAGTGGCGGTGAACCGGCTGCGGACGAAGCTGGGGGATAAATCCTGTATCCGGACGGTATACGGCATCGGATACTGCTGGGAGGTGGAAAAGCCATGAGTCTGTGGACAGCGGCCGCAGCGTGGCTTGCGGAAAATAAACTGGCGGCGGGGGCTGTGCTGATCGGCGCGGCCCTCGTCTTCTTTCTGTGGATGCATTTCAGCAGAAGGGAAAAGGAACTGTTCAGCCGGCTGAACCGGATGCTGGACGAGGCGGTGGCTGGCAATTATGAGGAATCCAGCTATGATGAGTCTCTGATGTCCTCTGCCGAGAGCAGGATGGTTCAGTTCCTGAACCGGAGCAGCCGGTCTGAGGAGCGGATCAGAGAGGAACGGGATAAAATCAAGACTCTGATATCCGATATCGCCCATCAGACCCGGACGCCGGTGGCCAATCTCCGTCTGTATACAGAGCTGCTCCAGGAGACAGAGCTGACAGCGGAGGGCCGGGAATATGCCGGCGCCCTGGTTCAGCAGACAGAAAAACTGGAATTTCTGATCCAGAGCCTGATTAAAATGTCCCGGCTGGAGACCGGTCTGCTCCAGGTAAAACCGGCGCCCGGACCGGTTTCCGCCCTGATCAGTCAGGTGTGGGAGCAGGCGCTGCCGGCGGCGCGGCGAAAGGGGGTTACATTGCTGGCAGAGACGGGGAATGACAGCCTGACAGCTTCCTTTGATATGGTGTGGACGGTGGAAGCCTTGTATAATCTGGTGGATAACGGGGTGAAATATACGCCCTGCGGTGGAAAAGTCGTGATCCGGGCGGAAAAATTGGAGATGTTCTGCCGGATTGACGTGGCAGATAATGGCATGGGGATCAGTGAAGAGGAGCAGGGGCAGATTTTTTCCCGTTTTTACCGGTCAGCAGATGCGGCAGAGACAGAAGGTATGGGACTGGGCCTGTACCTGGCCAGGAAAATCGCCGCTGCCCAGGGCGGCTATATTCGGGTTCGCTCCAGGTGGGGAGCGGGCACTGTATTTTCTCTGTATCTGCAGACCGTTCGGACAGCAGAGGGCGGGATGATGCAGCGGGCAGAAACCAGACGGTAAAAACCGGTAAAACCGTTGTAAAATATCTGATCCGGGGGTTGTCAAATCAGTGAGTTTATAATATAATATCCAGTAATCAGCCGGTGAACTGCCGCATAATGATATAAAGAAGAAACGCGATGATGAAAACTGAGATTCTGTCCAGCTTTCAGAGAGCCGGTGGGCGGTGGGAACCGGCAGCCAGGGGAATCGTTCCACTTTCGGAGCGGCCGTTAACAGCGGCAGGGTGGTATCCTATAACATACTGACATAAGAGGCCGGTTTTTCCGGCAATTTGGGTGGCAACGCGGAACCTTTCGTCCCATGAACGGACGGAGGGTTTTTTCATTAACAGGAAACTGTGAAAAATCTTTTATATACGCAACAGGAGGAAAAACATGTTAGACATTAAATTTGTCAGAGAGAATCCGGAGATTGTAAAGCAGAATATCCGAAATAAATTCCAGGATGAAAAACTGCCGCTGGTAGATGAGGTACTGGAACTGGATGTGAAAAACCGGGCCATTAAACAGGAGGTAGAAGGCCTGAGGGCAGAGCGGAACAAGCTGTCTAAACAGATCGGCGTCCTGATGGGACAGGGAAAAAAAGATGAGGCTGAGGAAGTAAAGAAACAGGTCAGCGCCAATGCGGACCGGGTAACTGCTCTGTCCGAGGAAGAGAAGGATGTGGAGGAGCGGATCCGCAAGATCATGATGACCATCCCCAATATTATTGATCCCAGTGTACCCATCGGCCGGGACGACAGTGAAAATGTGGAAGTAGAGCGGTTCGGCGAACCGGTGGTTCCGGATTTCGAGATTCCTTATCATACAGAGATTATGGAGCGGTTCAATGGTATTGATCTGGAGAGTGCCAGAAGAGTGGCCGGAAACGGCTTTTATTATCTGATGGGGGACATCGCCAGACTCCACTCTGCGGTGATTTCTTATGCCCGCGATTTTATGATCGACCGGGGATTCACCTACTGCGTGCCGCCTTTTATGATCCGCAGTGATGTGGTGACCGGCGTGATGAGCTTTGCGGAGATGGATGCCATGATGTATAAGATCGAGGGCGAGGACCTGTATCTGATCGGCACCAGCGAGCATTCCATGATCGGCAAATTCATTGATACAATCAATAAGGAGGAGGACCTGCCTTATACTCTGACCAGCTACTCCCCCTGCTTCCGCAAGGAAAAGGGCGCCCACGGCATTGAGGAGAGAGGCGTGTACCGGATTCATCAGTTTGAGAAACAGGAAATGATTGTGGTATGTAAGCCGGAGGAGAGCAAGATGTGGTTCGATAAACTGTGGCAGAACACAGTGGATCTGTTCCGTTCTCTGGATATTCCGGTCCGGACGCTGGAGTGCTGCTCCGGTGATCTGGCGGATCTGAAGGTGAAATCTGTGGATGTGGAGGCATGGTCTCCCAGACAGAAAAAATATTTTGAAGTGGGAAGCTGCTCCAACCTGGGCGACGCACAGGCACGCCGCCTGAGAATCCGGGTAGCAGGCCCTAATGGAAAATATTTTGCCCATACATTAAACAACACGGTTGTAGCACCGCCCCGTATGCTGATTGCGTTCCTGGAGAATAATCTGAACGCTGACGGCAGCGTCAATATTCCGAAGGTGCTTCAGCCTTATATGGGCGGCAAGACTGTGATTAAATAATGCCTGCCTGTAAAAAGGAGCACTTATGCACAAATATCTTCGGGCTATTGGTTTTAGCCAGTATACCAAAAAAGGAGCAGTGAATCAGCTGCTGCGTTCTGTGGAAATGAATCCCAGCGGAACCGATTCCCTGCGGACAGAGCAGGAAGAGTTCGTCCAGTACAGCAGACGCTTCGGAGAACAGATCGGCCTGTGTGTATTCGGCGAGCGGGAAGAGGACGGCCTTTTTTCCATGGACTATTATTTCCCCTATCTGCTGGGAGATCGGATTACATCTACTGCTCCCAGCACGATCATGCGGCACAGTGATAAAGAGTCCTACGCCGGCTTCTGCGAGGAAACCGGCCTGGGGATTTCTCTGATTTTTTATATGCAGAATCCCATGGATTATATGCGCCTGAAGTATGGAAAGGTGCCTCAGCCGGAGGGACAGTCGGTGATCCTTACCGGCCTGTCAGTGGAGGGGAAGATTCTCTTCCCGGTGCAGAAAACTCCGGAGCAGATTTACAGCACCAGAGCAGCCTCCCGGAAACGGAATTCTCTGATCGAGGCCGCCAGACGGGGCGATGAGGAGGCCATGGAGGATCTGACCATGGAGGACATCGACCTGTACGCGGAGATATCCAGACGCATTATGTACGAGGATATTTACTCCATCGTAGATTCCACCTTTATGCCCAGCGGCGTGGAGTGCGATCACTACATGATCGTGGGGGAGATCAGGGAAATCGAGACAGTAGTCAATGAACTGACCAGGGAGGAAATTCTCCTCCTGACCGTTGAGAGTTATGACTTGACTTTCCGTGTGGGCATTAACAGGATGGACCTGCTGGGAGAGCCGGCCATCGGACGCCGGTTCAAGGGTGAGGTGTGGCTCCAGGGACTGGTGGAGTTCTGATGCCGGTTTGACGTAACTGTTACAATTTGGCTGTTGCGATTTGCCAGAAAAACTGATTGACATTCCTGACAGATATGAGTAGAATAGATAAGTAAATATTTTGCGTCAGTCCTCATAGCTCAGCTGGATAGAGCGACCGCCTCCTAAGGTTGTGCTCAACCAATCAACTCGAAGCCAAAAGTGATCGTTACCAATTCAATT
>CAJFOT010000022.1 GCA_904397815.1 Candidatus Paralachnospira sangeri
AATAAAAAGAGCCGGTTCAAGCTAACCCACTTAAAAGGCCGCAAATAATCTGCTTATTTTGGCCGTATTTAATTTGCTGAATGACACCCGTCATACCGGAAAAAGGACGGGATCTGATCCTTCAGGTTCCGTCCTCATCTTCTTCCTGTTCTGTCCCAAGCCCATTTCTGTAAATCTCACTGACAGCGGCCTGGGCCCGCTCTGCTTCCTTTTTCTGAATCAGCCGGTCTCTGTCGCTTAAAATCGCCAGCATTTCATCTACCAGATCTTCCAGGCGGGGATCTGTCATCCGGTACAGGTATCCCAGCATCCGGGTAGCCGTATAATCCGTGTTCATATTTTTATAGGCAATTTCCCGGCAGAATTGCTCCGGATATCCCCTGCTCAGCAAAAGCTGATACAGCTCCTCTGTTTTATCAGACGCCATCTCCTCACACCTCCACTCTCTCGAACCGGTACCGCTGTTTCACATCAGGATATTTCTCCCGGTCCAGAGACACCGGCACCCCCGATTTTCCGGTAATATGCACCCCGCCGTACCAGGTGCCGGCGATCTCAAAGATATCGCCTACCCCATATTCTGAGGTGTATTCATCATTCTTTTTCACAATTCTGATCCTGCTCATTTCTCACACTCCTGACAGTTCAAAAATCAAAATCCGCTCCCGCTGATCCTCCCGCTGAAACAAATCTCCACAGTCAATCTCATCCCGGAACAAAAAAGAATCCTCCGTCATCAGAAAAGAAAGATATTCATCTGACGGATAATAGAAAAACAACAGAATCTCCCGGGGCGCCTCATACCAGGATTCCAGAATCCGTCCCGTCACCTTTCGCAGAATTTCCAGGGAAAAGGGATTAAAAAAATAAATCCGATCCACCCGGGCAGGCACCGGGAAATGCTCCGCGCCGGCCAGTTCCAGTGTCACCCGCCCGGCGGAAACAGCCGTTTTCCGGTTTTCGGCAGCCCGGTCATAAATCCGCCGGTCATACTCAACCCCGATGGCCCGGCATCTGGTCTGCCATGACAGAAAGAAATCCACCCGTCCCTTCCCGCAGCCATAATCCAGCAGTGTATTTTCTTTCCCGATCAGTCCGGCGTTGGCCAGCCGCTCCAGTACGGGATAGGGGGTCGGCTCATAGGGGTACCGGTACTGATCCGCGGAAGAATCGTCCCTTCCCCAGGTTCTGATCTGCAGCAGTCTGTCCCATTTTTCTTCATTCATCATCTTTCGTCACGCATCATCTTTCTTCACACATCATCAGATCAGGATCCCCTCCAGGTGATCCAGCTCATGCTGACAGATCTGGGCTGCCCAGCCGCTCAGCTTCTGCCTGCGCTTCCTCCAGCCGATATCATAATATTCCACTTCAATATTCTGATAGCGTGTGGTTTTGCGGACACCTTCCAGGGAGAGACAGCCCTCCTCCGCTTCATAAGGCGTATCTTTCTTCAGCAGCACCGGATTAAACATCACCACATCCACAGGGCCCATGTTCACGATAATCACCCGCTTGCGAACCCCGATCATGTTGGCCGCCATTCCCACGCAGCCTGACCGGTTGGCCGCCAGCGTATCCATCAGATCCCTGCCCACCTGCAGGTCATCTTTTCCAGCCGGCTCCGATTTCTGAGAGAGAAAAAACATATCCTTTACAATCTGCTTAACCACGTTCCATCATCTCCTTAATCCGTCCGATCAGCCCGATATCCGCCGGCAGCCAGTCCACACTGAACAGCTCCTCCCGGCTCAGCCATCTGGCTGCCTCGTGTTCCTTCAGCTCCAGATGCCCCTCCACGACCTCACACCAGTAACAGTCCATGGAAAGGTGAAAATCCGGATAATCATACTCCACCCGCTCAATCAGGTCGCCCACCCGGATCTCCGTATCCAGTTCCTCCCGGATCTCCCGCACCAGCGCCTGCTCAGGCGTCTCACCCGGCTCGATCTTCCCGCCCGGGAACTCCCAGCCGTCCTTAAAGGCTCCATATCCCCTCTGGGTTGCAAAAATGCGGTCATCTCTGCGGATGACGGCGGCCACTACACGTACTGTTTTCATGTTCTTTTTCTCCAATCTCGTTTTTTATTAATATATAGACAGGCAAAATTCATGAATGATACCAAACTGACGTTCCTACTCACATCTGATATAATCATAAATATCACTCCGCACCGGTACATCCAGACGATAGTCAATTTCAAAGGCGTCATCGTTTGTCTTTTCCATCCGGATCGGCCGAGGTTCATTTTCTGCGAAAATCTCTCCCAGAAAATAGAATTCTTTCGCTTCATTATCATCCTTATTTTTACGCACAAAGAGAAAAATCCGATTATCCCGGTCAGCCTCTGTCCTCTTATATATATGGTCGGCATCACCGGAAGTGGTTTTTCTGGGATGCTTGGACAATGCGATCAGACAATTTTCCGATACAAACCGGTCCTCATAAGCAATAGCATCCTCTGTCTTATGATAATTGATAAATACCGGAAGAGTTTTCGTATCCACATCATAGAAATAACCGCCGATATTCTGGGCATTCATATTTTTCTTCCAGTGCAGAAGCCGGCATACATCCTCATATGTATACTTTTGATAGAGTACAAATTCCGTATCCCGATAAGTATCTGCATATCGCTCCCGCCACTGCTGTATTCCGAAATCCAAAATTTCCTCTATCATATTCCGAAACGTTTTATCCCGCAGCATCTGCTGAAATTCCGGTGTCAGATTCCAGCCGCCTTCCCGGTCCCTTTCCACCAGTACACAGACAGCGTATTTCTTCCGTTCTTCCTCCTTCGGAAATTCATTGCGCAGATTCCGAATAACTGATTCCTCCGCTGCCTTCGTCAGCTCTATATGATATTCCTGGTAAATCCGTTCCCTGTACCGCAGAACCCTACTTTCCTGAAACAGCAGATCCTTTAGTAAAGCCAGCTCATGAATTCGTTTATAAGAAAGAATCTTTCTCGAAATATATTCCAGTACCGTTTCCTGTTCCTGGGACAGATGAATCTGATATTCCTTTTCATATTTCTTCAGGAAGTGGTGATAGGACCCACATTTTTCAAATATTTTCATTATATCAATAGCGCCATACTGCCTGAATTCACTGACATTGGGAATCCGTCCCAGTTTATATTTTAATGTAAAATATGATTCCTTCAGCAGTTTTATATCATTGGTCCGGGCTGCATCAATCGACGCATAAATCCTTTTTTTCGAAATTTCATCAAAATGAATGGTAGAGCTCCCCGGGATAATCCGGGCGCCTTCCCGGACGTAGCGACGCATAGAATCCTTATTATAGCTTCGGTCCCCGGACAGCGCAATGGGAATCATAAAATTATTCATGTAATTTCCGATAAAATCCAAAATCACCACATATTCTTTTCCCTCACACTTCCGAAGTCCCCGACCCAACTGCTGAACAAAGACCACTGGAGACTGGGTAGGCCGCAGCATAATGACCTGATTAATCTCCGGTATATCTACACCCTCATTGAAAATATCCACCGTAAAAATATAATCCAGCTGATTATCCCCATCTGCTTCATCTGTCAGGCGGGCGATCACTTCTTCCCGGCGAATCTGGCTGTCCTCTCCGGTCAACGCCTCAGTCCGGTAGCCTCTGGCATTAAATTTGGCAGACAGTTCCCTGGCTTCTTCCTTTCTGCTGCAAAAAACAAGTCCCTTTACCCGATCTCCGCTGAATCCATAATATTCCGCCTGCTGAATCACATAGTCAGCCCGGGCATCTGATACCAGACTGGAAAAGTTCTTCACACCGCTGCTGTCGTCAAACACTTCCCCGTTAATCTCCAGGTCTGTGATGCCGAAATAATGAAAAGGGCAGAGCAGATCCTCTTCCAGCGCCTGCTGCAGCCGGATCTCATAGGCAATATGATGATGAAAGAGGGAATAAATATCGTACTGGGCAGTATCCGGGCTGGCTGTCATCCCCAGCCAGAATCCAGGCGTAAAGTAACGCATAATCCGCTGATAACTCTCGGCGCCGGCGTGGTGGCATTCATCCAGAATAATGACATCAAAAGCATCCTTTGCATACTGTATGTAAATTTCCTCCTTCGACATCATCTGCATAGTGGCAAAGAGGAACTCACTGTCCATCTCTTTGCTGGTTCCCGACAGCAAGCCATAATTTCTGGAACTGCCAAACACCCTCTGATAACTCCTGATCGCCTGCTTTGCAATCTGTTCTCTGTGTACCAGAAAAAGTATTCTCCTCGGATTCATCTCCCTGACGGCAAAAGCAGAAGCCAGCGTTTTTCCTGTTCCGGTACTGCTCAGCAAAAGAGCCCTGTCAACCTTCTCCCTGCGCAGCTTCATAATACTGTCCACAAAAGCGACCTGCATCCGATTCGGCTTCAGGGTATAGCGATCCAGTACGGCAATTTCCTCCCCAGCCGCCTGCCGCCTCTGTTTTCGGATCATCCGTTCCTTCTGATAATCCAGGCGGTAACATTCTATACAATCCGCGTAGAAAAAGGCGTGTTCATCCTGCCACAGCTCATCAAACTCCTCCAGCACCCTCCTGGCAATCTCTCCCTGCTCCGTAGAGAGGATCTTTGTATTCCACTCCCAGTTCTTCGTAATCGCACGCAGCGTCATATTGGAACTTCCAATGATAATCCTGTAAATTTCTTTCTTTCGGAATATATAGCCTTTCGTATGAAATCCGCCGGTCTCGTCGTCTGTCATAAATATTTTCAGCTGGATATTTTTCAGCCCCGCCAGCTTTTCCAGCGCAGCCGGCTCACTGAATTTCAAATAGTCAGTGGTTAGAATTTTCCCCGGGATATTCCTTTGCTCCAGTTCCTTCAGTGTCTGAAGCAAAGGGGTAACACCACTTTTTGTAATAAATGCCACACTGATTCGAAATTCCTCACACTGCGCCAACTCTTCCTCAATGGAAACCAGTACCTTCCTGCCCTGCCGGTAATTGTTGGAGACAAATTCGGGACGATAAGCCAAATTAGAATTCAATGACTGATTAATAAAGGCTGTTCCCATTCCCATTTTCAATTCTGTTATTCTATCATGTAATTCTTTCACGAAGCCTCCTGTACACAGCCAATTCCTTTAAGCCAGAGTTCTCCCCTTCAGCCGGTCATACTTTTCCTTGCTTCCCTTCGCCAGCTCTACCGGATATTTTTCACTGTTTTTTCTGATTTTCTCCTGGACAATTTCATCCAGATCCAGCCCGCAGGCATCTGCCATCAGAACACAATAGTTCACCACATCTGCCAGTTCTTCTCTGATCCGGTCCATCTTTTCCCTGCCGTCCAGATCTGCTCCGCTCCACTGAAAGATTTCCAGCAGTTCAGCAGCCTCCAGCGAGATGGAAATCGCCAGATCCTTTGGATTATGAAACTGCTTCCAGTCACGGTCATCCCGGAACTGTAAAATTTTCTGAATCGTCTCTTCTGTCATGTCCTTTTCTCCTCATTATTCTGAAAGTCTGCCGCCGGATAGGCGGCGTTAATTCAGGAATGCTCTTTATTTTTTGCAAAAGGCCGCTGTCCGGCAGACTGACCTGCCCTTCCAACGGCCTTTTGCCTCTATTTCACTCTCTAAAATCTCCTTTTTCTTCGGCGCTTCTCTGTTCTGATAAAAGCACCTCCAGGAACCGGAGCAGACCGTCACTGTTTCCGTCCCCTTCTGTCCCCAGACAAATCATCACCACGCTCAGCAGATCATAATCCCTCACATCCGCCGACGCATGGCCTGCCAGCTGGCGCTCACGAATGGAATACTGCGTGATGGTATTTTTGTATTCCTCTGACGGATTCACACAGACCCATATGCTGTATACCTTTTTGATCTTGCCGTATTCCGACTTCGTAAATTCCTGGCCATACTGGGCTGAGATCATACGGCTGCAATATTCAAGACTCGCTCGCGAGTCTTGGCGCGAGATTCGGGGCGGCTTTAGCCGGCATCATACATCTCCGAATCCCTGCGCATCTCCGCGGAGCGTTTATCAGATAGGGGAAGGACTCCTCTATCTGATAGATCGCCCGCTTCAGCAGCGGATACCCCGGATGGAACCGGTTCTGGGCTTCTATATTGATAATCAGCCTGAGTAGTTCCTCTGTCCCCGGCGCCAGGGCTGTGAAACGG
>CAJFOT010000023.1 GCA_904397815.1 Candidatus Paralachnospira sangeri
ACTCAACGCTCATTTCTGCCTGTAAAACCAGGCCCGTATTTACTTAGGATTTGTTCAGGTCGGGAACAAAGTCAGTACCGCGCCCTCTCCCTGTACAGGCGGGTTCGGCCGGCAGAGCCGATATGCATCTCCCAGCCCCCTTTTCCGTCCGTCTGATAAAGCCCCCTGAACAAAACCATTTTTTAGAAGGAGAATTTGTCCTCAAAATACTGCTTCAGCTCCGCAATCGGCACCCGCACCTGCTCCATGGTATCTCTATCCCGCACAGTAACCGCATTGTCTGTCTCGGAATCAAAGTCATATGTGATGCAGAATGGTGTCCCGATCTCGTCCTGACGGCGGTATCTCTTGCCGATATTCCCTCTGTCATCGAATTCACAGTTATAATATTTGGACATTTCCAGATAAATCTTCTCTGCGCCCTCATTCAGCTTCTTGGATAAAGGCAGTACACCGATTTTCACCGGCGCCAGAGCCGGATGGAAGTGAAGGACAGTTCTCATGTCCCCGCCTTCCAGTTCTTCCTCATCGTAAGCGCTGCACAGGAACGCCAGCGTCACACGGTCAGCACCCAGCGAAGGCTCGATCACATAAGGAATGTACTTCTCTTTCTTCTCATCATCGAAATAACTCATATCTTCGCCGGAAGTATTCTGGTGCTGGGTCAGGTCATAGTCGGTTCTGTCTGCGATGCCCCACAGTTCGCCCCATCCGAAGGGGAAAAGGAACTCCAGGTCTGTTGTCGCTTTGGAATAAAAGCACAGCTCCTCCGGGGAATGATCTCTTGCCCGCATCTCATCGTCCTTGATTCCCAGCGCTTTCAGCCATTTGATACAGAAGTCCTTCCAGTAAGCAAACCACTCCAGATCTGTACCCGGTTCGCAGAAAAACTCCAGTTCCATCTGTTCAAATTCTCTGGTACGGAAAGTAAAATTGCCGGGGGTAATCTCATTCCGGAAGGATTTTCCGATCTGGCCGATACCGAAGGGGATCTTTTTCCGGGAAGTTCTCTGTACATTTTTAAAGTTCACAAAAATGCCCTGAGCAGTCTCCGGCCGCAAATAGACAGTGTTTTTCGCATCCTCTGTCACACCCTGGAACGTTTTAAACATCAGGTTAAACTGTCTGATATCGGTAAAGTCATGCTTTCCGCAGGTAGGACAGGGAATCTGATGCTCTTCAATGTAGGCTTTCATCTCTTCCTGGGACCATCCGTCCACACTGCCTTCCATCACAATGCCGTTCGCCTCATTGTAATCCTCGATCAGCTTATCAGCCCGGAAACGCTCATGACAGCACTTGCAGTCCATCAGAGGATCCGAAAAACCTCCCAGATGGCCGGAAGCCACCCATGTCTGGGAATTCATCAGAATGGCACAGTCTACACCTACATTATAAGGGCTTTCCTGAATAAACTTCTGCCACCAGGCTTTTTTCACATTATTCTTCAGTTCCACACCCAGATTGCCATAATCCCAGGTGTTGGCCAGACCGCCATAGATCTCGGAGCCGGGGTATACAAAACCTCTTGACTTCGCCAGAGCGACAATCTTATCCATCGTCTTTTCCATTGCAAAAACCTCTTTCTTTCCAACATCAAAATTTTATCTGAATATAATATAAGCCACGCTGTCTTCCGCGTCTACATTGACAGTATCACGATCCACTCTGGTCACATTTGAGGAGGTGTACATCACCCTGCCCTGCACCTGCAGTTCTGCCACGCCCTGCATCAAAACCACGCGATAGCTGCCATGATCCTGAATTGTTTCGATGGAAACCGTGTCCCCGTCTTCGTCCGTCAGTCCCAGATCCAGATCAATGCCCACTTCAATCGCCGACTCCACTGAACCGGTAGACAGCTGCCGGGCCAGGCCGTCTGCCCCGTTAAAGCCGATGTAATGGCTGGTATTGGCATATTCCATAATCAGCGTAACATTTCCCTCTTCATCCACCTCCAGGGTACTGATGGTGACGGGCAGCTGTTCATCATCCTCCGGATACGCCCGGGCAATGCCTGCGGCATCTGAATTATATCTGGTCACTGCGTCTTCTATAAATGCCTGCAGGCTGTCTGCGCTGTAATAATCCTGATCCAGAACTTCAAACAGAGCCTCTGCCACTGTCCCGTTCTCTCTGACATACAGGCAATCCTGCTGAGGCTCGAAATTATCAGACTTACTGCATCCGCCCAACAGCAGCGCCGTCAGCATTACAGCGGCAAGCAGTACTGTAAGCCCACATTTTTTCATATTTTTTCCTCCTAACACTTTCCCAATAGCTTAAATCATTGTAACCTCAAACGCAAATAATTTCAAGCCATATTATACAGAGCGCCGACATTTTTTTATTTATCCGGACAATCCTGTCCTTTTTTCAGCCTGTTTTCCCCGGCCGGAATACCGGCCGCAGATCTGTCACTCTCCCAGAAAAGAGGTCATGGTCTCCAGCACATCCAGAGAATGAAACTGTCGGTCAATAAAACGGCCCCGCATCCATTTCAGCACATTCCCCAGTTCCTCCAGCACCTGATCCGATACCAGAAAGGTATAGAGTTTCTCCACCGGTGAACAGATGATATAGGACACCGTATACACCGTGGCCTCACACACCTGGAAGGGCAGCCGTTCATCATATTCCCCATTAATGACCATCGCTTTCAGCTCATATATGTACCGCACCAGCAGATTAGGCAGATTTTCCTTCTCAAGTGCCCGAAAGGACTGATACAGCAGCAGCAGCATCTGGCGCTCATCATTATTTTCCCTGGCATAATAATCGGCAAACTCCGCAAAGTAGGACGCATAACAGACCAGCTCCATCTGGCTGCTGAGTTCCTCAAAATAGTTGGAGATATCCGCAGACCGGACCGTATAAGAAGTCCGGCCTTCATACATCATGAATTTTCCAAAGGAAAAGGGACGGCAGGCAGCTATCAGCGGGCTGGTCTGACGGCGGACGCCTTTGGCGAAAGCGGCGATTTTTCCCCGTTCTTTCGTCAGAAGCACCAGCCGTTTGTCACTCTCCCCCACCGGCGCGGCTGTCAGCACCATTCCTGTAACCGTTATCAAGTCTGACATACTCTCAGCCTCGCCTGCTAGTTCTGATATCCGTAATTTTTCAGGTACAGTTCACTGTCCCGCCACTCCCGGCGTACTTTGACCCACAGCTGGAGATTCACTCTGGCCTCCAGCATCCGCTCGATTTCATACCGGGCAGCGCTGCCGATCTTCTTCAGCATGGCGCCGTTTTTCCCGATAATGATTCCCTTATGGGAATCCCGCTCGCATATGATGGTGGCTTCAATATCGAACAGCCCATTGCTTCTCTCCTGCATCTTTTCGATGGTGACAGCAATGCCGTGAGGAATCTCGTCCGACAGGAGGCGCAGCGCTTTCTCCCGGATCAGTTCCGCCGCGATCTGCCGCATGGGCTGGTCAGTAACAGTATCCTCATCGTAAAACATCGGCCCGCAGGGCAGATAGCGGAAGATCACCTCCAACAGCGTATCTGTATTGGTCTTTTTCAGCGCTGACACCGGGACGATCTCGGCAAAGCTGTACTCCTTCCGATAGCAGTCAATGGATTTCAGAATGTCCTCCTTCTGAATGGTATCCACTTTATTGATCACCAGAATCACCGGCGTCTTAACCTGCCTCAGCCGGCGGAGAATCTCCTGCTCCCCTCTGCCGATATAGGTGACCGGCTCTACCAGCCAGAGAATCACATCCACCTCGCTCAGGGTCTCCCTGGCTGTATTAACCATATATTCTCCCAGTTTGTTCTTCGCTTTGTGGATTCCTGGTGTATCCAGAAATACAATCTGCCCCCTCTGATCGGTATAAACTGTCTGAATCCGGTTTCTGGTCGTCTGCGGCTTGCTGGAAGTAATCGCAATCTTCTGGCCGATCAGATGATTCATCAACGTTGATTTTCCCACATTCGGGCGGCCTATCAAAGCGGCAAACCCCGATTTCCGTTCCTGCTCCATGCACATACTCCTTTATCATTTCAGTGAAAGAGATTTTTCACCTCTTTGAATAATTCCCGTTCCTCTTCAATTCTGCTGTCATTGCCCACCACGCACAGGGCATTTTCTTCCAGCAGCGCCTCCGCGGCAGGCGCCAGCGCCCGGATCTGCTCCGGCCCTGCTGTCAGCACCTGGTCCCGCTCCCGCTGCAGGATCTCCTCTGTGATGCCGCTCATCCATGCTGACATGGATCTGGCCCCGGTCTCCATGGGATTTCTGGGAATGTCAAGATCGCTGACCGTACCGATGATATACTTGGTCATCTCCCGCTCATCTGCATTGAACTGACGGATATATTCCGGCAGATTCCGGTATACCTCCAGGGTTTTTCCCAGATTGGGGTCACGGTAGGAAACCAGATAGCTCTCCCCGTTTCTTGCAAACCCGCTCATACAGCCGTAAGCGCCGCCCTTTACCCGCAGGCGGATCCACAGATAATCATAATCCAGAATCACCTTCAGAATCTTCATCGCGCCATGGTAGTCCAGGCCCGCTTCCCTGAAATTGCCGCAGACGGCCACATACTGTACCTGGGAGGAGCATTTGAAGCCCTCATTGCGCTTCTCAGGCACCAGGTCATAGCTATCTTTGCCGGATCCTGTCCCGGAGAGTTTTTCAATAAAGGCTGACAGCCGTCCGGGCAGGAAGCTGTACCCCTGGTCATTGGCAGTATAGCTTACCACCAGATTCTCCCTGGAGAACAGAATATTCATCACATGGCGCAGTCCGGCGATAATCTCCCCCTTTTTCTCCTGGAAATTTTTTTCCAGATCCTCCAGGAAATGATAAAAGGCGATTCCTCCTGTCAGTTCGCTGTAGCAGGCTGATTTAGAGAAATAAGATGCAGCCCGCAGCACCGCTGCCTGATGTCCCGCTGACTGGAGACGCATCTGGGATCTGGATTTCAGCTGGGCGATGATCTCATACAGCCGCTTCTCATCCTCAATTTTCGAGGTGAAGAGAATCTCCTCAATCATGTCAAAACCGATATCCAGCTTCTCATACACCGCCTTCATGGTAATCCCGAAATGGCCGGTAAACCCGTCTGAAACAGCAGGATTGTCATAGGTTGATACACCGGTGCTGATGCCGCCGGTGTGAATCAGAATCTCATCAAACAGTTCCTGATAGGTATAGTGAGCTGTATCCACATAGCCCAGCACCGATTTCAGCAGCCCTGTATAGAGCAGTTCCTCCCGTGTCATTCCCCGGGTATTAAACAGCAGGTGCAGATAGCCGATGCCGGATGTAAACAAATTATGGCGCACCACTGTCACGCCGTCTACTGTCTCCTCCTGGTTCAGCAGCGGAGCAGCCTTCTTTTTGATATCCTCTCTGGTCAGCATGGGAATCCGCTCCAGATCTTCCTGGGAGGACGGCTCCTCCTGGTAGGCTTTCAGCTCCCTGGTCTGACGCACCAGAGTTTCTCTCTCCTGAGGGGAGAGACTGTCTTTATACTGTTTCAGTTCTTCTGCCAGACGGGCCTCCTTTTCCGCCAGCAGTCCCTTCTTCGGAACCACAGCGATGACCGCCCGATGGGGATTTTCAATCAGATACCGGCGGAGCAATTCCTCAAAATATCCTGTTTCTGCCTTTTCCTTTAACGAGACAAATGTGCCGGCATACTTCAGATGCATCAGCGGGTCGTTTTCATTGTAAAGCCAGCTGTCGAAGCACTGAAGCCCGTACATCAGCCCCTTAGGATAATGGCCGTAGTCCGCCTCCCTGTATTTAAACTCATAATAATTCATTCCGGCCATCAGGGTCTTTCTGCTGATCCCTTCTGCGGCCAGTTCCTCCAGTTTCCGAAAGACTGTTTCCAGGAACCGCTCTTTCTGTTCCAGTCTGGCGCCCTTCGCCACCACGGAAAAGTAGGGCTGCTGGATGCCATTGTCATAGCCGCCGAAGATATCACTGCCGATCCCCGCGTCCAGCAAGGCCTGTTTCAGCGGCGCTCCCGGCGCGCTCAGCAGAGCGTACTCCAGTATCTGAAAGGCAACATACATCTCCGGATCCAGATCTGTGCCCGCTGTCATGCTGACTGACAGATAGGTGCCTTCCTCCTCCCGTTCTTCCTCTGTAATCGGATAAAAGATCGTCTCATCCACCCCCTGGGTGAAAGGCTTCTGCATGGCGATGTCGGAATGGACTTCCTTTCTGTCATACTCTTTCAGATATGCCCGATCCATCCAGTCCAGGGTTTTCTCCATGTCCATATTGCCATACAGATAGATATAGCTGTTGGACGGATGGTAATAGGTTCTGTGAAAATTCAGAAAAGCCTCATAGGACAGCTTCGGGATCTCGTCCGGGTCGCCTCCGGACTCACAGGCATAAGGGGTATCCGGGTAAAGGGCGCTGCTGATGTACCGCTCCAGCACACTCTCCGGCGAGGAAAAGGCCCCCTTCATTTCATTGTATACAACGCCGTTGATGGTCAGCGGACTGTCCTCCGATTCCAGCTCATAGTGCCAGCCCTCCTGCATAAAAATTTTGGGGTTGGTGTAAATATTGGGATGAAATACCGCGTCCAGATAGACATCCATCAGGTTGTGGAAATCCTGGTCGTTGCAGCTGGCCACCGGATACACCGTCTTATCCGGATAGGTCATGGCATTCAGAAAGGTATTCAGAGAGCCCTTCACCAGCTCCACGAAAGGGTCCTTCGCCGGAAATTTCCGGGAGCCGCACAGCACGCTGTGCTCCAGTATATGAGGTGTGCCGGTGCTGTCAGCGGGAGGCGTCCGGAATCCGATAGTAAACACCTTGTTCTCATCGTCATTTGACAGCAGAAACACCTTTGCCCCACTCTTTTTGTGCTCCAGAATGTATGCCTGTGAATTCAGCTCCTCGATTTTTTCTTCCTTTACCAATTCATATGCGTCCATATGCTTCATATTCATCCCATGTCCTCCTGTTGTCTTTTTCCGTTACATTATCTATATATTTCCCACCAGCCAGTCTTTTATCAGGGCAAAAAACTCCCGGAACATCTGGCTGGGCAGCAGAATCGGATCAGACGGCGCCGGAATGCCGCTGATATTAGAAAACCCCTGCTGCCGGGCGATGGCTCTGGCTCTGAAAATATGGAAACTGTTACTGATAATTCCCACTTTCGGATTCTGACCTTTCAGGGATTCTTCCCTGGCGCTCCAGTTTACTACAATATAAGAAAAGCTGTTGCGCAGGTTTTCTGTCGTATTGCGGGAATGGGCCTCCTGAATAATCTGTCCCGGGTCCACGCCGCGGTCTGTCAAATACCGTTCCATAGCCTCCGCTTCAGAAATATCTTCCCCCGGGCCCTGCCCTCCGGATACCACAATCATCACATTCTCATTTTCTTCTGTATATTCCAGCGCTTTATCCAGACGCTGGGCCAGGGATTTTGTCACCCGCTCCCCGTCCACCCTGGCGCCCAGGACAATCACATAATCCAGGTCATTGGGATAAGGAATAAACATATTGTGGAGAATCAGCCCTTCCAGAAAAAGAAACAGGCAGGCCGCCAGCATGACTGTCGTAATCAGCCCCACCTTCAGCCACAGAGGCATCCTGTACCGGACAGGATGGATCAGGTGGAACCTGCGCAGACCCCAGAAAAGAAGCAATACAATAGAAATGAACAGCCATATATAGCCGAAGGATGAACCCATCCCGGTGTAAATGGCAATAATAATAAAATACAGAAGCGACAGCGCCGCTCCTGTCAGCAGCAAAATATTCATCCAATTTCCTCCCGCTGGCTGGCAGACACCCGCAGAATATCTCCCTCCTTTGGCAGCGCAGACAGTCTGACCCGCAGCTTCTGTCTGGCATGAGGCGCGCTCTCCTGGTGTTCTCCCGCCTCATTAAGGATTTCCTCCACCCGGACAGAAATATCACTGCCATTGGGCTTCATGATTTCAATCTGTTCTCCCACAGAAAATTTATTTTTCTGTTCCAGGAAAAAGGTGCCGTCTCCGTAAGACTGTCCCGCAGTGCCCAGATAAACGGAATCCTGCATATATGTGCTGTTGTCGTAAATCTGTGCTGAGTCATCCGGTCTGCCGTAAAAAAAGCCGGTGGTAAATTGTCTGGTAGTACATTTTACAATCTCCTGGCGGTACCAGTCCATATGCGCCCGGTAGCATTCCTCGCTCTCCAGGTAATCATCGATGGCCCGCCGATAGGTTCTGGCCACAGTCGCCACATAAAGAGCAGTTTTCATCCGTCCTTCGATCTTGAAGCTGTCAATACCGGCAGACATCAGATCCGGGATATGCCCGATCATGCACAGATCCTTGGAATTAAAAATAAAAGTCCCTCTGTCATTTTCATAGACCGGCAGGTACTCACCGGGGCGGCTCTCCTCCATCACCGCGTATTTCCACCGGCAGGGATGCGTACACGCGCCCTGGTTGGCATCCCGTCCGGTAAAATAACTGCTCAGCAGGCAGCGTCCGGAATAGGAGATACACATTGCTCCGTGGACAAAGGTCTCAATCTCCAGGTCATCCGGAATATGGGCCCGGATCTCCCGGATCTCCTCCAGCGTCAGCTCCCGGGCGGAAACCACCCGCCGGGCGCCCAGACTGTGCCAGAACAGGTAGGTACCGTAATTGGTATTGTTGGCCTGGGTACTGATATGGATCTCCATCTGCGGAACCGTCTCCCTGGCGATCTGAAACACTCCGGGATCTGAGATAATCAGGGCATCCGGCCCGATCTCTCTCAGTTCCCGGAAATATTCCCTGACTCCCTCCAGATCCCGGTTATGGGCCAGAATATTGGCCGTCACATAAACCTTGACGCCTCTGTCATGGGCCAGGCCGATTCCCCGACTCATATCCTCCATGGAAAAATTCTTCGCCTTGGCCCGCAGTCCGAAAGCCTCGCCGCCGATATACACAGCATCAGCTCCATAGTTTACTGCTGTCTTCAATACCTCCAGGCTGCTGGCAGGAACCAGCAGTTCCGGTCTCTTCATGCTTTTTCCTCCGCTTCTTTCGCTTCCTGTACACGCACGCTGACTGTCACGCCGTCCCCGATGGGGATAATCGATGTCTGCAGCCCTTCCATATGCTTCAGCTGATACAGATAATCCCGCATTCTGGTATGAATCGTACGGTTTCTTCTGGTTACCGCATACCGGGACTCAATAATATCCCCATCCTGCAGCACATTGTCTGAAACCAGCACGCCGCCCGGCGGCATCAGCCGCAGCACCATGGGCAGAAAGTGAAGATACTGCCCCTTGGCCGCGTCCATAAAGATAAAATCATAAAATCCTTCCAGTTCCGGCAGGATCTGCGCCGCATCTCCCTCCAGCAGCAGAATCTGCTCACTTTTCCCTGCCAGAGCAAAATTTTTTCTGGCCTGCGGAATACGTTTTTCATACTTTTCAATAGTGGTAATGGAACACCCCGCCGGCATTGCCTCGCTCATCAGCAGAGCAGAATAGCCTACTGCCGTTCCCACTTCCAGGATTCTCTCAGGCTGTTTTGCAGCCACCAGTGTTTTCAGCAGACTGGCCGTTTCCCGTCTGATAATCGGAATACCGGCTCTCCTGGCCTCTCTGGCAATCTCCATGCAAACCGGACTGTCATCCGGTTCCAGAGACTGAATGTAGGATACCGTTCTCTCGTCCACGATCATGCCTATTCCTCTGCCTCTTCGCTTTCTTCCTCACCGCTGCCGGAAAGCACTTCCAGCACTTCCTTGACCGTCATGGCCGTATCCACTGTATACACGCCCGGTTCCAGTGTCTTCTCATAAAAATACTTCTGAAACACAAAAGCCCAGGCGTCATGGATCAGTCCTCTGCCCTCCAGCATATTGCCCACTGTCAAAGCAGAGTCTCCTTCCTGAATCGTCACCTGCATCTCGATGCCCGGTTCCGCTGTCATCGTTTTCTCAGAAAACACACTGAGGCCAAACTGATAGGCGCTGGTGATGCCGTAGAAAAAAATCACCACAATCAGAATCACCGCAATCACTTTCAGTGAGACACGGATCACCGTCCCCGTCACCCTGTTTATCTTATCCGTTTTGCTTGCCGCAGCCTTTTTCGCCATGTCAAATCTCCATAATAATCGGCAGCACCATCGGGCTCCGTTTCATCTTCTTCCACAGGTAATCTCCCAGGGTATCCCGAATCACAGTTTTCAGGCGGTTCCAGTCTGTAATCTTTTTATCCAGACAGTTTTCTACCGCATGGGTTACCAGGGTATGGGCCTCTTCCATCAGATCCTCCGACTCCCGTACATATACAAAGCCTCTGGAGACAATATCCGGCCCGGCCAGCAGCTGACCCGACTGGCTGTCCAGGGAAAGCACCACGATAATAATGCCGTTCTGAGACAGACTCTGACGGTCACGCAGAACAATATTTCCCACATCTCCCACACCCAGACCGTCTACCAGAATGGAACCGGTATGAACATGGCCGTTCAGCTGTGCGTGTTCTTTGCCGTCCAACTCCAGCACATCACCTGAGGACATCAGGAAAATATGGTCTTTCGGAATGCCCAGCTGACTGACCAGCTTTGCCTGGGCCAGACGGTGACGGTATTCCCCGTGAATCGGGATAGAATATTTGGGATGAACCAGGGAATACATCAGTTTGATTTCCTCCTGGCATGCATGGCCGGATACATGGGTATCCTGATAGATCACATTTGCCCCTCGCTGAGACAGTTCATTGATGATCTTGGACACTGCCTTTTCATTGCCGGGAATCGGATTGGAACTGAGGATGATCGCATCCCCCGGTTTAATCGATACTTTTTTATGAATGCCGGCTGCCATGCGGGACAGGGCCGCCATGGACTCGCCCTGACTGCCGGTTGTAATCAGAACCGTTTTCTCATCGGGATAATTTTTCAGCTGCTCGATGTCAATCAGCGTCCCCTCCGGGATCTTGATATACCCCAGTTCCTGTGCTGTCCCGATAATGTTCACCATGCTCCGGCCCTCTACCACTACCTTGCGGCCATATTTATAGGACGTATTGATAATCTGCTGCACCCGGTCCACATTGGAGGCAAAGGTAGCCACCAGAATCCTGTGATTCACATTTTCCGCAAACAGATTGTCAAAGGTACGCCCCACCGTCCGCTCCGACATGGTAAAACCTTCCTTTGTGGCATTGGTGCTCTCGCACAGCATTGCAAGAACGCCCTTCTTGCCCAGTTCCGCAAAGCGGGCCAGATCAGTAGGATCTCCGAATACCGGCGTATAGTCAATTTTAAAATCGCCCGTATGAATAATCGTTCCCACCGGCGTAAAGATTGCCAGCGCCGCGGCATCTGAAATACTGTGATTAATCCGGATAAACTCCACCCGGAAGCAGCCCATATTGATCGACTGGCCATATTTTACCACTTTCTTTTTAATGCCTTTCAGCCCGGGGAATTCTTTCAGTTTATTTTCAATAATGCCGATTGTCAGTTTTGTGCCGTAAATCGGAGCGTTCACCTCTCTTAAGACATAAGGGATGGCGCCGATATGGTCCTCATGACCATGGGTAATAAAAAAGCCTTTCACTTTTTCAATATTATTTTTCAGATAGCTCACATCCGGGATCACCAGATCAATCCCCAGCATGTCATCATTAGGGAAGGACAGACCGCAGTCCACCACAATAATACTGTCTTCGTACTCAAAGGCAGTAATATTCATACCAATCTCCTCCAGTCCTCCCAGAGGGATGATGCGCAATTTAGATTTTTGTTCTGTTTTCAAATAATTACCTCCTGCTTCTGATAAAATTTTCCGTACTTTTTTCTTTATTTGTATTTCTCATCCGGCTTCTTCCGGCCGTTTTTATTCCAGTTCAATATCCACATCGTCCAGCAGCTGACTGAAAATACCCATCAGGTAATCCAGCTCACTGCTGTTTTCCACCATCTCATATACAGCCTCAGGAGACTCTGCCTCCGAGACATCCTTCAGAATATAGCAATTTCCGTCGCCTTCCAGCGTATCGGCCACCAAAATATAATCCATTCCGCTGATTCTGGTTTCTTCCAACACGTATAATGAAACTGTTTTTCCGTCATCGGTTGTAAAACTGATTTTTTCCTCTGCCATCTGGCCGCTCCCTCCTGTTAGAAAAATCCCGCTCCTGGCCGGATTTTTCATCTGTCCCGGATCAGCAATTGGTCAGCGGTTCTTCCAGTCCAGATATCCCTGCAGGATCAGAACCGCCGCGATCATATCCACATATTTTTTTCGGTTTTCCCGACGGACGCCCGCCTCCATCATCGTCTGCTCAGCTGCCACAGTAGTCAGCCTCTCATCCCACAGCACAACAGGCAGCCCGATTCTGGCCTCCAGACGCTCCTTCAGCGCTGCAGACTTCTCTGCTCTCTCACCAATTGTGTTGTTCATATTTTTGGGATACCCCAGAACAATGGTTTCCACCTCGTATTCTCTGACCAGCTCTTCAATCCTGCGCAGAGTCGCCCGCAGCTTGTTCTCCTCCTCGCGCCGGATAATTTCGATTCCCTGAGCTGTAATTCCCAGAGGGTCACTGACGGCCACTCCCACGGTTCTGGAACCATAGTCCAATCCCATAATTCTCATAACAGCCTCCGCAACAAAAGGATAGGGCAGCCCTATCCTTCCAGCTTTTTCTTAATATAAAAGCTCATCAGCTCTTCTATGATCTCGTCCCGCTCCACTTTCATAATCAGGCTTCTCGCACTGTTATAGCTGGTAATATAAGTAGGATCTCCTGACATCAGGTAGCCGACGATCTGGTTTAACGGGTTGTATCCTTTCTCTGTCAACGCATGATAAACCTCTTCCAAAACATCGCTTACCTGCATCTGATTATCCTGTGCCGCCTCAAAAAATTGTGTTCTATGAATCTTCCCCATAGTTGTCACATCCTCAATGTTCTTCTAATCCGGTACCATTCTCAATGGTATTATTCTAATACATTTTCCCGTATTCGGCAAGGGGTTTTCATGATAATTCGTGATATCAGCGGCACAATACCATCCCGTCTGTCAGAATCCGGCAGAATTCCCCCTCCGCCAGCGTATTCCGCCTGCCAGACGGAAGAGCACATTTCACATATTCCGGCGTGTGGCCTGTCATATACGGCTGTCCGTCGAGCCATATCTCTTCCTCCAGAAGTATTTCCATTTTTCTCCCTTTATAATACATCCGGTACTGATCAGACATTTTTTTCGTCAGCTCCAGCAGCTCCGCGCTCCGCGCTTTTTTCACTTCCTCCGGTACCTGGCCATCCATGGAAGCCGCCCGGGTTCCCCTGCGGACAGAATAGGGAAACACATGCATCTCATAGAAGCCCACCCGTTCCAGGAAATCTCTGGACCGGGCAAATTCTTCTTCGGTCTCTCCCGGAAACCCGGTGATCACATCAGTTGTCAGCGCCGGATGTTCATATGCCTGACGCAGCATTTCACACTTCTCATAATACTCTTCTGTTGTATAATGGCGGTTCATCCGCTTCAGGGTATCATCACATCCGCTCTGCAAAGAGAGATGGAAATGAGGGCATACTTTATTCAGCCCGGTCAGCCTGTCCACAAATTCTCCGGTAATAATCCGGGGCTCCAGAGAACCCAGGCGGATCCTGCAGATGCCGTCAATTTGCTGAACCTGCTCCAGCACTGACAGAAGAGATATCTGCTCATCTTTCAGGTCTGCCCCATAAGAACTGAGATGAATGCCTGTCAGCACCACCTCCTGATAGCCTTTGCCAGCCAGCCGCTCTACCTCCGACACCACCTGTTCCGGCCGGCGGCTTCGCACCCGTCCCCGCACATAGGGGATAATACAGTAGCTGCAAAACTGATTGCAGCCGTCCTGAATCTTGATAAAAGCTCTGGTATGCTCCAATGTGGCGGACAACTCCATCTCCTCATAGGCTTCCGGCCCGGACAGATCTGACATCAGTTCCCGCTGTCCCTGGCCCGGACGGTATTCCTCCAGCAAAGCCAGCAGCTGATTCTTCTGGTTGTTGCCCAGAATAATATCTACAGTACCCTCTTTTCTGAGATATTCCGCCGATGCCTGAGCAAAGCAGCCGGCAGCCACAATTACCGCCTCCGGATTCAGCTTTCTGGCCCGGCGCAGCATCTGCCGGGACTTTTTATCCGCCACATTGGTCACCGTACAGGTATTCACCACATAGACATCCGCCGGCTGGTGAAAATCCACGATCTGATATCCGGCTCCTGCCAGCTGCTGTTCCATCGCTTCCGTCTCATAGGCATTGACTTTACAGCCCAGGTTATGAAGGGCCGCTGTTTTTATTTTCCCGTTATTCATCATATTTTTTTCCTTAATTTTCTCAAATTGTACTAGATAAAACACCAATCTATCTATTGACAGATTCAGCCGCAAAAGTTAGTATAAAGATATACAAAAAATTTAGGAGGTATTTTCATGCAGACCGTACAGATTTCTTTAAATTCTATTGATAAAGTAAAATCTTTCGTGAATACATTGGCCAAATTTGACTGCGACTTTGATCTGGTATCCGGAAGATATGTGATCGACGCCAAGTCAATTATGGGAATTTTCAGCCTGGATCTGTCCAAACCCATTGACCTGAATATTCATGCCACAGAGGATATTGACAGTATCTTAAGCATTTTAAAACCCTATATTGTAGAGCAGTAATGTCCGCGGTCCTTTCGGGCGGGGATATATATCTGAGAGAAGAGAAAAGAATCCTGCAAAGCAGGATTCTTTTTCGTTCAACAGGAAACGTCACAGACTCTGCTCTTCTGTCTCAATCCAAATGGTTTCTTCTGTCTCCACGGCTTTCTGATACAGTTCTTCTATGATCCCATTCAGCTTATATTCCGAGCGCTTAATAGCGTTTAAATTCGGTTTGGTCACCGGATGTTTCGCCACAAAGATGGTGCAGCAGTCCTCATAGGGCAGGATCGATGTCTCATATGTGCCGATCTTTTTCGCGATCTCCACAATCTCCTGCTTATCGAACCCGATCAGAGGACGAAATACGGGCATTGTACATACTTCATTGGTAGCCGCCAGGCTTTTCATTGTCTGGGATGCCACCTGTCCGATACTTTCTCCGGTAATCAGCGCTGCAGCCCCATTGGCCTCTGCCAGCTGCTGAGCGATCCGCATCATATACCGGCGCATGATAATGGTCAGTTCATCATGAGGACAGTGCTCATAGATCGCCATCTGAATATCAGTAAAATTCACCACATGGAGATTGATGGGGCCTGCGTATCTGGATACCAGCCGGGCCAGATCCACCACCTTCTGCTTCGCCCGGTCACTGGTATAGGGCGGCGCGTGAAAATAGACCGCATCGATTACAACCCCCCGCTTTGCGATCATATAGCCGGCCACAGGGCTGTCGATTCCGCCGGACAGCAGCAGCATAGCCTTTCCGTTGGTTCCCACCGGCATGCCGCCGGGTCCGGGAATCACTTCGGAATAAATGTTGATCCGCTGGCGGATCTCAATACACAGCAGCACATCAGGGTGATGGACATCCACCCGGATCTGCGGGAAGGCCTCCAGCACCGCCTCTCCGATCTGAGCATTGATGCCATTGGAATCCAGGGGATAATTCTTCCTGGCCCGCCTGGACTGTACTTTAAACGTAATATGCTTATCAGGATACATATCATCCATGTAGCGGATCACCTGGCTGCGCAGGTCGTCGAACCCCAGATCATCGATCTGGACCATCGGGCAGATGCCGGCGATGCCGAATACATGGCGCAGAGCGTCTACTGTCTCGTCATAATCGTAATCAGAGTCTGCCGCCACATAGATTCTGCCGTCCTCCTTCACCACCCGGAAGTCGCCCTCCACCAGCTTCAGCGCCCGCCTGATCTGGCGGACCAGGGCATCCTCAAAGAGATATCGGTTCTTTCCCTTGATGCCGATCTCGGCATATTTAATCATAAACGAATGGAAATGCATGTATTTTCCTCCAACTTTTGTTATTTATCCTCTTCTGAACCGGCGCAGAACCGGCAGCAGCCGTTTCAGCGTCTCCAGCGTGTACTCGATCTCTTCCATTTTTGTAAAAGCGCCGAAGCTGAACCGAAGGGTGGATTCCAGATACTCCTTCTGAACTCCGATCCCCTTCAGCGTCGCACTGGGCATGGGATGATGAGACGAACAGGCAGAACCTGCCGACACATAAATTCCCTGTTCCTCCAGAGCATGAAGCAGCACTTCACTCCTGATGCCTGCAAAACTGACGCTGACGATATGGGGCGCCCCTTCCCGCAGCAGCGGTCCGTTAATCTTCGTCCCTTCCAGTTCCAGAATTCCCTCTGTAAACCGTTCTTTCATACGGTACATATAATCAATCTTCATCTCATGGTCTTTATAGATCTCCCGGGCCGCTTCCGCCATTCCTGCCGCGCCGGGCACGTTTTCTGTACCGGAGCGCAGCCCCTGCTGCTGTCCGCCGCCGAAGATTACCGGACGGATCTTTACACGATCCTTCACATACAGAAAACCCACGCCTTTGGGACCATGAATCTTATGGCCGCTGGCCGACAGCATATCAATGCCCTGCCGTCTTGGACGTATCAGAAATTTGCCATAAGCCTGAATTGCGTCTGCATGGAAAAGAATATCCGGCTTTTTTCTGCGGATTACCTGAGAAATCGCTTCAACAGGCTGTACTGAGCCGATTTCATTATTGACATACATCACCGACACCAGAATCGTTTCCCTGGTAATCGCCTTCTCCAGTGCTTCCAGAT
Source organism: Candidatus Paralachnospira sangeri (assembly GCA_904397815.1). Taxonomy (GTDB): domain Bacteria; phylum Bacillota; class Clostridia; order Lachnospirales; family Lachnospiraceae; genus Paralachnospira_A; species Paralachnospira_A sangeri. The sequence continues at coordinate 16,756 of CAJFOT010000023.1, forward strand.
CAATAACACCATACTGATCCACCGGCACATAAGTAACAGTAAAGCCCTGCTCTTCCAGAAATTTCATTGTATTGGACACTGACGCATGCTCAATTGTCGTCGTAATAATATGGCTGCCTGCTCTCCGATTGGCCATGGCCGCACCGATGATGGCCATATTATTGGATTCTGTGCCGCCGGAAGTAAAATAAATTTCCTTTTCGCTGACCCGCAGGCTGGCGGCAATGGTTTCCCTGGCAGCCCGGACATAAGCCTCTGCCTCCATTCCCTTCCGGTGAAGAGCGGAGGGATTGCCGTAATCCCTGGACATTACCTTTACCACTGTGTCACAGACACTGGGAAATGCCTGTGTCGTGGCAGAATTATCTAAATATGCTTCCATCTCGCGATCATTCCTTCTTTAAAGTTTTATTATCCATCACAAACGTCATAATGCTTTCTCTTATGCCGTTTGCTATATTATATTCACTCCGTTATGTAAAGGAAACTGCCTTTCTTCCCGCTTCTCCCGGGCTGCTTCCAGCCGCAGCATCAAGGCTGACAGCATACACAGACCGGCGGTCTCCGTCCGCAGGATTCTCCTGCCCAGGGAAATCGTCTGCCATCCCGCGGCCCTGGCCATCTCCACTTCCGCCAGCTCGAAACCGCCCTCAGGCCCGATCAGCACGCCGATCCGGTCCCCCGGGCAGACCCGGGCCACCGCTGCCTCCGTCCCGGCCATCCCGGCCTCATTTTCATAGGGAAGAAATTTATCCGTCAGCCCCTCTGCCATCTTCAGGGCACCCGCCAGATCCGTCACATCTCCGATCTTCGGGATAATTCCCCGGCCGGCCTGTTTGGCCGCGCTCTCGGCAATCGCTTCCCAACGCCGCTTTTTTGCTGCCGCCTTCTTCTCATCCAGCCTGACCACCGAACGCTTTGTGGCCACCGGCACGATGGCATAAGCCCCCAGCTCCACCGCCTTCTGGATAATCAGCTCCATCTTATCCCCTTTCGGCAGGCCCTGGAACAGCCAGATCTGTCCGTCCAGCTCTGTCCCCTCTTCATCCCGGCCGGTAATCACCGCAGTCACCCGGTCCGGGGCAATCTGGTCTATTATACAATAATAATCCTCATTCTGTCCATCACTGATCTGGATTTTTTCTCCCGGCTTCATGCGGAGCACATTTCTGATATGATTCACATCCGGCCCGGTAATCCGGACCTCCCCGCCATGAATCTGATCGGGATTTACAAAAAAATGATACATACAGCCTCACAGTCCTTTTCTTTCTTCTGTCCCTCAAGCAAATATCATTCATTTGATGTTCGCTTTGACAGGCATCAGCAAGTAAATCGATAATCTATAGTATAGACGAAATTTTCACGAATGGCAATCACAAACGGGAATTCTGTATTTTACATAAATTTTACATGTAAAATGTGGACATTTTACAAATGCAGACTATGATACGGTTATGATATTTTGCTCTGCTGCTTGTATCCTGCCGGAAAATAGCTTATACTGGCAGCAGTGAGTCTTGAATATAGAGGAGAAAACGCGCTATGATTTACTGTGTAGAAGATGATGGCAGCATTCGTGAACTGATCGTATACGCCCTGAAATCCAACGGATTTGACGCGATGGGCTTTGCCGACGGCAAAGAATTTTTCAGCCGCCTGAAAGAACAGACTCCTTCTCTGATTCTCCTGGATATTATGCTTCCCGGAGAAGACGGAATCTCAATTCTGCGGCATCTGCGCAGCAACCCGGACACCCGGAAAGTTCCGGTGATTATGCTGACAGCCAAAAGCAGTGAGTTCGACAAGGTAACCGGTCTGGACAGCGGTGCCGATGACTATGTCACCAAACCCTTCGGGGTTATGGAACTGATCTCCCGCGTGCGGGCAGTACTGCGCCGCAGTGAACAGTCCTATGACTCCGGCGAACTGGTGATGGACCAGCTTCACCTGAACCCTCAGAAACATATCGTCACAGTCAAAGGAAAGGAGGTTGTCCTGACCTTTAAAGAGTTTGAACTGCTGAAATGCCTGATGGAAAACAAGGGCATCGTATTTACCAGGGATAAACTGCTGGAAACCGTATGGGGCTATGATTTCGAGGGAGAAACCCGTACTGTGGACGTCCATGTCCGTACCCTCCGGCAGAAGCTGGGGGAATGCGGAAATCTGATTGAGACCGTCCGCGGCGTGGGCTACCGCATAGGAGGCAGCAGCCAGTGAAACAGCGGATATTCAAAAGCATGTGCGTCCTGTCCCTGTCCACCATCCTGATCTCATTCATTATGATCAGCATCGTGCTGTACAATACCTTTTATCAGGACACCAGAGATTCTCTGCGGCAGAAGGGCTGGTATATCGCCGCCGGGCTGAACATTGACCCGGATAACTATCTGCCCCGGCTGGATGCCCTGGACAATGAGATCCGGATCACCCTGATCGATCAGGACGGCTCCATCCTCTACGACAACCGGACAGATGAGGCCGCCATGGAAAATCACAATGACCGCCCTGAGGTGGAGGACGCCCTGGAAAATGGCGAGGGAGAAAATGTGCGGATGTCCGAGACGCTGGACACCAAAACCATCTATTATGCCATCCGGCTGGACAACGGCATGGTGGTGCGGGTGGCGGAGAGCGCGGGCAGCGCGCTGATGACAGTGATGACCTCCGCCCCCTTCCTGGCGCTGATTATCCTGGCCACCTTCCTGGCTTCTCTTTTTTATTCCGTCCGGACCACCCGGCGGATCGTGGATCCGATTAATAACCTGAAGCTGGACCGGCCTCTGAACAACGACATTTATGAAGAATTTCAGCCTCTGCTGAACCGGATTAACAACCAGAACATCCAGATTCGGAATCAGCTGAAAGAACTGAAGGAATCCCGTGAGGAATTCACTTCAATCACCAATCATATGCAGGAAGGCCTGATCATCCTTAACGATAAAAGCTGCATCCTGTCCATCAACGACAGCGCGTGCCGCCTTCTTCACGCCCAGGGACGTTCTCTGTCAGGTACGCCGGTCAGTGAACTGACCAGTGAAATTGATTTCCAGGAGATCAGCCAGCTGGTGCTGAAAGGCCGCAGCGAAGAAAAAATTTTCCTGCTGGACAACAAATACTACCAGGTACTGGCCAATCCGGTCTACACCGGAGAAACAGTCAAAGGCGTGGTTCTGCTGATCCTGGACATCACCGAAAGCTATAACAGCGAACATATGCGCCGGGAATTCTCAGCCAACGTGTCTCACGAGCTGAAAACCCCTCTGACCTCTATCTCCGGCTACGCGGAACTGATGCAGAGCGGCATGGTAAAACCGGAAGATGTACAGGTATTCTCCGGACGTATTTATAAAGAGGCCCGCCGTCTGATCGACTTGGTGGAAGATATCATGAAGCTGTCCCAGCTGGACGAGCAAGCCTCTTCCTTCCCTGTAGAAAATATCGATCTCTACGAGATGGCCGAAGATATCTGTGACCGGCTGGCTTCTGTGGCCAGAAAAAAGGATGTCACAATGGCAATTGACGGAGAACGTCTCAGCATCTCCGGCGTCCGGCAGATCATTGATGAGATGATGTTTAATCTCTGCGACAATGCCATCAAATACAATGTGCCCGGAGGCAGCGTCACCATCTCCCTCCGCCGCAAAAACGGCCTGGTGATCCTCTCCGTCAGCGACACCGGCATCGGCATTGCCAAGATCCACCACGACCGGATCTTTGAGCGGTTTTACCGGGTGGACAAAAGTCACTCCCGCCAGACCGGCGGCACCGGCCTGGGTCTGTCCATCGTCAAGCATGGCGCCCAGTACCACAACGCTTCCATCAAATTAAAGAGCAAGCCGGGGAAAGGGACGAAAATCTCCATTTATTTTCCCGACTGACAGCTTTTCCCATTTTTCAAAAACGCTCATCCTACAGGCGTCCCCTGGCAGGATGAGCGTTTTTTCTGTTATTCTGTTTTTATTTTAGTCCGTTCTTTTCCAGCAGCTGTCTTACTGCCTCTGTCTCCTCTGCCGTGGCATGGCAGTGAGGCTGGGCACAGACAGCGCTGCTGATGATGCCGCGCAGAACCATGGCCTCCTTGATAATCGGCACGAACAGGCTTCTGATGCTGTAGATTGCCATCAGGCTGTCGATTTTCTTCTGGCATGCCGCCATCCCGGCCAGATCATCCCGGCGGGCGGCATCGGCAAAGGCCGCGGAAAACTCTGGCGCAAAGTTAGAAGTTCCCGCCATGCATCCGCTGCCGCCGCACAGCAGGTTATGGGCAAAGTTTTCATCAAAACCAGAGAATACCTGGAAATCCGGCCTTTGTTCTTTGACCAGGGTAATGATGGCTCTGGTGTGGTCCATATTGGGGACGGTATCCTTGATTCCCACAATGTTCTCATGTTTCATGGCCAGCTTCAGGATCAGCTCAGGATGAAGCTCATATCCGGTTACACCCGGATAGTTGTACAGATAAATTTTTCCCTTTACCTCCCGGGCAATCCGGTCATAAAAAGCTTCCAGGCTGGAATCAGGAAGATTTACATAATAAGGCGAAATCACAATAACCCCGTCCGCGCCCTGTTCCAGGGCATAGTTGGAGAAGGCGACACACTCATCCACCACCATACAATTAGTTCCCACAATCAGCGGCACCCTGCCCCTGACCGCTTTTACCGCGGTTTTCACCAGCTCTCTTTTTTCTTCCATGGGAATGGCAAAAAATTCACCGATGCTTCCCAGCAGCAGAATGCCGTCCATCCCCTTTTGGATCAGGTTCTCATAAACCCTGCAGTTTTCCTCTCCGTCCACATGCCCATTGGAATCCAATACCGTCACTGCCGGCGTAATCCACTTCGCGTTCATATCCTCTCCCGCCTTTGTCTCTTTATTTTTTTCTCACTGTGATGGAAACCCAGTCATTCTGACGGGTGGTTTCCAGGATCTCAAAATCCTCGTTTTTCTCAAACGCTGCCCGGACTTCCTCTTCCTTGGTATTGATGATGCCGGAGGTAATCATGACAGCCCCCTTCTTCATATGGCAGGCCGCCTCCTCTGACAGCAGGATAATCACCGGCGCCAGAATGTTTGCCACTACCAGGTCATAGCACCCATAACCGGCAGCCTGACGGGTTTTCTCGTCATCGATCAGGTTTCCTGTGATAATCGGAAACTGCTCTGCGGGGATATAATTCACCCGTACATTTTCCCTCGCAGCTTCCACAGCGTTCTCATCCAGGTCAGTGCCGAAAGCCCGGCCGGCGCCCAGCTTAATGGCTGTGATGCCCAGGATACCGCTCCCGGTTCCCACATCCAGCACACTGTCTCCCGGTTTCAAATACTTCTGGATCTGGCGGATGCACAGCTGGGTGGTCTCATGGGCCCCTGTGCCGAAGGCGGTACCGGGGTCAATCTCCACCACCATTTTATCCCGGTGCTCCTCCGGGATTTCCTCCCAGGTAGGCTTAATCAGGATCTGATCCACTGTAAAGGGCTTAAAATACTGTTTCCAGTTGTTGATCCAGTCTGCGTCCTCAGTCTCCGAAGCTGTGATCGCTCCGCTGCCCACGTCCGCAAAGTTCCTCAATTCCTCCAGCCCTTCTCTTACCTGCTCCAGTATCCGGTCAGCGTCCGCTTCCATCTCCAGATAGAAGGAGACCTTTGCCTGACCGTCATCCGGCGGCAGTTCCGGCAGGATATCGATGAACATCCCTTTGGTTTCCGCTTCTGTCAGCGGCACATGATCCTCGATCTCGATCCCTTCAATGCCCAGTTCATCCAGCATAGCACTGATCAGATCCGTGGCCTGCGTTGTTGTATTTATGGTAAATTTTCTCCATTTCATTTTTCAAACAGATCCTTTAAGCCCTTCTTCTTTTTCTTTTCTTTCTCTTCTGTCTTCTTCGGACGCTCTCCCATCGCTTCCTGGAAGCGTCGCAGCGCTTCTTTCTGCTCCTCATTCATCCGCTCAGGCACCTGCACTACCAGAGTAACATAGTGATCACCTCTGACAGATTTGTTCCGCAAAGAAGGCACGCCTTTTCCTTTCAGGCGAATCCTGGTATCTGTCTGTGTGCCCGGCTTCACCTCATATTCCACTTCGCCGTCCACTGTCTTAATACGGATCGGGCCGCCCAGTGCTGCTGTAGCAAAACTAATGGACACAGTAGAATAAATATTCACATCCTGGCGCTTGAAGATCGGATGGTTGGAGACAATAACCTCAACCAGCAGATCTCCTCTCTCTCCGCCGTTGGTTCCCAATTCTCCTTTTCCCCTGATACGAATACTCTGCCCGTCATCAATGCCTGCGGGAATGGAAACCTGTATCTTCTTTCTGGACTGGGTATAACCGGTTCCATAACAATGAGGGCACTTCTCTTTTACAATGGTCCCCTTGCCGCCGCAGTCCGGACATACCTGCTCATTCCGAATCATACCGAACATAGTCTGCTGCGTTGTGACAATCCGGCCTTTGCCGCCGCATTTGGGACAGGTCTGAGGCTGTGTACCCGGTTTCGCTCCGGTTCCGCCGCACTGGGTACAGGTATCCTTCAGATTCATCTCAATCTCTTTTTCTGTGCCGAAAACAGCCTCTTCAAAAGTAATCCGCACAGAGGTCCGCAGATTAGCGCCCTTCATCGGCCCATTATAAGCCCTTCTGCTCCTGCCGCCTCCAAACAGATCGCCAAACAAATCGCCGAATATGTCACCCATATCGCCGGTAAAGTCAAACCCGCCAGCACCGCCTGCGCCGCCGTTTTCAAAGGCCGCATGGCCGAACTGATCATATTGGCGTCTTTTTTCCGGATCGCTCAGCACGCCATAGGCCTCCGACGCTTCTTTAAACTTCGCTTCCGCCTCCGGATTGCCCTGATTGGTGTCAGGGTGATATTTTTTCGCCAAGGCTCTGTATGCTTTTTTCAGCGCCGCCTCATCAGCGTCTCTGGGCACTCCCAGAACCTCATAATAATCTCTTTTATTCTCTGCCATATGTGTATTCAACCTTTCCTTAACCTGGCCGGAGCCGGTTTATGTTTCCTCCGCGTAGGGAGGCCGCCGGACACTCAATGATACAGACAGACCTGCTAAATTCCCCGTATCATGAACGCAGTGGAGGGCGCTCTGCATAATTATGCAGGGCACCCCTCTGCCGCCGGTCTGTCCGCCGGCAGCGGACAGACCCCTGTACGATCTTCTTTTATACTTCTTTATAATCAGCATCCACCACATCATCGGCTCCGCCGTTTGCATCCGGTCCGGGACCAGCCTGACCTGCGCCGCCTGCCTGCTGCGTCTGCTCATACATCTTTGCGAATAACTGCTGCGCGTCATTCATCAATTTCTCTTTGCCAGCTTTCAGCTCAGCTACCTGAGACTCAGAAATTTCACCATTCGCGGTAGCGTCCAGAACTTTCTTCAGGTCTGCCATATCAGCCTCTACCTGCGCCTTTGCGGAGGCATCGATCTTATCTCCAGCCTCTTCCAGTGCCTTCTCTGTCTGGAATACCATGGAATCAGCGTCATTGCGGGCATCAATTGCCTCTTTCCGCTTCTTATCCTGCGCCTCATACTCAGCAGCTTCCTTCACCGCCTTATTGATCTCATCCTCAGACATATTGGAACCGGCGGTAATGGTAATGTGCTGCTCTTTGCCTGTTCCCAGATCCTTTGCAGATACATTTACGATGCCGTTCGCATCGATATCAAAAGTAACCTCAATCTGCGGAACACCTCTTCTTGCAGGCGGAATACCATCCAGACGGAACTGGCCGAGACTCTTGTTATCCTTCGCAAACTGTCTTTCACCCTGAAGTACATTGATATCTACTGCTGTCTGATTATCAGCTGCGGTAGAGAAGATCTGGCTGTGCTTGGTAGGAATGGTAGTATTTCTCTCAATCAGTCTGGTTGCAATGCCTCCCATAGTTTCGATGGACAGAGACAGCGGAGTAACATCCAGCAGCAGGATATCCCCTGCGCCCGCATCGCCGGCCAGCTTGCCGCCCTGAATGGAAGCACCGATGGCCACACACTCATCAGGGTTCAGATTCTTGGAAGGTTCCTTGCCTGTCAGCTGTTTTACCTTCTCCTGTACAGCAGGAACACGGGTAGAACCGCCTACCAGCAGCACCTTGTTCAGCTCGGAAGCGCTCAGTCCGGCATCGCTCAGTGCTCTCTGAACCGGGCCCGCAGTCCGTTCTACCAGGTCATGAGTCAGTTCATCAAATTTCGCTCTGGTAATGGTCATATCCAGATGCTTCGGCCCATCCTGGGTCATCGTGATGAAGGGCAGGTTGATATTGGTCGTGGTAGCTGAGGACAGCTCTTTCTTCGCTTTCTCTGCTTCTTCTTTGATTCTCTGCATTGCGATCTTATCCTTGGACAGATCAATGCCTTCCAGTTTCTTAAATTCAGAAACCATGTATTCTACCAGTTTCTCATCGAAATCATCGCCGCCCAGGTGGTTATCACCGGAAGTAGCCAGAACCTCAATGACGCCGTCGCCAATCTCAATGATAGATACATCGAATGTACCGCCGCCCAGGTCATATACCATGATCTTCTGTTCCTTTTCATTGTCCAGACCGTAAGCCAGAGCTGCCGCTGTAGGCTCATTGATGATACGTTTTACATCCAGGCCCGCGATCTTGCCGGCGTCCTTGGTTGCCTGTCTCTGGGCATCATTAAAGTAAGCAGGCACTGTGATAACCGCTTCTGTAACAGTTTCACCCAGATAGCTTTCTGCGTCTGCTTTCAGCTTCTGAAGAATCATAGCGGAAATCTCCTGCGGAGAATACTTCTTTCCGTCGATTTCTACTCTATAATCAGTACCCATACGTCTCTTGATCGAGGAGATGGTTCTCTCAGCGTTGGTAACTGCCTGACGTTTTGCCAGCTCACCGATTAACCGCTCGCCGTTTTTCGTAAACGCAACCACGGAAGGAGTTGTTCTGACGCCTTCAGCGTTGGCGATAACGACCGGCTTTCCGCCTTCCATAACAGCTACGCATGAGTTCGTTGTACCTAAGTCAATACCTATGATTTTTCCCATAGTTCATTCCTCCTAATATATTAATGATTCTGATTGTCTAAGTTAATTTATATGAAAGAGCCTGCGCTCTAGTTCGCTACCTTCACCATACTGTGGCGGATCACGCTGTCCCTGTAGGTGTAGCCTTTCTGGAACTCTTCTACCACCACATTTTCTCCAGCCTCTTCATCTTCCACATGCATTACCGCATTGTGTAGGCCAGGGTCAAATTCCTTTCCTACAGCTTCAATGGGCTTGACTTCCATTTCATCCATCATTTTCAGCAGCAGCTGATAGGTTTTATCCATGCCCACTGCAAAAGGCTCCTGTTTCTGCTCTCCATCCAGTGTGGCCAGCCCCCGCTCAAAATTATCCACGATAGGAAGAAGCTTTTCGAATACACTTCTTACACCTACCTCATACATGGAAGCTTTTTCTTTTTCTGTCCGTTTCCGGTAATTATCGAATTCAGCCATGATCCGCTTCACCCGGTCGGTCAGTTCTTCAATCTGTTCGTCTTTCTTATCCTTTTTTTTCTTAAAGAAAGATTTTTTCTCAGCCTGGGCATTGGCCTCCGCACCCTCATCACTGCCGGCATTCTGGGTCTCCGCCTGTTCTTCCTCTCCGGCCTCTGTTCCGCTGTTTTCTTCTCCGGCTGCCTGTGATTCCTGATCCGTCTCAGGCGCTTCTGTTACATTTTCATCTATCATATCTTCTTTTTTCTGATCTTCCACTGCTCTATTCACCTCTCTCATCCTCCGGCACATCATCAGGCCGGAACAGAATATCCAGCTGAGCCATCAGCGTCCTGAGCGTATCCATTACTTTTCCATAATCCATACGCTTCGGACCAATGATTCCTATGGTTCCCCGGATTCCCTCGCTCAGCTCATAATTGGCTGTCACAACACTGCAGTCTTTCATCGTCTGCATCGGCATCTCCTCGCCGATATACACCTGAATGCCTTCCCTGCCATCCTCATCCAGCCCCTGTTTCACCAGATCACGCAGCTGATCCTTTTCTTCCAGTGTATGAATCAGCTCACTGGCTGTCTGGCCGTCTGAAAGTTCCGGATACTTGAAAATATTAGTGGCGCCACTGGTATAGATCTGCATGCCGCCGTCATTTCTGATCGCATCCGCCACAGCGTTCAGAATCTTTCTCACCAGCCCGCCGAACTCTCCGGCCTGTTCTTCCAGGTCCTTCACAATTCCCAGATTAATCTCATTAATGGTCAATCCGTTTAAATTGCTGTTCAGAAGCAGGTTCAGGGAAAGCAGATCCTGAGGATCAATATTTCTCTCCAGATCCAGGATGGTGTTCTTCACGATGTTTCCTTCCACCACGATAACGGCCAGCAGCTTTCGCTCATCCATCTCTGAAAGCTGGATAAACTTCAGCTTCGTATTATTATAGCTGGGACCTGTAATCATCGTAGCGTAATTGGTATTCATGGCCAGCAGTTTCGCCATCTGCTTCAGCAGCAGCTCCAGCCGGTCTACTCTCTGAATCAGGAAATCTTTCATCTCTGTCACTTCCTGATTCTTTTCCTCCATCAGCTCATCTACATACAGCCGATACCCTTTATCCGTCGGAATTCTGCCTGCCGATGTATGGGGCTGAACAATCAGACCCATTTCCTCCAGATCAGCCATCTCATTTCTGATAGTAGCTGAACTTAAGTTTAAGTCAGAATACTTGGAAATCGTCCTGGAGCCCACCGGTTCGCCGGTCTCCTGATAATTCTGTATGATGGCGCGCAGTATCTTCGCCTTTCTATCATCCAGATTCATCGAACTCCCCCTTTCTTCTGCTTGTTGTTAGCACTCATTGTTGAAGAGTGCTAACACTTTTCATGTATAAAAATACCACTTGCCTCTGCCTTTGTCAATAGTTTTTTTCATTTTTTCAGAATAAATGTGGCGGTTCAGCATACAGGCCGCAGACCGTCTGCCTGACATACAAGTGTGCACTTCCTGTCTTTTCATTTTCTGCATGGCTGAAGTGTGTTACAATAAATAATATTGAAACACATAATTACTGACATCTGTTCCCAGTTCGGTCAGGCATACGCCTTCCGCTGTATCCCGCAGAAGTCCCTGGGCCTTCAGCTGCTCTGTTATCTCTCCGTAAACCTCACCAAATGGCCTGCCAAAGCGGCGGAAAAACTGGCCGAAGGAAATCCCTCCGTCCATCCGCAGTCCCAGAAACATAAATTCCTCCATCTGATTTTCCAGAGTGACTACCGTTCGCTCCCCTGTCACCGGATTCCCTGACCGGATCCGACGGATATATTCCCCGCGGTCCGCTATATTCCCTCTCCGGACCAGCTCTGTTCCTTCTTTAATATAAGAAGCGGCGCCAACGCCAAAGCCCAGATACCAGATGCCCTCCCAGTAACTCCGGTTGTGACGGCACTGAAACCCCGGGCGGGCATAGTTGGATATTTCGTACCGCAGGTATCCCTGCCGCTCCAGGAAATTTTTTGTCAGATGATACATCTCCCGCTCAGCCTCCTCATCCGGCAGCGTCCCTCTGTCCGGGCTGTTTTCCCGACCGAACCGGTCATAAAAAGGGGTTCCCTCCTCTATAATCAGGCTGTAGGCCGACAGATGCTCCGGCTCCAGCGCTGTCACCTTCTCCAGTGTTTTTTCCCAGCTCCTGACAGTCTGCCCCGGCAGCGCTGACATCAGATCCACATTCCGGTTTCGGAACCCCGCTTTCTCTGCCAGCCGCCAGCTGTCCAGAAACTCTTCCCAGGTATGAATCCTGCCCAGCATTGCCAGCTCTCTGTCATCGGCAGACTGGAGGCCGAAGCTGAGTCGGTTCACTCCTGCTTCCTTCCAGCAGGCCAGCTTCTCCTCCGTCACCGTACCCGGGTTTGCCTCCAGAGAAATTTCTGCCGCTTCGTCCACACAGAAAGCCGACTTTACTGCCGCCATCAGCCTGACGATCTGCTCTCCCGCCAGCACAGAAGGAGTGCCGCCGCCGAAAAACACCGTACGCACCAGGCAGCCCTCTGCCTGTCCTCCGCCTGCGCGGATTTCATTTTCCAGCGCCTCCACATACGCTTCCTGTTCTTCCGCCTGTGCCGGTCCGGACAGAAAGTCACAGTAAGCACATTTTCGGATGCAGAAAGGGATATGAATATATATGCCTAAAGGTATCTTTTCCTGTTCATCATGTTTCATACATGCCTCCATTTTTTTGCTGCCCTGACGGGCACATGTATATTTCCAGCGAAAATGCAGCCGCCGGGCGGCCGGAATTGTATGATAACAACAGGCAGCGGAGAAAATCCGGCGACCTTCTTCCGCTGCCTGTCTTGTTCGGTAATTTTATTTGTCATCCAGCTTCAGCACGCTCATAAAGGCTTTCTGGGGAATTTCCACATTGCCGATCTGGCGCATCCGCTTCTTTCCTTCCTTCTGCTTTTCCAGCAGCTTCCGCTTCCGGGTGATATCGCCTCCGTAGCACTTGGCCAGCACGTCCTTACGCATGGCCTTTACGGTTTCTCTTGCAATGATCTTGCTGCCGATGGCTGCCTGAATGGGAATCTCGAAGAGATGGCGGGGAATTTCTTCTTTCAGTTTCTCACACATTTTTCTGCCCCTCTCATATGCAGTCGAACTGTGTACGATAAAGGAAAGGGCATCCACTTCTTCCTTGTTAATCAGAATATCCAGTTTTACCAGATCCGACTGCTCGTATCCCTTGATTTCATAATCAAAGGAGGCATATCCTCTGGACCGGGACTTCAGGGCATCAAAAAAGTCGTAAATAATCTCATTCAGCGGCAGGTCATACTTCAGCACAGCCCTGGTATCTTCCAGATATTCAGTGCTGACATATACCCCCCGCCGTTCCTGGCACAGAGTCATAATCGCGCCGATAAACTCTGTGGTAACCATAATTTCTGCCTTTACAATAGGCTCCTCCATATATTCAATCTCTGAGGGATCCGGCAGGTTAGAGGGATTGGTCAGCTCGATCATCTCTCCGTTGGTTTTATGCACTCTGTAGATAACGCCCGGAGCGGTGGTAACCAAATCCAGATTATATTCCCGTTCCAGCCGTTCCTGAATAATTTCCAGATGCAGCAGTCCCAGAAAGCCGCAGCGGAATCCAAACCCCAGAGCTATGGATGTCTCCGGCTCGAACTGGAGAGCCGCGTCATTCAGCTGCAGTTTTTCCAGAGCATCCCGCAGATCATTATATTTCGCCCCGTCAGCGGGATACATGCCGCAGTATACCATCGGCGTCACTTTTTTATATCCCGGCAGCGGTTCCGCACAGGGCCTGTCCCTGCCGGTAATGGTATCGCCCACCCGGGTATCCTTTACATTTTTAATGCTGGCAGTGATATATCCCACCATGCCGGCGCTCAGCTCATCGCATGGAATAAACTGCCCGGCGCCGAAATAGCCCACCTCTACCACCTCAAAGGAGGCGCCGGTAGCCATCATCAGAATGGGGTCCCCCTTCTTCACCCTGCCTTCCTTGATCCGGCAGAACACGATTACGCCCCGGTAGGAATCATAGAGGGAGTCAAAGATCAATGCCTTCAGCGGCGCTTCCGGGTCGCCCTGGGGCGCAGGGATCTTTTCCACGATCGCCTCCAGCACCTGATCCACGTTCAGGCCGGTCTTAGCCGAAATCCGGGGGGCGTCCTGGGCCTCAATCCCGATCACATCCTCGATCTCATCCGCCACCCTGTCCGGATCCGCGCTGGGCAGGTCAATCTTATTGATAACAGGAAAAACATCCAGATCATGGTCCAGGGCCAGATATACATTGGCCAGTGTCTGAGCCTCGATCCCCTGGGCCGCGTCCACCACCAGAATGGCGCCGTCGCAGGCGGCCAGGCTGCGGGACACTTCATAGTTAAAGTCCACATGCCCGGGCGTATCAATCAGATTAAAGATATATTCCTCTCCATCCTTTGCCCGGTAAACAGTCCGGACTGCCTGGGATTTGATGGTGATCCCCCGTTCTCTCTCCAGATCCATATTATCTAAAACCTGATCCTGCATCTCCCGGCTGGTCAGAAGGCCGGTCATCTCGATGATGCGGTCTGCAAGAGTTGACTTTCCATGATCGATATGGGCAATAATACAAAAATTTCTGATTTTACTCTGATCTACAGCAGACATAACATTCCTCCTCGCTCATATTTCACACAGCAGACCCACGCGCCTTCTCCCGCAAATCACAGCGTCACACGGCCTCAGACGCACTGGGCACTGCCTGGAATTATATCACAAATCAGAGTTTTAATCAACAGAATGGCTTTTATTCTCCCAGCAGGACGCTGGCCAGAATCTCTGCCAGCGGTTCCATGGCATTGACCTCCTCCTCGAAGGTATTGGTCTCTGCCCCCACTTCAATCAGCACTGATTTGGGCCGCATATGTAAGTTGTACCGGTAGCTCTTCAGATAATTCTTCCTGGCCAGGCCGGGGTAGAGGGTATCTGCCATGGTTTTCAGCTGGAAGCTGAAAGCCAGATTTTCCGACAGATAGGGATTTTCCAGATAATCGATCGGCCCTTCCGTAGACCGGGAGATTCCGTTAAAAAACATAATCTGGGCCGTCTGTTTCCCGTTTACCTCTGTTACCAAATGCTGGCCGGCAGCCGCATCCCGGTGGAGATCAATCACCACTTCAATCGAGGGATACTGTTCCAGAATTTCTGTAATTTTCTGCAGACCCTGGGAATAAGCCTGCTGATAGGGGAAAAGGGTGGTATCGTGAATGACATTGAAGCCATAACGATCCCGGAGAATATCTGCCAGAACATTGCCTACCCCCACGATCAGCGTATTGGGATCTGATTCATCTGAGTCAGCAAAATATTCGCTGGCATGGGTATGATAGATTAAAATCTGGGGCTGATCGGAAGAGGTTGTCATTCTGGCATCATAAGCCAGCATGGAAGCGGCATCCAGAAGGTCTGGTCCTGCAGAGGTGCTGGGATGAATAAAGTACATGTTATCAACCAGAAACTGATAATCCTGAAGCTGTTCCATGGAATAAGCGATTTGAGGCGCGGCCGCTTCCTGGGCTTCCGTCTGGGGTTCCGTTTCCGGAACAGTTTCTTCCTGCGTCTCTGCCTGAACTGCGGAAGTTTCCTCCCGTGACGAGGCATATTCCTGATATTCCGATGTTTCTCCCTGATGGCCCTCCTGAAGTTCTTCATAATCTTCCGCAGCATAGGGCTGCTGATCCATATCCGCCCTTATCCGGTCATATGCAGGATCTTCCCCTTCAGCCGCCTGCTGCTCCTTCCTGTCCTTCACATAAGAAAACAAAGGAGACTGGAAGGACATCAGCTGATCTGCCACCTCTCCAATCCCTTCACCATCCCGGTTCTTTCCTAATACATATGAAACTTCCGGATACTGAACCATCATGGCTGTGTCTGCGTTTACCACCATACAAAAGCAAAGTATGACGCAGCACAGCCATTCTGTGGCCCTTTTCCCCATATCGACGCCACATCCTTTTTTCCACATCGTTCTGGCATGCCTGTTTTTTGCACCTAAAAGAATCTATGCGTGAAATGCCATATTCATTCCCTCAGATATGGTAAAACTCAGCCGCTTTACCACAGCATCAATATCCTTCGGCGTGACAAACATCGATCCCAGACGGGGCGTCAGCAGTTCCTGAATCAGCTGATACTGCTCCTGCGTATTCATATTCCGGATAGTCTCCGAAAGGCCCCGGGTGCTCTCATTTCCCTCCAGCACCTCTGTCAGGGCGTCCATCGTGTCGTATACAATAGCCGCAGCGCTCACCACCGTAGGTACACCCACAGCGATCACCGGCACGCCCAGGGTTTCCCGGCTCAGTTTATTCCGGTGATTGCCCACCCCTGAGCCGGGCTGTATCCCGGTATCGCTGAGCTGGATCGTCGTGCCCAGACGGTGAACGCTGCGGGCCGCCAGCGCGTCAATCACCACCACCGCCTCCGGCCTGGTTTCCTGTACGATTCCCTTTACGATTTCCGCGCTTTCCATGCCGGTCTGAGCCATCACCCCCGGCACAATCCCGCTGATCATCCTGCCTTTCCTCTCCAGATGCCGGGTAATCCACAGATTATCCAGCACCCTGGGGCCCAGGGAATCTGAGGTCACAGAATGATTGCCCAGCCCCACCACCAGCAGGCTGTTCCAGCGGGCCGGCAGCAGCTCCTCCAGCTTTTCCGCAAAAATTTCAGAGACATCCCTGTGATAATCCTCGTCCTCCTGGGACATCTTAAAAGATTCCAGCGTCAGATATGTTCCCACCGGTTTCCCCATCATCCGGGCTCCCTCACTGTCCAGGATCCGAACTCTGGTAATGCAGGCATCCGTCCCCTCCTCATAGGAATCCATCTCCACCCCTCTCATCTCTGCCGCGTCTGTCTGAATACTCTCCCGCGCCTCCAGCGCCAAATCTGTCCTGATTTTCCGTCTGTCCATAAATCCTCCTGGCATATTTTTTTAATATTTTTTGCTTTTTCTCCCGGATTATGTATTGACAGACCGGAAATCATCCGCTACAATATTTAAGTATGTTTACATTAGAAATGTCCGTCCGTGTCCGGCTTTCAGCTTTAATGCAAACCAATACTACGATTATAAAATAATTGGAGGTGTACAGATTGGCTAACATCAAATCTGCTAAGAAAAGAATTTTAGTAAGCGAGACAAGAGCTGCTAGAAATAAAGCGATCAGATCTGGCGTTAAAACCGCGATGAAAAAAGTAGAAGCTGCTGTTGCTGCCGGTGATAAGGCTGCTGCACAGACAGAACTGACAGCTGCTATTTCCACAATCGCAAAGGCAGAAACCAAAGGCGTTTATCACAAGAACAACGTTGCCAGAAAGGTTTCCCGTTTAACAAAAGCTGTCAACGGTATGGCATAAATA
Source organism: Candidatus Paralachnospira sangeri (assembly GCA_904397815.1). Taxonomy (GTDB): domain Bacteria; phylum Bacillota; class Clostridia; order Lachnospirales; family Lachnospiraceae; genus Paralachnospira_A; species Paralachnospira_A sangeri. The sequence continues at coordinate 33,695 of CAJFOT010000023.1, forward strand.
AATCATAAATGATCATTAACCCAAATAAAAAAGAACCCGCTAGGTGTGAGCAGGTTCTTTTTTATTTCATTTTTATTCAAATACTTTCCGAACCACATCCGCCAGAATACTGGCTGTCATCTCCGGCCCGAACCGGCTGCTGTCAATCATCAGATCTCTGTGATCCAGCACCGATTTTACACCATCGCAATAGCGCAGACGGTATACCTCTCTTGCTTTGTCTACCTCCCGGATCATCCGGGCTCCTGTTTTCTCATCCATCCCCAGCAGTTCTACGCAGTTGCGCAGCCGCTGTTCGTAAGGCGCATATACATAAATATTCAGACATCTGGGAAAATCCCTCAGAATGCTGTCTGCACATCTGCCGACGATAATACATGATTCTTTTTCCGCCAGATCTCTGATAATATTGGACTGCACCTGGAACACTTCCTGATGCATGCTGACCATGCCGATCCCCAGCGGATATCTTCTGTTTGAAAACAGGTTCCCTCCGGTTTCTTCTACATCACTGATCTCCGGTATGGGCAGCCCCATACGTTTTGCTGTATATTCCACAATGTCCCTGTCATAAAACTGGATGCCCAGCTCTGACGCCATTTTCTGGGCAATTGTACGGCCCATACTGGCAAACTGTCTGGATATTGTCACCACATATCGTTCCAATGATTTTTCCTCCCCTTACTGTACTCTGGCGGCTGCAGGCTGTTTTTTCTTTCTCTTCTGCATATAGCGAACAACGCAGGAAAGAGTGAAGTTAATCACAAAATAAATTGCGCATGCCAGACCAAAAAGTACAAATACGTCTGATACATTTACTGTACCGGTACCATTATACGCATAAGCGGAACTGAGAATCTGCCTTGTTCTGGCCATCAGCTCAATGGTCGCTACATTTGCCAGGTAGGATGAGTCTTTAATCGTCGTAATAACCTGGCTCAGCAGTGTAGGAATAATGTTCCGGTACGCCTGGGGAAGAACGATGTAAATCATAATCTGCACCGTATGGAATCCCTGGGAGTGACCGGCCTCGAACTGACCATGACTGACAGAATTCAGACCGCCTCTTACAATTTCCGCAATAACGGAAGAAGTGAACAGGATCAGTGCCACTGCCGCCTTAAACAGAAGCCTTACTTCTACAACTGTCAGACCGAACATCTGATGCTCCAGGAATCCCGGTGAAGGACAGAAGACCAGACAGATAAAAATCCAGAGCAGCAGCGGCGTATTTCTGAATATTTCAATATATGCCACAGCAAGCCATTTAAAAATCCTTGTTTTCCTGCTGGTGCAATAATTTCGAACCATAGCCAGAACAGAACCCCAGACCAGGCCGATCACAACTGTTACCACTGATATTACCAGGGTAAATGCCACGCCCTTCATAAAATACTGAATCAGAGCCGGATTTTTCAACATACTGAAACTGGCTTCCCATGTATTCATATCTCCACCTCGCTTTCAGCCGTCTGGGCAGCAGTTACTGTGGCCCGTTCCCTTCGTTTCAGAGAATTTTCCCACATGCTGGCCAGCGTAGACAGAGGAAAGCAGACGATAAAGAACAGCAGTCCGCTTACAATATATGCCGGGGCATATGCTCCTCCGGTAGTCGCGCCGGTAACAAAACTGTATGTCAGCGAAATCAGATCGGCACCGCCGACAATATACAGACACGACGTATTTTTAATCAGGTTTACTACCTGATTTACCATAGGCGGCAAAATAATTTTAATGCTCTGGGGCAAAATGATATAATACATCATCATTCCATACCCAAAGCCCTGTGAATGGGCGGCTTCAAACTGTCCCTTCGGAATAGACTGAATGCCGGCCCGGATCACCTCAGACATATAAGCCCCGTGATAAATTCCCAGAGAAATGATACCGGTCGTCAGAATGCCCAGACTGTTGCCTGAAAAGGCAAGGGCATAATACAAAAAACAAAGCTGCAGCAAAAGAGGCGTATTCTGTATAACCTCCACATAGACCCGGCTGACCGCCCGCAGTACCTTTTTTCCGCTGGTAGCCATCAGGCCGAAAATCACGCCAAGCACGAATGACAACAGCAGGCCAAACAGCGCTGTCTTAGCTGTATTCGACAACCCCAATAAAAACGTTCCCCGGTAAGTCCATACCTTCGCCCATGCAGACGCGTCAAATAATCCAGACATGTACACCCTCCTCTTCCGCGTTTATGTCCCGCCGGTGCGGCAAGGAAGCCTGCGCGCGGCAGGCTTTCCCATCGCTGTGGCATTAAAAGATCCCGTCATCCGGGAATCCTCTGCCCCGGCAGGCTGTCACTGCAGATTATATTCCGCAATCAGGCCGTCAATGGTTCCGTCTTCCAGCCATCCGGTAATCAGTTCCTCACATACATCTGACAGACCGGAACCCTTTGTTGTTGTAACACCATATTCCTGAGGCGCAAACTGTTCTTCAATATAAGTTCTGCCCTCTGTATTGTAAATAGCCAGGATTGACTTGTCTACACTGAACGCGTCTACTTCTCCAGCGCTCAAAGCTGTGGAAATCGTGGGATAATCGTCATACTGCTGGAAGCTGACCCCCTCTGTCCAGGTAGCGGGATCAAACGTTTCCGCGTTGTAATTATCTCCGGAGATCACGCCTTCCTCGATCATCGCTTCCACAACAGACTTAGCAGACGTAGAACCGGAAGAAACGCCGACTACTTTTCCTACCAGATCTGCCAGTGTTGTAATGCCTGAGGATTCTTCAACCAGCACTGTTACATAGTCTGTATAATAAGGAGTCGTAAAATCCCAGGTTTCTTTTCTCTCATCCGTGATGGTGAAGGTAGCCAGAACACAGTCAATGTCGCCGGAATCCAGCAGCTCACCCCGGGTTGCGGCAGTTACAGTGGTGTATTCCACATCTACGCCCAGATAATCTGCAATCATTTTAGCCAGGTCAATTTCCATACCAGAATATTCTCCGGTCAGGGCATCCTGATAGCCAAAGCCAACTACCGCGTTTTTCACACCAACCCGCAGCACGCCCCGGTCTATAATCGCCTGTACATCAGCAGGCCACTCGCCATCTGCTGTCTGAGCTCCCTCAGCAGCTGTTGTATCCTCAGCGGCAGCAGCTGTTTCTTCTGAAGCTGCTGTTGTCTCTGCCGCGGCAGTAGTCTCATCAGATCCGCCGGAGCATCCGGCCAGAATACTCAGGGACAGTGCGGCGGCCAGGCCGAAGGCTGCAAGCTTTTTCCATTTTTTCATATACATTTCCTCCTTTAATGAAATATATTATCAGAAGAAGCGCCGATTTGGCGCCCCTTGCTGCCAAATAAACAATTTTGTTTCGGCTTTTTTATCGAAGTATTTTCCCAAGGAACTGTTTCACTCTGTCATTCTGCGGATTAGTAAAGAAATGCTCCGGTGTCCCCTCTTCAATGATCTGCCCGTCTGCCATAAACACCACCCGGTCGGCTACCTGTCTGGCAAATCCCATCTCATGGGTAACTACAACCATGGTAATGTTTTCTTTCGCCAGTTTGATCATGACATTCAGCACTTCCTGAATCGTCTCCGGATCCAGAGCCGATGTAGGCTCATCAAACAAAATAATTTTCGTCTGGGCACACAGCGCCCTGGCAATGGCGATACGCTGCTGCTGCCCTCCGGAGAGAGTCGTCGGATACACATGCGCCTTATCCGTAAGGCCTACCACATCAAGATAATGGTATGCCAGTTCTTCTGCTTCTTTTTTCGATTTATGATGAAGCTTGGTTGGCGCCAGCGTCAGATTCTTCAGCACTGTCATATGGGGATAAAGATTAAATTGCTGAAATACCATAGAAATGTTTTCCCGTACTACTTTCGTCTTATTCCTGGATGTCAGTTCTACTCCATCTATGTAAACATGTCCATTGGTAGGCTCCTCGAGGAAATTCATACAGCGCACTGTGGTAGATTTGCCGGAGCCTGACGGGCCGATAATTACCAGCTTCTCACCGTCTGTAACCTCCAGATTCACGTCCTTCAGGACATGCAGATCTCCGAAATATTTATTCACATTCACCATTTTAATCATAAACTCCACACCTCTCTCAGCATCATGTAAAAAAATAGAACGCTCTGTAAAAAAATCTGTACAAAGCGCCCTTGCTCATACCTTTTTATAAAGTATACACTAATTTCCATTAAATTGTCAAGAAATTTTCTATTGCATGAAAAATGAATCAAAATTCACTGTTCCTGCAGCTGCACAATCAGCATTTCCAAAGCCATTATATCTGACATTTTGCCTGTCTTTACGCTATAATCAGCCTCTGCACATGCTTCTGCCGCCCGCTCAAGCTCGTTCTCCTGGTATCTGGATGCCTGGGAGAGAAGTCTGCCGGCTGCAAAAACAGGAACTTTCAGCCGGCTGCTGACTTCCTCCCGTCCCATTCCCTCCAGGGACAGCTGCCTGGCCTGGAGCAGCTGATGGTACTGACGGGAAATCAGGAAGAGAATCCGCATAGGCGGTTCCCGCAATGTTTTCAGGTCAAAGTACAGAGCCATCGCTTTCCTCCGGTCCCTGGCGGCCAGCGCCGCTGTCATGTCGAAGATTTTCCCTTCAATCTGAGGCGCGCACACTGCATCGATGTCCTCTTGGGTGAGCACCTTCCTGTCACCCAGATAGGAAATCAGTTTATCCAGTTCAGTGCGGATCCGGTTCATGTCAGTGCCCGCGGCAGAGAGAAAGTAATCCATCACTGGTTCTGTCAGTCGGATGTCTTCCCGGGACAGCAGCTGAAGTACCCATTTTTTCAGTTCCCGCTCTGTCTGCGTCTTGAATTCTGCCGGATATCCCAGATCTTTTACCTTTTTATACATCCGGCTCCGCTTATCCACCTCGGATTCTGCGAAAATGATACAGGTTGTCGGAGGCATCTGGCTCAGATAGTCCGGCAGCGCCCCTGCGTCCCGTTTAAACAGACCGCTGTCTTCCACAATAATCAGGCGCCGTTCTGAGAAAAAAGGCAGGGTATCTGCCAGAGAAATGAGTTGGTCAACATCCGTGTCTTTTCCGGTGAATATCCCCAGATTCATCGTGTCATCACCGATAATCGCTTCCCGCAGACGGTTTTTATAACTTTTCACTAAAAATGCCTCTTCTCCGAACAGCAGATATACAGGCTTAAAGGTTCTGTTTTTGATATCTTGATTTAATGTTTTCATACTGTCTATTTTAACAGATTATCGCAAAGATGACCAGTCCATTTCCGACAGTTCTGCTGCCGCCTGATCTGCCGCTTCTGTCACTTCCCGGATTTGCTCCTTTGTGATATGATCCGTGTGAAAACCTCCCACACAAACCGTCAGTCTCCCCTGGCCGGCTGCCACCTGTTCCGCCAGACGCCGGCATAAAAATTCATCCTTATGGCCTGTTACATTCAAAACAGATGCTGTACTGCTGATCTGCTCTCCACCGCTCAGAGAGGGTCTGGGCACCGCCAGCACAGCGCATCCGATATGGGGCCGTTCCCCTCCCTCCAGGATGACGTGGCAGTCGGTCCCGATTCTTCTCATTCGCACTGTCATTTTCCCGCAGGAAAGCTGTTTTTCAATCACATATTCCTTCATGCCCGGTTCCCTTCCATCTCCGATACCCTTCTGCCTCTACGCCAAAGGGTTCCAAAAGTTTTGCCGCTATATGATACACCATGTCGCTGATTGACTCCGGTCTGTGATAAAATGTCAGCATCGGCGGGATAATCCGCACGCCAGGGATCACAGACAGCTGATACAGGTTTCGCAGATGTATCGGACTCAGCGGCGTTTCTCTGACTGCCAGCACCAGCGGACGCTGTTCCTTAATCGTCACATCTGCAGCACGCAGAATCAGATTATCGGTATATCCGCTGACAATGCCTGCCGCCGTTTTCATACTGCATGGCACAATCAGCATTCCGGCAGCTTTCCATGTACCGCTGGCCGGCCCTGCTCCAATATCATCCGGAGAACATATCTGATCTGCCAGCGCCTCTATTTCTCCTCTGCTGCAGGCGGATTCCTGTTCCAGTGTCAGCATGCCGTTCCGGCTCATAATCAGGCAGGACTGATAATCCGCCGCAGAACGAATCAGTCTCAGGCACTGTTCCAGAACTGGCATCCCGCTGGCTCCGGTAGCTCCTACGATAATGGTTTTCTTTTCCATCGTACCTCCGCCGTCAAACGCTGTCCGTCCATTTAGACGGATCCAGTTCCATAAACCGGGCTCTGCGGAACCGCTCTTTCTGATCATACGGTACTGTACAGTCAAAAATCGTCTTGCAGGCTATGCCGTGATCCCGAATACCCGGCGAGCAGGTCGGATCGTTGGACGGATCAAGAGGATGGCAGCGCACGCCGGGGATGGTGATAATATCTGCATCTCCCTGGAAGCGGGTATTCATCGCCCACAATACATCAGTGAACTACCCATTGTCTAAAGCCAATGGGCTTCCTGCTTCATCGACCTCGTATACCCACTGGGCACTTACCTACTATCTCCACA
>CAJFOT010000024.1 GCA_904397815.1 Candidatus Paralachnospira sangeri
ATATGAAGCAGCTTTGCAAGGTAAATAAAATTCACAGACATATAGCCAACCAGCGTTTGGATCACTTACATAAAAAGTCTGCTGAGTATTCTTATCCTGAACTGCGTCGGGTCTGCCATCACACCTGCGGTTATTACATACCTTCCTCCGGAAGTATTGGATTCATATCGTTACGGAACGCTTCTTCAGCAATTTGCCCACCTGGTCGCCGAACTGATGCTGATACGGATACTGCTTATACCTATGGCTAAGGATGAAAAAAAGAAGAAGTTTATCATTCTCCTGTGGGGCACTTTGATTTTCCTGCAAGTATATCTCAGCTCCATAGGCTGACCATCCAGCTAACAGGACCAGTCAATCGCACAACGGCTCCGGGAACCGCTGACCGGCAATTCCCGGAGCTGTTGTGCGATTGACTGGTCCGTTCGGATGTGGGCAAGCCACCAAATGAAAATATACGCTTTTTTACAGCAGGCTCCGATATTGCTCTCTGTCTTCTTCCGTGATTCCCAGAAGCTCCATAGCCTGGTCAGCGGACAGATTCATGTCTGCCATGACTTTACGGATGGCGTCCGCCATGGCACTGCGTCCCTGTTCTAATCCCTGAGCCAGGCCTTGCTTCAATCCCTGGGCCAGACCGTCTTCCCAGCCCTCTTCCCGCAGGGTTTTCTCCCGCAGCTTTTCATTGTATTCAGTTAAAATCATCGCTGTCACCTCCGCCTTGTGTTTAATCAGAAAAGCCGGTCCTTATGGTCACGCCTGGTCCGAGGAGTACCGGGTGTCCTTTTTCGTTCCCGCGGCTTCTCATGATGTAGCTTATGTCTCATACATATCTTCCTTTCACTTATTTTAACATGAATCATGGGACAATACAATTATCTCATGAACCGGAAGATCTGTGTGTGCCAGTTAATCCCCTTTCTCTGCCAATATTGTGCCGAAGGTATATGTTTTCAGGGGTTCACACAGCCCGAACGACATCAAGAGCCGATGCCTGATGAAATGCATTCGAGCCGCCCTCCCGGGCGGCTCACCTCCTGATCCGGCTGCGGCTCTCCCTCCGCTTCCGGTTTTATTCTTTTCCTTTTTTCTGCTGATCCAGCATTTCTTTCAGCGCCTCATCGCTTTCCTCGATCCAGACATCCTCTTCCTCGGCGTTCAGTCCCAGGAATTCCCGGAGGGTGCGCAGATCATCGCTGAAATTCCACTGCTCGATGTAATCCTCGATTTCTTCAAAAGGTATCTCGCCTGCCAGATACCGTTCTTTAAACGTCATATCTACTCCTTCTCCTTCAGTTTTTTGGTTACCTGAATCTCCTGATTGTTAATATGTTTGCGCATTACCGCCACTGCTATGTCAGCGTTCCGCTCCCGAAGAGCGTCAATAATCTCCTGATGCTCTTTGATCAGGATACTGCGCCGTTCCTTCATCTTGATATGTTCCACACGGTAACGATACATCTGTTCCCGGAGCTGGTTCAGCAGCAGGATCAGCTTGTCATTGCCTGTGGACTGATAAATAATGTCATGAAAATCCTCATCGGTTTTGGCGATGAGAGTTATATCTTCACCCTCAGCCGCCCTGGCGAATCTGGTATTGGCCGCCCGCAGTTCTTCGAACTGCTCCCAGGTCATCCGCTCGCAGGCCAGCATCACGCTCAGCTCCTCCAGAGCCCGGCGCACCTCCAGCACATCCCGCAGGGTTTTCTCTGAGATCGCCGCTACGGCAGCCCCTTTACGGGGAACCATCGTGACCAGTCCTTCCAGTTCCAGCATCCGGATGGCCTCACGAACCGGCGTACGGCTCACTCCCAGCTTTTTCGCCAGCTGAATTTCCATCAATCGTTCTCCCGGTTTTATTTTCCCTTTTAAAATCGCTTCCCGTAAGGTTCGGAACACCACATCTCTCAGCGGAAGATACTCGTCTGATACTAATTTGATTTCCTCCATAAACATATACCTCCCTATGACGGTGAAAACAGCCTCGTCAGATAGAGCTGCTTCGCCAGCCCGCTTTTCTCCAGTACTTTCTGAGCAGCCCTGGCCTTTTTTTCATCCTGGAATAATCCAAAAACCGTAGGGCCGCTGCCGCTCATCAGAGCGCCGTCTGCCCCATGTTCCTTCAGGAGCCGCTCGATCTCTCCAATCACCGGATAATGCTGTCCGGTTACAGTCTCCAGCACATTCCCCAGTCTGGATACCACTCCCTCATAACTCCCCTCCCGGATTGCCTGCACCATGCCGTCGATATCCGGGTGTTCCTGAATCTCATCCAGCCGCAGATGGCTGTACACAAATTTCGTAGACACGCTGATACCCGGCTTGGCAATAATCACATGGCAGGGCGGGGCTGCCGGCAGTCTGGTAAGAATCTCTCCGATACCCTCAGAAAGTGCCGTTCCCCGCATCAGACAGTAGGGCACATCGGCGCCGATGGTGACGCCCCGTTTCATCAGTTCTTTTTTGCTCAGACCAAGATGAAACATTTTATTGACACCATACAGCACCGCGGCAGCATCAGCGCTGCCCCCCGCCATTCCTGCCGCGACCGGGATATATTTCTGCAGATCGATATCCACTCCCTCTGCTATGCCGAATTCATCCATTAACAGTTTTGCCGCTTTATATACCAGATTATTCTCATTGACAGGGAGAAAATAAAGGTTCGTAGTCAGACGAATGCCCGGCTCTCCGGATTTTCTGATCTGAATCCGGTCATAGACATTGACCGTCTGCATAATCATTCTGACTTCATGGTAGCCGTCTTCTCTCTTCCTGATCACATCCAGCCCCAGATTAATTTTCCCCATCGCTTTTAAAAACAACTGCTCCATTCTGTCACCTGCCTGTCCTATCTTCTGAATACCCAGACCAGCCGCTTCAGATAACCCTGCTCCTGATAAGTCAGCTGACCGGGATACAAGCGCCACTTCCAGTTATCTCCGAAGGTGGAGGGCTCATTGGTCCGCGCCTCATTACCCAGACCCAGTACATCCTGTACCTGGAAGATCGCCACGCTGGCCACGCTCTGGTAAGCGGTGCGGAAAATCCGGTCTATGAGCCTTTCCGGATCTTTAATCCCCATATACTCCATGGCATATTCAATTTCCCAGCCGCTCTTTCCCAGGAAATGTCCGGCCAGCGTTTCGTTGTCATGGGTCCCGCCGTACACGATAGAGTTCGGCGTGTAATTGTGGGGCAGATGGGGATTGGTGTTGTCTCCGCCGAAAGCAAATTCAATAATTTTCATGCCGGGCAGGCCCTCCTGCTCCATCAGTTCCGTCACCTCAGGAATCACAACTCCCAGGTCCTCAGCGATAATCTTTGTGTCACCTGCTTCTTCCTTCAGCGCCCGTATCAATTTTCCGCCCGGACCCCATACCCACTGGCCCTCCCGGGCATTGGACGCGGGATAAGGAATGGTATAATAACGCACCACGCCGATAAAATGGTCAATCCGCAACGCATCATATAACTTTGCGGACGCCTTCATCCGCTGACGCCACCACCAGAAATCGGTATCCTCCATATATTCCCAGTCATACAATGGATTTCCCCACAGCTGACCGTCATCAGAGAAAGCATCGGGAGGGACCCCCGCCACTTTCTTCGGAGTCAGATTCTCATCCAGCTGAAAGTATTCCGGATACTGCCACACATCAGCACTGTCATAAGCTACATAAATAGGAATATCGCCAATCAACTCGATCTGATTTTCATTGGCATAACTTCTGACCTTTTTCCATTGACGGAAAAACTGGAACTGACAGAACTTATAATAGTCAATCCGATCCCGGAGCAGTTCCTGATACAGTGCCAGCGCTTCCGGCTTCCTGAACTTCAGGCCGTCCTCCCATTCATACCAGGGCTTATACTGAAAATGCTCCTTGCAGGCCATGTACAGAGCATATCCTTCCAGCCAGAACTGATTTTCCTCACAAAATGTCCGAAATTCCTCTGTCTGCTGATGACAGCTTCTGGCAAAAGCTTTCTTCAGAATCTCAGGCCGGTTCTCAAACAGGAGGCCGTAAGATACATAGGAAGGATGATCTCCCCATGAAAACGACTCGATTTCTGCCTTTGTTACCAGACCTTCCTCTGCCAGCAGATCCAGATCAATAAAATACGGATTGCCTGCAAAAGCTGAGTAAGACTGATACGGGCTGTCCCCATATGTAGTGGGACCGGCAGGAAGCACCTGCCAGTATTTCTGATCTGCTCCTTTCAGAAAATCAATAAATTCATAAGCGCACTTTCCCAGCGTCCCAATGCCGTAGGGAGAAGGAAGGGCGTAAATAGGGAGCAGCAGACCCGCTCCCCGTTTCAATGTTGTTTTCATAGGCCAGGTCCTTTCTTTTTTCATTTGTATCACATGCCTGAACACGTATCAGGCTTCACTTTCCCGGATTTGCTGCGCTCTGCCGAAGAGCACATAGCCGATCAGAAACATCACAGCCAGCACCGCCACTCCGGCATTGGGACTTCCGGTGATCTGAGCAAACATACCTACCAGCGCGGTTCCCATGAAGGAAGCGCCTTTCCCGCAGATATCAAAGATGCCGAAATACTCTCCTGCTTTCTGAGCCGGAATAATCTTCGCAAAATAAGACCGGGACAGTGCCTGAATGCCGCCCTGAAACATGCCCACACAGACAGCCAGCAGCCAGAATTCCCACTGCTTATCCATCTGGATCGCAAACAGAGCAATGGCCGTATAAGCCAGAATACATACGCGGATTAACCGGGCATTTTCATATTTCTTCGCCAGGCGCCCGAAAATCAAGGCAAAGGGAAACGCCACAACCTGAGTCAGCAGCAGCGCCAGCAGCAGCCCTGTGCTGTCCAGTCCCAGAGCTTCGCCATAGGCCGTCGCCATATCAATAATCGTATAAACACCATCTATATAGAAGAAAAAGGCCAAAAGAAACATAAACGCCTTTTTATCTTTTTTCATATCTTTTATCACATGCCTCAGGCGGGCGAAACTGGCCCGCACCGGATGCGCCTGCCGGCGTACACCATGAAGCTGACGGAAATTCCGCAGCAGAGGCACCGTACACAGCAGCCACCAGGCCGCGTTCAGAATAAATGCCGCCGCCATGGCCGCAGAAGCAGAAAGGCCGAAAGAACCGCCGCCCAGCACCAGTACCAGACTGAGCACAAAAGGCACACAGCTGCCAATGTAGCCCCAGGCATATCCATGCGATGACACACCGTCCATGCGGTCATGAGTCGTCACATCGGACAGCATAGAGTCATAAAACACCAGACTGGAAGAATATCCGATCTTCGCAATAATAAATACCAGCAGAAAAGCCATCCAGGAGCGGGGAACCGCCAAAACAGCGCAGCCTATTACACCTACCAGCATGCTGACAGTAAAAATAGGTTTCTTATAACCTTTCGTGTCTGCGATTGTACCAAATACAGGGCCGATCAGAGCCACAATCAGCGTGACAGCGGAAGCCGCATATCCCCAGTAAGCCAGGTACTGAACCTCAGACAAACCTCCCGCCTCTGCCAGTGTGTCAAAATAAATGGGGAACAGAGTAGATACCAGCAGGATAAAAGCGGAATTTCCCACATCATACAATATCCATGACAGTTCCAGTTTTGTCAGTTTCTGCTTTTCCATAATTCCCTCCGGTTTTATATGGGTATTGATTTTATTCAAAATTCCGGTTAAACCGCTCATTCAGCGGCGTGTCCGCATTAACCGCATCGTAAAATTCCGCAATCAGATCTGCCGTCTCTTTCACAGCTCCGTCTGACAGTTCCAGCAGCTTCTGATTGGACACATCGCATAAAGGATTGGGATCAATCGCCATCAAATGGCCCTGAATCTCGTCATAATGACCTGACAGCTTCATCAAACTCCGCAGGAACTTCTGTTTTCCAGGCGTAACAGCCCGCAGCTTTTTCTTCACCATCTTCATATCCTTCATGCACAGCATAGCCGTGGGCTGGTCTATCAGGCCAAAATCATAGAGATTTGCCAGACACTGAGCTGTATCCTGATCAGCAGGAATCAGGTCCCAGACCGGATAATTCAGCGGATCAAGACCGTCCAGCTCCATCAGATACCGCTCAAATTCTGTCTCTATCTCATTATGTCCCACACCGCTTTCTTTTATATACTGGTTCACATACCAGTGGCAGGAACTGTCCAGCATAAAATGGCAGACCGTTCCCATAGCACACGCCATCTCCATAGACTGCCGTCCTGTTTTTTTCAGCATTTCCCGAAATGAATAAAACAGCTCAGAAGCAGGATGCTGATGAATCTCCACTCCCAGCTGAGGCACCGGGTTATTTTTCAGCCATACCCGGTAAAAAAACAGAAAATCCGGTCCCTGCAGCCCGAAATCATACTGGGTGCGGTACCGCTGTGCCAGATTTTTCACGGAAGCAGGAAGCTGGTCCAGCACCTGCTCTCCAAAACGTTTATGTGCATATACAGATGGCATATTTACTTTACTCCTATCTTTCTCTATTGTGTCAATTTTCAGTCTGCACGCAGAACCTTTTCAGGGCATTTTCATCTCAGTGTCGCCCGGAACCGCTCCAGCGCTTCTTTCTGCTGCGCCGTCAGTTCCCGCGGAATCTTCACATGGATTTTTACATACTGATTCCCTCTTCCGCCGATTTTATACGGCCGGATCAGCCCTTTGTTTTTCAGACTGATCGTACTCTCGGCCTGCGTTCCCGGTTTAATCGTGTACGGATAATCCCCCTCAATGGTTCGGATCTGAATATCTGTCCCCAGCACCAGATCTGTATAATCCAGATAAATATCGGTATATAAATGATAGCCTCTGATCTGGAAACCGGGCTTTTCCCGCAGCAGAATAATCACAATGACATCTGTGTTCTCCAGATTTTCCCGCATTTTCTCATACTGCTCTTTGCCCTCTCCCGCGCAGATTACCTCATCCAGCGGAAAGGTGCGGTGCTGATAGGCTCCCTTCGGAATCTTCACCTTACACTTCAGCAGTTCATATCCCAGATCACGGGACAGGCGGATCAGATACTGTACATGATGCTCCGTTTCCCGCAGCGTCTCCTCCATCTCCAGATAAACCGGGATGCGTATCTCCCGGTGGAAGGCCCATTTCGGCCGGGGCTCCTCCTGATGGAAAGTATTATGAAAATGGCCGTAGCGGCTCCACTCTTTCCGCAGCGCCTCATAGGCTTCTGAGATCTCCTGGAATTTTTTCTTAATGTTCGGGTCATCCGGATTGGCATCCGGATGATATTTTTTCGCCAGCCTGCGATAGGCCGCCTTGAACTCCTCCGGCTCAGCATCCTCGCTGACTCCCAGTATTCTGTGATAATTCTTCAAAAGAATCCCTCCGCGCTCATTGTCATTCGCCTATTGTTTATTGTAACATTAATCTGATTTTCTGTCATTCTTCTTTTTGATTGTAGGCCTGAAAAAAAGATTTGTAAAGAGGGTGCCGGAATTCCGGCCTCCATCCTGCCATAAATCCGATTTATCACAGGCTAATTTCCTGATATTGGACTTTTATCCTTTTTATCATTACAATAATCATCGACCATAGGAAAGGGATACACAGTCTGAGCAACTTTGACAAACTGTTTCACAGCGGTGCTGACCGGATTATACTGATTCCAGACCAGATAAATATATGCCTCACCGAATTCCCGGACAGGAACGGCCCTGTACCCGTCATCATCCGGAATCGTCCTGTGAAACAAAAAAGTTCCGGCGATATTTTTCTCCACAAACTGCCTGATAATCATGATCTGATTTGTAGTCAGTATAATGTTCGGCATAATTTTATACCGGGCACAGGTTTTCAGCGTATGGGTGGTTAAGAATGAATCCTCCGAAAGCAGTACCAGGGGAATGTCTCTGATCTCCTCCAGTGACAGGGATTCTGCCCCGGACAGAGGATGATCCTTTGCAAGATAAAGACAGATCCTGGTCCGGACGATCTTGTAATAGCCAAAGGCTGAAGACATGGGCATATCTGTGGACAAGAGGGCAAGATCCAGTTTTCCGTCCAGAATCTTCTGATGGTTCATCATACTGCCCTGCTCCACCACACTGACTTTTATCTGGGGATGGCGGCGGTGAAACGCTTCCATCATCGGGGAAAAAACCAGGGTAGCGCTGGCCGGCGGAAGGCCAAACCGAATCGTCTGGTCCGACTGGCCTAAAAATTTCATCCGGCTGACAAAGGAATCTGTCTGCTCCAGCAGCAGATTAACCTCATTCAGAAACTGTTCCCCCTCCTTCGTCAGAACCAGTCCCTTGTTCTGTCTGAGAAACAAAGTCAGACCAAATTCTTCTTCCAGTTCATGAATCACATGGGTCAGACCCGGCTGGGAGATATGAAGGGTCTGGGCAGCCCTGGTCAGGTTATTATACTGGCATACTGTCTGAAAATATTTCAGCTGATAGAATTTCACAGGCTTTTCCTCTTTCTATTTTGGCAGCAAACGCCATCATTCACATTATGATGGAATTTGCCGTCCTGATTTTGCCGCGCGTTACGGGAAATTTCCCTTGTGATGATAACATTATAACAGAAAGGACAATCAGATGAAACGTTTCCTTCACTATTTAAGCCTTCACCCACTCATCACGGTTATGGCCCCCCTTTTTAAGATGCTGGAAGCCTCCTTCGAGCTCTTTGTCCCGCTGGTCGTGGCTCGGATGATCGATATCGGCATCGGCCAGCACAGTCCTCTGTTCCTGTGGCATATGGGCGGCCTGCTCATCCTGCTGGGCGTGATCGGCCTCGGCTTTGCCCTGGCGGCTCAGTATTTTGCGGCCAAGTCCGCCATCTCCGTCAGCATGGCCATGCGCAAAGACCTGTTCACCCATATCCTCTCCTTTTCCTATCAGGAGATCGACGCCATCGGCACATCCACTCTGATTAACCGGCTCACCAGTGATATCAATCAGGTGCAGAATGGTCTGAACATGTTCCTGCGTCTTTTTCTCCGTTCCCCTTTCGTGGTATTCGGCGCCATGGCAATGGCATTCACAGTAGATACCCGGGCCGCCATTCCTTTCGCTGTCACGATTCCGGTTCTGCTGGCTGTGGTATTCGGCGTCCTTCTGGCCAGTATGCCCCTCTATCAGAAAGTACAGAAGCAGATGGATCAGGTAGTCCTAAGCACACGGGAAAATCTCCTGGGCATCCGGGTGGTTCGGGCTTTCTCCAGGCAGAATAAGGAAAAGGGACGTTTCCGCCAGGAGACAGACAGCCTGTACCGGAAACAGATTTTTGTGGGAAAAATTTCTGCCCTGCTCAACCCTCTTACCTATGTTATCATCAATCTGGGCATCATTGCCATCCTCTGGTTCGGGGGCCTTCAGACAGACAGCGGCAGCCTGACCCGGGGGCAGGTGATCGCCCTGATCAACTATATGTCCCAGATCCTGACCGAGCTGGTAAAACTGGCCAATCTGATTATCCTTTTGTCAAGGGCCATGGCCAGTCTGGCCAGAGTCAATGCTGTCTTTGATATATCCCCATCCATCCCTGACAGAGGACGATCTGTATCTGCGGCAGATCACGGAGTTTCGTCGCACTCTGTTCCTGCTGTCTCCTTTGAACATGTAAGTTTTGCCTACGCCGGCTCCGGTCAGGAAACCCTCCGTGACATCACCTTCACCGCCATGGCCGGGGAAACCATCGGCATCATCGGCGGCACAGGCTCAGGAAAATCTACCCTGGCCAATCTGATTCCCCGGTTTTATGACTGCACCTCCGGTTCTGTCCGCCTCTTCGGCCAGGATGTCCGGTCACTGCGCCCTTCCTCCATTCGGGAGCGAGTCGGCATCGTTCCCCAGAAGGCAGTTCTTTTCTCAGGCTCCCTGCGGCAAAATATGCAGTGGGGAAAAAAGAACGCTGCCGATGAGGAAATTTACCGGGCTCTGGACATCGCCCAGGCCAGAGAATTCGTAGACAGCAAACAACAGGGTCTGGACCTGATGATCCGCCAGGGCGGCGGAAACCTGTCCGGCGGCCAGAAGCAGCGGCTCACCATCGCCAGGGCCCTGACCGGACAGCCGGATATCCTGATACTGGATGACAGTGCCTCCGCTCTGGACTTCGCCACAGACGCCAGACTGCGAAAAGCCATACGGGAACATACCGGTCAGATGACCATCTTTATCATTTCTCAGCGGGTATCCGCCATCCGGGACGCTGATCACATCCTGGTGATGGACAACGGACGGGCAGAGGGATACGGAACCCATGAGGAATTGCTCCGCGGCTGTCCCATCTATCAGGAAATATACGCGTCTCAGAACGCAGGAAAGGAGGCTGCTTCCCATGCCTGAAACTATATCTGAAACCCGATCCGCAGCCATCACAGACACCAGAAGCGACAGCATCCGCACCATGAAGCGGATTATCCGCTATATCCGGCCTTACACTGCCCAGGTCATCCTCTCCCTTCTGCTGTCTCTGCTGACTGTAGGGCTGACCCTCTATATCCCTGTGCTGGCGGGACAGGGCGTGGACATGATCGCCGGTCCGGGGCAGGTAGACTTCACCGGGCTGCTGGCCGTTATCACCGGCATCCTGGTCTCCATCTCCGTCACTGCCGCAGCCCAGTGGATCATGAACCACATCAACAACCAGATCACCTACCGCATTGTACGGGATCTGCGGGTCCAGGCATTTAACCACCTCCACTGTCTCCCCCTGGCCTATGTAGACCGGCACTCCACTGGCGATCTGCTCAGCCGGATTGTAACAGATATCGACCAGTTTTCTGACGGGCTTCTGCTGGGTTTTACCCAGCTGTTTACAGGTGCCGCCACCATCCTGGGCACTATCCTTTTCATGCTGCAGATCAATCCCCGGATCACTCTGGTTGTTGTACTTTTAAGCCCCCTGTCCTTTGTCATCGCCGAGTTCGTCGCCCGGAAATCCTTCCTCATGTTTCAGAAGCAGTCGGAAGCCCGGGGCGAACTGACAGGTTTCACCAATGAAATGCTGGGCGGACTCAGAGTGGTGCAGGCTTTCAATCACCAGGAAGAAGCCGCCGCCCGATTCGAAGAAATCAATCGGCAGCTGTCAGAGTATTCCCTGAAAGCCACCTTCTTTTCCTCCACCACCAATCCTACCACCCGGTTTATGTACGCCGCCATTTACGCCGGCGTGTCTATCGCCGGCGGCCTGTCAGCCATCGCCGGCGCGATCACCGTGGGACAGCTGTCCAGCTTTTTAAGCTACACCAGCCAGTATACCAGACCCTTTAACGATATCACCGGCGTGATCACAGAATTTCAGAACGCCATCGCCTCTGCCGACAGAGTCTTCGCCCTGCTGGATGAGCCTGCTGCCCCCGCCGAGCCGGAGGACGCTATCGTTCTGAATCATCCGGAGGGCAGAATCGATCTGGAACATGCGGATTTTTCCTATGCGCCTGACACCCCTCTGATCCGTGACCTGAATCTGTCTGTCAGACCCGGACAGCGAATCGCCATCGTCGGACCTACCGGCTGCGGAAAAACCACGCTGATTAACCTGCTGATGCGTTTTTATGATGTACAGGGAGGTTCTATCAAAGTGGACGGCCATGACATCCGTCAGATCACACGCAGCTCCCTGCGGTCCGGCTACGGTATGGTGCTCCAGGAAACCTGGCTGAGAACCGCCTCCATCCGGGACAACATTGCCTACGGCCGCCCCGGCGCCTCAGAAGAGGAAATCGTTGACGCGGCAAAAAAAGCCCGCGCCCACAGCTTTATCATGCGTATGCCGGATGGATATGATACCATCATCACAGAGGGCGGCGGTCTCTCCCAGGGACAGCGGCAGCTGCTGTGCATCGCCAGGATCATGCTCTGCCTGCCGTCCATGCTGATCCTGGATGAAGCCACCTCCTCCATCGACACCATGACTGAAATACGCATCCAGCGAGCTTTCGAGGCACTGATGGAGGGGCGTACCAGCTTCATCGTTGCCCACCGTCTGTCCACCATCCAAAACGCAGACATCATCCTGGTCATGAATCAGGGACGGATCATAGAGCAGGGAACTCATCAGGAACTGCTGGAGAAAAAAGGATTTTACGCGAAACTATATAACAGTCAGTTTGCGGGAGAAGATGGGTACGCAGGTTAAGCAGACATTTATTCGAAAATACCCGTGGTATAAACAGAAAGAGACAGTCCGACAGAAAATTCCGTTCCTAAAAAAGTCCGAATTTTCGGGGATTATCTCTTTTCTGCATGTCAGGGGTTAAAAATCGGCATTTTCTGCTTTAAATTTCAGCGGTACAGCTCCATGCTGCAGCGGAAAGCCTCCTTTGCGATCAGCTCATTCACATGGGCATCCCGGGCAGAAGGCAGTACCAGCAGGCCGCCGCCCTGGCCGAAGTCTTCGATATATTTCCGCACATAAGCGATGATTTCCTCATCAGATACATCAGGACGGGTTGTAATTTCCGGGTCCATCGGAATCTGCAGCGGCAGCTGATTGCCGTAGATTTCCTTGATCTTTACCAGATCATTCATCCGCTGAGCCTCCCACATATCCGCGCCCAGCTCCACCATCTGCGGAACCAGCGTCTCCACTTTGCCGCAGGAATGGTAATCGATATATTTTCCATGAGAATGGGCAAAATCTGTGATCCGCTTCATCGGTTCAAACATATATTCCCGATACATCTGGGGCGAAATAAAGGTGCTGATCTGGGTTCCCCAGTCATCGCTGTTGATAAAGGCATCAAAAGGCGCCCACTCCCGGATCACCTTGTCCATCAGCGCAATTTTATAATCTGCCATCCGGTTAAAATACCGTTTCGCCGACTCCGGCTCTTCCATCAGAAAACAGAACACATCTGTCGGGTCACAGATCGACAGCAGCCGCTCAAACAGACCGTCCTGCAGCAGATAGAAAGTCAGTTTATCCGGATCGATCAGCTTTTCCGCTTCCTCTGCGCCCACAGAGAAATCCATCTGATCCAGATCAGGAAAAATCAGTTTTTCCTCCCACTCCAGAGGATCCTTTAAAATATAGGTGTCAGGCGTCACCATCTGTCCGCCCACCACATCCACATACGTCCAGCTGACGCCGAACCAATCCAGCCCTGACTGGCCAAAGCCGGGGCGGTCATTGTCATGGGGACAGAAGGTCATTCCTTTTTCCAGCGACATATTCGGCGCCCAGCAGGGTTTTTTCTTATCCAGCACCAGTTTCAGATTCTCCTTCGGCGAAATCGGGTAGTCCAGCCTCACCTCCGGAAACGGCGCTTTCATCTTTGTGTCTACGATAAAGGTTTCGTTCTTCTTTGTCATTTTCATCCCTCCATTTTCTGATAACCCCTCCATATGTTTCCATATTTATTATAAGGCATCAAAAACAAACGGCCAATATCTTCTCGGAACGAAAATTTCTCCTTTTTTCCGGAATATTCTTGTAATGATTATACGAACCGTACTTTCAGAAAACTTCCCAGTAAAAGGCACTGAAGGCAGGCAGCAGACTTCCGCCGCCAAAATCATGTACATCTCCGGTAAGCAGATCTCTGGCCCTTCCGGCCCGGGCATCAAAATGGGCCATATAGTCATTCTCATCTGCATTAACGGCAATCAGCATTTGCTGATCCTGACACCGCCGCTCAATAATCAATTGCCGATTCGTCATCAGCGCGATCCGGAAATCTCCATAACACAGCGCCGGACTGTTTTTATGAATATGGATGCATTTGCTGATAAAATCTGTCAGTTCATTCCATTCCGGCTGGTCAAAAGCAGGCCGCAATGCGCTGTCGCCCTGTCTCTTTTCCCCTTTTGCGCCCCACTCGCTCCCATAATAAATGCAGGGAATGCCGGGCATAGCCAGCAGCAGAGCGTACAGCAGAGGCAGATGACGGGGATTGGTCAGTTCACTGGCCACTCTGGTTACATCATGATTATCCGCAAAGGAAAACAGATGCTTCCCGCGGTACAGACACCAGGGGTCACTGCCGAACTGTCTCTGCAGAGAGTGGCCGATCTCAAAAAGATTCATACTGTTAAAACTGGAATACAGCCCCTTATAGCACTCATAATTCGTAGCGCTGTGGAGCATCTCATCGTTGACCAGACGATTGTAATCGCCGTGAATCATCTCTCCCAGCAGGAAAAATTCCGGATTCCGCTTCAGGCAGTACTGACGCAGCTCCTTCAGAAAGTCCGGCTCCACCATGTAGGCCACATCCAGGCGGAGACCGTCGATATGATACCGTTCCATCCACTGACCGACACAGGAGAAGAGATACTCCTTCACCTGTGGATGATACAGATTCAGTTTCACCAGCTCATAATGTCCTTCCCAGCCCTCATACCACAGGCCGTCCTGATAGCCGTCATTTCTATTAAAATCAATGAAGAACCAATCCTTATAAGGGGATTGCTCCCGGTTTTTCAGCACATCCTGAAAAGCCCAGAAGCCCCGCCCGACATGATGAAATACTCCGTCAAACACAATTCGGATGCCGGCGTCATGGAGCTGTCTGCACAGAAGTTCCAGGTCCTCATTGGTTCCCAGCCGGCAGTCCAGTTCCAGAAAATCTCTGGTATCATAGCCATGGGCATCTGACTGAAAGAAAGGGCAGAAATAAACCGCATTCACCCCCAGCCGGACCATGTGGGGAATCCACCGGCTGACTTTTTCGATCCGGCGGGTCAGCACCCCATCATTGTACTCCGGCACCTGGCAGAAGCCAAATAAATTCATCTGATAAAATACACTTTCCTCATACCACATTGATTACACCTCATTTTTTCCTGATTCGGTCTACTGCCCATGCGCAGAAAACCAGCAGCACAACATAGACCGGAATGACCGCATAGCGTATCCAGCCCTCCACCTGAATTCCTGTCAGCTTTAATACCAAAGCCAGCAGAATCAGCGCCGCCACAGCCCCTGCGCCCAGGGACAGAAAATCACCATTCTCATTATTTTCACCCATAATATCCTCCTCCATTTATTATACTTCTTTTTGCCGAATTTTTCCACATATTCACACGTGTTCCCCCGCAGAGCCAACTAAAAAAAGCCCCCGGTTTCTGCAAACCGAGGCTTTTTTGACCATTTTAATCATATTTCTTTCGTCCCACTGCATAGTTCAGGATAATCAGCAGAGTTGCAGTAATCAGCACGCAGATCAGAGCCATGGCCATGGCTACAGATGAACTGCCCTGCTCAAACTCCCGGACGATAAATGTAGACACTGTCTGTACATTCGGCGGGGAAATCAGACTGGCCGCTACCAGTTCCCGGAATACGATGATGAAGATCATCATCCAGCCCTGCATCACACCCCGCATAATCAGCGGAAGGGTAACATGGAGCATCACATAAAACCGGCTTCCGCCGCACACCTTACCGGCTTCAGTCAGCGACTCACCCATCTGCATATAAGCCGAACTGACATATTGAATCGTATAGGGAATAAACATTACCACATAAACCAGTACCATAAAACCAATGGTATTGTACAGCGGCAGAAAATCGTAAATTTTATTCCAGAACAGCATAAGTCCGATAACCAGGACAATATTTGGAAGCATTTCAGGAAGAAGGGCTTCCCCCTCTATAACACCTTTCCATTTTCCCGCTTTTTTAATTGCCACCACAATCAGCGTTCCCAGAACACTGGCGATAGTAGCGGAAGCCACAGCCAGCATCGTACTGGTCAGAAGCGCCTCCCACCCTTTGCTGTTGCTGGTGAACAATTCCACATAATGCTGAAAAGTAAAGTTGCCTGCCGCCAGACCGTAACCTCTCAGTTTGATCAGCGAAGTTGCCACTACGGAAAAATAGGGAATACCTACACTGATCAGAATCACCAGGGCAATATAAAACCCGCCCAGTATTTCTGTGATCCTGCGGCAGCTGTAGAGCCCTTCCTTCTTCCCTTTTCCGCCCACCAGGCTGTAGGTATGCTTCGTTGTAATATAATTCTGCGCCAGCCACATCAGCATACAGATTACCACCAGCACACTGGACAGACTGGATGCCTTTCCAAAATCAATCGGAGCAGTAGAGGCATAACGATGAATATCTGTTGTAAACACATAGAATCCAATCCGGTTTCCCAGCGTGGAAGGGGTTCCGTATTCTGACAGCGTTTTTACAAACACCAGAAGCATGGCAATGGCATAATTGCCGGTCAGCAGGGGCATCATAACCTTCCGCAGCCGATAGAAAAAGCTGCCGCCGCTGACAGCCGCGCTCTCCTCCAGATTAACGCCGATATTCAAAATCGCGTTTTTCAGCATCGTCGTCATAAAAGGGAACACATTAAAGCTCATCACCAGCACCAGGCCGCCCAGAGAAAAAAAATTCTCCGAGAAACTTCCCGTCCATGGGAACATCTGCTGGAACAGCCCTCGCTTCTGCATAAACAAAATCCAGCCCATTGAAGATATGTAAGGCGGTGTCATAAATGGAATCGTCAGAACCACATCCAGCCATTTCCATCTGGAAAACTTTGTTCTGGCCAGCAGAAAAGCCAGCGGTGTCGAAATCACCGTCGACACAATCACCACCAGCAGGCCCAGAAGAAGAGAATTGGTAATGGTTGTAACGTTCTCACTGTCTCCAATTGTCTGCAGGGCATTACTCAAATTGAAGCGGCCATCTACCATGACCGCTTCGCCGAATACAGTTACAACTGGAAGTATAATGAGAGCAAACAGTATGACAAAGATCGTAAAATATACCAGCCTTTGCTTTCCATTGATCGCTTTGCTCACTTCCGTCTACCTCTCTTTACTGACAAAGTTCATTTAACTTTGCGGCAATGTCTGCGGAATTCTCCATCATGACATTCCAGTCAAGATTCTCTCTTCATATGAAAAACTGCCCCGAATCAGCAGCGCTGAGCAAAAAATATCATATTTACTCCAATATTTCTTTCCACATCTCCTCTGTGATCGGCTCGATCGCGCTGAGGGGTATCAGCTTCACGCCCGGCACTCTGACTGCCACGGACGTAATTACCCGAACCAGTGTTTCCTGATCTACCAGATCCTTTTTATTAATCAGCACGACGTCCGCATTCTCGAACTGGCCGGACAGCAGCTGCTCCAGCGGCTTTTCAATCCGGATCCATCTCTTTGCATCTACAATTATGCAAATTTTTGAATCCAAGCCCAGAACATTTTGAATCGTTCTCTGGATACTGGCCGGATATCCCACACCTGTTGATTCGAAAATCAGCCATTCCGGGTTCAGTTCACGCTGAATTTTCTGAATATAACCCGGCACAGAACCGGACAGCGTACAGCAGGCACAGCCGGCAAACAGGTTCTCTACAGCATAATTACCTGATTTCAGCAATTTGTCATCAATTCC
The DNA here is from genome assembly GCA_904397815.1 of Candidatus Paralachnospira sangeri. Taxonomy (GTDB): domain Bacteria; phylum Bacillota; class Clostridia; order Lachnospirales; family Lachnospiraceae; genus Paralachnospira_A; species Paralachnospira_A sangeri. The sequence goes on from CAJFOT010000024.1 coordinate 17,343, forward strand.
CTGCTCGCCTACTTCATTTTCAATAATAGCAACCTTTGTTTCACCAGGCTTTACATTTTCCCCTGTAAGGTATTTTGCCATCTGAAGCAGTACCGTTGTTTTTCCCGAGCCTAAAAAACCTCCCAAAATAATTAACTTCATGACGACTCCTCCTTTGCTCTTTCTTATTTTAGCAGATTCTGAACCTCCTCTCAATGTTTCAGAAGCACAAAATTAAGGAAAAGGAAACGTCTGAAATTGCAGAGTGTGTATGATTTTTACTGGTCCGTTCCCGCAGCCGCGCGTTCTTCCCGCTCTGCATTGGCCTGAGCATAAAAAGCAGCCTCTTTATCGGTCAGTTTATAGCCCAGAAGCACCAAAACGACAGACACCGTCATAAACAGCGCGGGAATCAGCCCAAGCAGCATCATGTATCTGCTTATGAACGCTTCGGTGATTACCATATCCGGCCCGGTATATCCGGCCCATGCCAGTCCGTAACCCACCAGAGCGCCGCCAATGGCAAAGCCTATCTTTGTCGGAATATTCATGACTGCGGCGGCAATCGTTCTGTTGTCCACTCCGGTCCGGTAATATCCGTACTCGCCGCAGTCCAGATAATAATTAACGCCAAAACTCTGATACATATAACAGCCGCCCTGCGCCAGACACATGCAGACAATCATAATCCAGACGCTATGCAGTCCAAAAGCCCAGATTCCCAGCATCGAGCAGGCATACAGTCCCATGCCCACAGCCAGAGATCCTCTCTTTCCGATCTTTCTCCCCAGAGCCGGCACACACAGGCTGGCCAGAAAAGCAAATATACTCCGGCAGGTCAGCGCTATCGTCAGCATGGAAAAATTTCCTGTCACCACGCTGAAATAGTACGCAGTTACACCATTGTAAATTTCGTTTCCAATACCGAAAAAAGTGTAGATCAGTACCAGCACAATCATCTGCCGGTTTGTGGCGATTGAATTCACCATCTCCCTGATCGTGGCAGTTTTTCTGGAAGCCGCATGAGGATCCGGCGGATCAAAACGGCTGACTCTTCGGATAAAATAAGTACAGCAAATAAAAAATCCTGTGGCATAAATCGCCGTAGTAATTGTATACCCCGCTGACTCGCCAAAATAGGGCGCAAACCATGTAATAATAGGAAGGGTAATGGCCGATGCAATAATAGATGTAGCTGCCCCTACCTGGACCTGTCTGGTTGTCAGTCTCCGCCTGTCCTCCATATTTGCCCCCGCCATTTTAGGAACCAATGCGCCCCGGACTGTCACATTAAAATCCATTGAGCCGTGGAAAAGACAGTATCCAACACAAACAATCAGAATCCGGATCAGCGGACTTTTCACCAGCCAGGTCGTATCCGACATCAGTATAATCAAACCGGCAAATAAGGTAAACCGGAGAATTCTGATCCAGGACACATATTTCCCATGCTTCATATTGGTTTTCTCTACAATGGGACCGGCGCATAAATTAATCAAAAAATCAATCGTTTTAACGACCAGCATGGCTGTCCCGATCATCAGCGCCGGAATCTTCAGATAATCGGTCATAAACATGGTAAAATAAACAGTAAGCATGGTATGCGCCATCATCAGCATACCCTGTGACAGCGCATACGCGTTAATATCCAAATTTGTCAGTATGGGTTTTTTCATCGGTATCATCCTCATTTTCTTCTGTAATTAATTATTTCCCGCCATGGTTCTCTGCTCTCCCTGTGCCTGGCTTTCCCTGTCCGCATTCGCCTTGGCGTAAAACGCCGCTTCCTGATCCGTCAGCTTATAACAGATAATCGCCATAACAGCAGAAATTCCCATTAATATACCCGGAATCAATCCCAGCAGTGTCATATACCGGCTGACAAACGCCCCTGTTACTGCCATATCCGGACCGCTGTATCCGGCCCATGCCAGTCCATACCCTGTCAGCGCTCCGCCAATGGCAAATCCTACTTTTGTCGGAATATTCATCACAGACGCGGCAATGGTTCGATTGTCCACTCCGGTTTTATAGTAGCCATACTCGCCGCAGTCCAGATAGTAGTTCACGCCAAAACTCCTATAAATATAAGTGCCGCTCTGAGCCAGACACATGCAGATAATCATAAACCAGATATTCTGCAGCGCAAAAGCCCGGATTCCCAACAGGGAACAGGCACTCAGACCCATGCCCAGCGCCAGCGATGCTTTTTTCCCGATCTTTCTGCCAAGAGCCGGAACACAGAGGCTGGCCAGAAACGAAACTATGCTTCGACAGGTCAGTGCCACTGTCAGCATGGAAAAATTTCCTGTTACAACACTGAAATAATACGCTGTTACACCATTGTAAATCTCATTGCCAATACCGAAAAAAGTATAAATGAAAACCAGTATAATCATCTGCCGGTTTGTAATAATAGAATGCGCCATCTCTCTGATTGTAGCCGTCTTTCTGGATGCCGCGTGAGGATCCGGCGGATCAAAACGGCTGGCCCGTCGGATAAACCATGTACAGCAGATAAAAAAACCTGTTATATAAAGAACGGTTGTAATGGTATACCCGGCGGATTCACCGAATTTCGGAGCAAACCAGGTGATAATAGGAAGTGTAATTGCGGAAGAAATAATTGTAGCGGCAGCTCCTGCCTGTGTCTGTCTGGCAGTCAGCCTTCGTCTGTCCTCCATATTCGCCCCTGCCATCTTGGGAATCAGGGCACCCCGTACAGTAATATTAAAGTCCATGGAACCATGAAACAGACAGTATCCACAGCACACAATCAAAATCCTGACCAACGGACTTTTAATCAGCCAGGTCGTATCTGTCATCAAAATAATCAGTCCGATAAAGAGCGTAAATCTCAGAATTCGCAGCCATGAAACATACTTTCCATGTTTCATGCTGCTTTTTTCCACTATCGGTCCTGCGCACAAATTCACCAGAAAATCAATTGTTTTCGCCGCCAGCATGGCAGTTCCGATCATCAGCGCCGGGATCTTCAGATAGTCCGTCATAAACATGGTAAAATAGACAGTTAGCATACTCTGGGCCATTGTCAGCATTCCCTGTGACAAAGCATAGGATGTGACATCTGCCCGTGTCAGTACTGCTTTTTTCATACGCTTTTCCGCCCCCTTTTTCATTCAATCAGCAAAAACAAACATACAAATGGAGAGCCTTGAAACAGGCTCTCCACACAGCGCGGCTCTCATGCCGCTTCATCATATACATATTACTGCGCTTTCTGCTCAGGCTTTTTCGCACAGATAGATTCTGCTCTGACGGTACAGCGCCTCGATCAGTTTCTGAGAAGCCATCCGGGTAATTGCCATAATCGGATAATCCCCATACTGCTCAGTAAAAGCTTTCGCAGCTGCTTCGATTTCTTCATCAGAAGCGTCCTCGGGAAGCTCAGGCACTTCTACACCCAGCATAATATCTTTCCCATACTTATCATACAGCATCTTTTTATCGTTCATCGGCTGACCGCACCACAGATCAACACCCGCATCGATCATGGCCGGAACCAGCAGCTCATTCTTTCCGCAGGAATGAAGCTGGAAAATCAGACCTTTCTCATGACAAAAATCTGCTACTTTTTTAATATAAGGAACTACCATCTCCCGGCAGACATCCAGAGAGAAGAACGGCGCTCTCTGACTTCCCCAGTCGTCATGGAATAAAACTTCCTGTACATCCAGAGCGTCAATATATTTTTGAATCATGGCAATGTATAAATCAGCCAGTTTATCAAACAGTTCGTGAACCGCCTTCTTCTGCTCATCGTCAATCAATGCTACCAATGCGCCCTCAAAATCCATAAAAGATATCAGCCGCTCAAACATTCCGTTCTGGAAACAGCAGCCTACGATTCTGGTCTCCTTTCTGAACGGAGCATTCAATCTGGCTACTTCAGCCCAATCCATAGCTTCTACATCCGGAAACACCACTTTGTCATACCACTCATTGGCATCTTCCAGAAGAGGATTGCCCGGTTTTACCATTGAACCGCCTGCCACAGGCACATAAACCCACTCGATTCCAAACATATCCGGACCGCCCTTTTCTTCTTCCGGCTGTACCGGTCCCAGATCTCGAATCTCGGCTCTGGCTACATGATCCAAATTCACTCTGGATTCAATATTAATAATATCTCCACTCATAGGCATCCAGAGATAATCCTCTCCTTTTACAGCAGCTTTGAGATTTTCTGCTACCGTAATCGGTGTGGAATAAATCGGCGCATAAGGAGTCATCGTCACAGTGGTATTTAAAAATTCTCCTTTAATAATTAACTCATCCGGATTAAAAGGCACCTTGCTCATTCACTACACCTCCGCTTTTCGTCCTTGCCATACCATACACGGCTTTCCCCTGATTACTTCGATGCCGCCGCTTCTGCAGCAGCTTTTTCACGGGCTTCATTCGCTTCTGCATATTTCTTTGCTTCTGCATCAGTCAGCTTATAACCTACGATGCCCAGAATTGCTGCCAGGATCATAAAGATTGCCGGGAATAAGCCCAGAACCATCATATATCTGGATACGAAAGTTTCTGTAACTGCCATGCCTGCCTCATATCCTGCCCATGCCAGGCCGTAGCCTACCAGAGAACCGCCGATTGCGAAACCGATCTTAGTAGGAAGGTTCATAATGGAAACTGCAAACGTTCTGTTGTCCTGTCCTGTTACATAGTATCCGTATTCGCCGCAGTCCAGATAATAGTTGGCTGTCATACTCATATAAATGTACTGTGCAGACTGAGCTGTACACATAAATACAATTACAAACCACATACTGTTCAGACCGAACATCCAGGTACCCAGAGCGGAAATGCCATAGAGACTCATGCCGATTACCATAGCGCCTTTCTTGCCAAATTTACGGCCGATAGCAGGCACACACAGGCTGGCCAGGAAACCTACGATACTTCTGGCTGTCAGCGCAACGGTCATCATTTCAAACTGTCCTGTAACCACACGGAAATAATATGCGGTAACACCGGTATAAATCTGAGTTCCGATGGTAAATAATGAGAAAATCACAACCAGAATAATCATCTGTTTATTGGTAGCAATTGATTTCAGCATCTCGCCGACTGTAGGCACCTTTTTCCCGGACTGTTCTCCCGGAGGATCAAACCGGGCAGCTCTCTTAACAAAAATCAGGTTGCAGATCAGGAAAATGGTAGAAAACAGTACTGTCGCCGCAAAGTAGCCCCAGGACTCGCCCAGAACTTCGCCTGTAGATGTAATAACAGGCAGAATGATTGCAGAACCTAGAATGGATACCACAGCGCCTACCTGTGCCTGACGGGTAGTCACTGTCTTTCTGGCTTCCATGTCAGCGCCGCACATCTTGGGAATCATAGCGCCTCTTGCGGTAGCGTTAAAGTTCATGGACCCGTGGAACATACAGTATCCCAGACAGACTACGATGGTCTTGCCCACTTCGTTGCCGATAATCCCTGATGTATCAAACATCTGGATTAACATACCGAAGAACAGGGTTGCTGTGAGCATACGCAGCCAGGATACATATTTTCCATGTTTGAAATTAGACTTCTCTATAATAATGCCCGCCACCAGACTGACAATAAAGTCAAAGGTCTTTGCAATCAGCATGGATGTACCTACCAGAGCAGCTGAAATGCCCAGATAGTCTGTCATAAACAATGTAAGATAAAGAGTCTGAACTGTAAACGCCATGGTCAGGGTACCCTGGGCCAGCGCATAAATATTAATGTCCAAACTGGTAAGTTTCGGTTTTCCCATATAGTTATCCCCCTTGATTAAAGTCCCTCTGAAACTACTGATTCAGCGCGATTCGTCCATATTTATAAATTGCATCGAGCAGATCTCTTCTCGCCCCTCTTGTATTGATAATGACATTTCCCTTTTTGAATTTCTCAGCAAATTCCCGGGCAAATTTATCAACTTCTTCATCAGAAGCATCTGTCATATCAGGCAAGTCGATTCCCAGAAGAATCTGATCGCCATACTTATCATACAGCATATATTTATCATTCATGGGCTGGCCATTCCAGATATCTACATGCGCGTCTATATAAGCAGGAACCAGCATTTCATTCTTGCCGCAGGAATGCTGCTGGAACCACAGCCCCTTTTCATGGCAGTGATCTGCAATCCGGCGAACATAAGGAACCAGCATTTCTTCCGCTGTAGCCAGTGAGAAGAACGGTGCTCTCTGAGAACCCCAGTCATCATGCATGGTTACACCGTCGATTCCATAATACTCAATATGTTTGTCAATAATCTTGATATGGATATCTGCCAGATGGCTGAACAAATCATGAACCGCATCTTTCTGGTCATCATCGATCAAAGCCATTACAGCACCTTCAAAATCCATAAAGGAAATCAGACGTTCAAACAGTCCGTTCAGCAGCATAGCCTGGAAGCTTCGTCCGCTGTCTTTAAGAGGCGCGTTCAGTTTCGCAGAACTTTCCCAGTCAAACGTATCCGGATCCGGCAGTGTAATAACCTCTTTCCAGTCGTTTGCGTCCAGCAGCCTGGGATTGCCGGGACGAACCATAGAGCCTCCTACCTGCTCCACGAATACCCACTGTGTCCCAAACATATCAGGCCCGCCGCATTCTTCCGGTTTCAGCGGCGGCATATTTTCAAAAGCAAAGCCTCTGGCGATATTATCCACAATGACTCTGGGTGTGATAAACATAATGTCATCTGTCGTAGGAATCCATAAAGGTTTCTCACCCTTCACCCATGCCGCAATATTCTCCTTCGGCGTTACCGGTGTATTATACTTCGGCACCGGTGCCATCGTTGAGATATACTCACCGACAATTTTCAGTTCATCATCAGAATAAGGAATTCGTTTCATGTAATACCCCCTTTTGTTTTCCTTCCAGTTTTTACTTTCTTATCATACCGAAATCGGGGGGTGTAATTCTACGCTCTGGGGATACCATTATTTTTACGAAAATTTAATATTTTGGTATCGGGAATTCCATACCGTTTCATCTCAGGAAATACCGCCGCGGATACTCTGACATCACAACAGGGAAAAAGCGCCCGCCTCCGGCAAATACTGCCGGAAAGCGGACGCTTCTCTGCTTGTGCATATAGATGACATATTTTTGTGATATGGATGGTACTGTTTGTTTTTACGGATTCAGCATTTTTCTGCTGAGTTCATAAATGTAATCCTGGTATTTTACCGGACCCACTCTTAAGTTGCAGTAAACAGGAGCGGTATCCATTGAAGGGCCGTATTTATCCACATATTCCTTTGCAGCCGCATAGCATTCCTCATCAGAAGCATCTACCGCCAGTGTTTTCGGCTCAATTCCCAGAACAATATCTTTGCCGTACAGTCCATGAAGCTTCTCTTTATCATTCATCGGCTGTCCGCACCACACGTCTACTCCGGCCTCAATCATAGCCGGTACCAGCATCTCTACCTGACCGCAGCAATGGAACTCAAATACCACACCCTTGCTGTGACAGTGATCTGCGATTTTCTTCAAGTATGGCGCAATCATCTCTTTCGCCGTCTCTACCGAGAAGAAAGGAGCTCTCTGAGATCCCCAGTCATCATGAAAATACAGAATGTTCATATGATACGCTTCGATATAATGGTCGACATACTTGCAATACATATCTGCCAGTTTGGAGAACAGACTGTGAACGCCTTCCTTCTGGTCTTCATCAATCAGAGCCATTACAGCGCCCTCAAAGTCCATAAAGGAAATCAGCCGCTCAAACATGCCGTTCAGCTGCCAGACCAAAATCGGGCGGTCTGTGTCGCATCTGGCCGCATTGGCTTTTTTGCTGCCTTCCCAGTCGAAAGCATCTACATCCGGAAATTTAATTACCTTTTCCCAGTCAGAAGCATCGTCCAGCACAGGATTGCCCGGCTTCACCATGGAACCTCCCGCAACCGGCACATATACCCATTCTATACCAAACATGTCTTTGCCGCCGCCTGTATTGGGATCAAACGGCTCATCCTCCATAATGAACGATCTGGCAATATTATCCGGAACCACCCTGGGCGCAATGTTGACAATCTCTCCCGCCAGCGGAATCCACAGCGGCTTTTCTTTTTTCAGCACCATACTCATATAGTTCTCTCTGGGTGAAACCGGTGTGGTATAAACCGGCATCGGAGGCAGGCCATTGCGGGCCGCGTTAAAAGTCTTCGGTGTAAGTTCAGCTGCGTCAAATGGTTTTCTGTCCATATGATAAACCCCCTTTTTATGTTTTACCTCTTTGCTGATATTGTACCAAAAGACTTTTCCGGTTTTATAGCATCCCCGCATACCAATTTTATATCTGTTTTTTCGTTTTTTTGGTATTCGCGTTTCTAATCCTCATTCCTCTGCCATGCCTGACGGAGAATTCCCGCTGTCCTGTCAGACATCAGATATGGGTCTCACCGATATCTGCCGACTGTCCTCTGTAAATTCGCAGCAGCCGGATGGAAATCTTCATGTAATCTCTGGTATAGGAATCCGTGATATCACATGTCAGCTCATCCGTAATTTTTTTAATCCGGTATACCAGCGTGCTCCGGTGAACATACAGTTCCTGGGCTGTATTAATCAGAGAACGGTCGTTGTTCAGATAGGCCCACAGTGTATCGATCTTACTGCCACCAGTCTGCTCATCCTGTTTCCAGAAACGGAGAATGTCCGGGTGACAGGCATACAGCAATTCCGCTGCCCCTCCCCACATTCCATTTTTTTCCAGTATGTGATCTACCGCATAATCATAATACCGATAACAGGGCGCCCCCCCCCCCCCATGGAATTTTTTACCAAATTCAAGGGCGGCCAGCGACTGATGATAAAGATAGGGAAGGCTCTGGATGCCTTTTGCACAGAAACTTTCTCCCATCTCCAGCCCGTTCTTTTCCATCATGGTATGAATCCGGGACAGTGCCCTGCTTCTGGGAAGGATATCTTCATCCAATATCGCCACCACATGAGACTTATTGGTACACACTCCTGTCCGCCCCAGATAGTTTGCGATCAGGCTAGCCGCCAGGAATAACATATCGTCTTTGCAGGACTGATCCTGAAAGGCAAAGGTCAGGACACGGAATACGTGATCCTCCTCCCAGCCCAGATAATCCATCTGACGGCGGGCGCTTCTGGCATCCACCGCCCGCCCCTGGATCATATCCAGAAAAACAGAACGCCCCATCGGATTCTCATCTTTTAATGTGATTCTGGCCAGCAAAGGCCCCAAAAGTCTCACCACATACCGCATCATTTCCACATCGCCGGCATTTACAGGCCTGTTCTCCTCCAGAACAGACAATTTTCCGTATAAAATTCCTTTATAAAACACCGGTGAAAACAGGCAGTCCTTTCTCCCTGCTTCTTTGGGAAAACGGTACATTTTCGGCTCTGTGCCGTCGCTCAGATGGGTAGAATCATAAAAGCGCTGAAGATACTGAATACTGTTTACCGAACTGTACCCGAACTCACACAGATATTTCCACTCATCATCCAGTTCATTCTCACTGTACTGCGCGCTCATAGCGATTACCTTCCGGTTTGCATCCAGGAGGATTATGGGATTGTGGAAAACCTGCCAGCATTTTTCAATCAGCTGTTCAAAGTTCTCCTCGGCCAGGGCCTGGTGGAGCTCTTCATTCCAGTTGTCATAGAAATCAAATACACTCTGGACGATCTCAAATACCTGCTTTTCTTCCATGTTTCTCAGGCGGATATAATCCCCCTCTCCGGCACAGATCACATCCGGCCCGTCCTGGTACACATGAACACAATTCGTTGCGTACACCCTCCTGGCACTGCGCAGCACTGCCCTGGCCGAATCTTTAATCTGCACCTCAGGTTCCAGCGCCTCCAGCCTGTTTGCAATCATCCACATACTTAATTTCACTTTTCTCTTCCCCCAATACTTCTGTCTCCTGCCTCCTCATCAGGGCGGCAGGGATGTCTGTTCAGTCAAATCCGACAATTTTAAAAAAACATTTGAACATTTTATATACAAAATTATAAGAAAAGGGCGTATGATATTCAAGTAAAATTTTTTTCTAATTTCACGCAACAAAACAGCATGATTAAGACACTATATAAGCATACAGACAATCTGTAGAAATTGATCTTAATACGGCTGTTTTGCAGCCGGTAAATATTCCAGGAGGAGATTTTTATGAAAAAACGTCATTTTACATTATGTTCCATGATCATGGCTCTGTCCCTGTTGCTGGCGGCAGGCTGCGGTGCCGGAGAGGAAATGCCCGGAGAAACCAACGCTCAGACAGAGACCGCAGCACAGACAGAAACCGAAGCAGAAAGCCCGACAGCATCACAAACGCAAGAAACTGTCGGATCCAAATCCGGAGAAACGGATCTGGATCAGCCTCTTCAGGCTATGTATCTGACCAGCCAGAACGGCGATTATTTATTTGTCGGTACCGAAAACGGCGTGCTGTTCACAGCACCCGTTCCGGATGAACTGTATGATGAGACAGGAGAAAAAATTACGGCAGATCAGCTGACCGTCGGTTCTGTACTGGACATCTACGGAAACAACATAATGCTGGAGTCCTATCCGGGCCAGTATCCGGGCGTTACAAAAATGACAGTTGTCCAGAAAGGCACACAGGAGGATATCGCGCCCTATCAGCATCTGATTGATGAGATTTACACAGAGCCCGACCCTTCCCAGCTGCCTTACATGGATGTGGAGTACACTACAGACCAGGCGATCGTAACAGCTGCGCTGTCTCAGGGAAATTATACATGGAGCTACACCGATGAAAACGGTCAGAGTCAGTCCTCCACCGGCTGCGGAGACCACATCCTGGCATGGGACAATCTGGCAGAAATCAGCCTGCCCAAGCCCACTGACCTGAAAATCATTGCCGACGGTCTCCAGTCCGTTACCGTCACCCGCTGGCCCGTCTCCATGCAGGGCACTGAGCAGTACGATACAGGCGAAACCATCGAGACAGAAGAGCGGGACGGAGCATTCTGGATTCCCCAGGCAGAGTCCGGATATATCTATCTGATCCAGGGTGTGTGGGAGCAGGGTGAGATCGAATACGGATTCTGCACCAAATAGAAAAAAAGAAAATTTCATTTGAGGACTTATACAGCCCCGGCAAAAGACCCTGCGGAAGAGACAGGCCAAAGGCAGGCCATCCCCCGCAGGGTCTTTTGGGCTGCGTGATTATGAAAAGAAGGGAGACAGAAACACAAAAAAGATTTTCTCTGCAATGCAAAAATCCCACAGACTTTTATCTGTGGGATCTTCAGCTGGGCTACAAGGATTCGAACCTTGAAATGCTGGAGTCAGAGTCCAGTGCCTTACCATTTGGCGATAGCCCAATTCGTGAGAACAGAATGTATTATATACTACTCCAGGAAAAATTGCAAGCACTTTTTTAAATTTTTTTATATTTATTTTTTCACAGTTTTCCCGTTCTGTCTTTCACTTCATTCTTAATAGATAATGGCAGCTTTAAATCCTGCAATTGCTCAGCAGCAAATACACCTCCTTAAAAACCTTTTTCTAGTAGAGCACCTTTAACAGAGTCAGCCCCTGGGGCGGAGCGGTGATTCCTGCTGCCTGACGGTCCTGTTTCTCCAGGATTTCCAGGATTTCCTCCGGCGCTCTCTGTCCTGTGCCCACTTCATAGAGGGTGCCTGTAATAATCCGCACCATATTGTACAGAAAACCATTTCCTGTGACGGTGATCCAGATTTCCTTTCCATGCCGGCGGACAGTCAGGCTGTCAATCCGGCGGACGGTGGATTTTTTCATCCGCCTGTTGGCGCAGAAGCTCTTAAAGTCATGTTCTCCCAGAAAATACTCTGCCGCAGCTTCCATCCGCTCCACTGACAGAGGCTCCCCTGCCGCCCACACATAGTTCCGCTCGAAAACCGGCTTCGCATCGCCGACGTAGATCCGATACCGGTAGGTTTTTCCCCTGGCGTTCAGGCGGCTGTGGAATCTGGGGCCGGCCTCTGTCACCTCCTCGACAGAGATATCTGCCGGCAGATACCGGTTCAGGTAGTCCCTGATTTCCGGTGCGGTCAGCCCTGTCTCCATATGCGCATTGGCCACCTGCTCCAGGGCGTGGACACCGGCGTCTGTCCTGCCGGAGCCCTGAACCTCCACCGGTGCGCCGCACATTCTGGACAGCACAGCCTCCAGCTTTCCCTGGATGGTCTGGTCAGTGGTGCCCTGCCGCTGCCAGCCGTCATAACGGGTGCCCTCATAGCATATCGTCATTCTGTAATTTTTCATCGCTTTTCCTCTCTTCCCGGCAGCAGTTCAGCCATGCCCGCGGCTGTGGCCCGCATAGCCGGACTGTCGCCTTTCCGCTGCCTTCTTGCGCATCATGCCGCTTTATGCTAAACTTTATTCGGACATAGATTCCCCTCTGGGGATTTTTGTTCAGAACGCAGTTTTGCCGGCGGAAATCTTCCGCCATCTGATAAAGTTTTTGATGAAAGGATGTGTTACCATGCCTGTACCTGAAAATCACAAAGAGATTATTGAAAGTTTTATCCTGAATTTTCCTGTCTGTGAATATCGTTTTCTGGAGCGGAGCGAGCTGATTTTCTCTCCCCACGTGCGCACGATCTGCCAGACAGACTGTAAGCGCTATGGCCATTCCTGGGCCTGTCCTCCGGTGATCGGCACCATCGAGGAATGTATCGAACGCTGTCAGAAATATGAGCACGCTTTTTTATTCTCTACTGTTACAGATGTAGCCGACTCCTTCGATATGGACGGCTGCCTGGATGCGCGCCGGGATCACGAAGAGGTTTCCTGGCAGATCACCCAGGAGTTTAAAAAACATTTTCCGGATGTCCTGACCCTGACCACCGGCTGCATGATCTGCGATGAATGCGCCTATCCTGACGCGCCCTGCCGCCATCCCGACAAGCGGTTTGCCACCATCGAAAGCCACGGTATCCTGATTATGCAGATGGCTGCCATGCAGGAAATGAACTATGACTGCGGCTGCAATATCGTTACTTATTTCAGCCTGATTCTCTACTGACAGGCAGGCGGCTCCTCCTGCGAATGTGCCGGCGGCTCCGGGCTGCCGGCGCCGCTGTTCCAGAACTGCTCCAGCAGCGGTTTTACATGGCTGATTCTCACCGGGTATATCTGTTCCCACTCTCTGGGAAAGAGCACCCGGTTTTCTTCTTCCCCAAAACGGTCGTCCAAAAGGAGGATCACTCCTCTGTCCTGATCTGTGCGGATCACCCTGCCCGCCGCCTGGAGCACCTTATTCATCCCCGGAAAGCGGTAAGCGTAATCAAAGCCGTTCTTTCCCGCCGCGTCATAATACTGCCGGATGATCTCTCGTTCCGTACTGATCTGGGGCAGCCCGGTTCCCACCACGGCGGCGCCGATCAGGGCTTCCCCCTTCAGATCAATCCCCTCTGAAAAAATTCCGCCCATCACGCAGAATCCCACGATGGTCTCTCCGGCCGGCTCCCGGAAATATTCCAGAAATGCCTCTCTGGCCTCCTCATTCATATTTCCGTTCTGAGCAATAATCCGGATGCCAGACTCCGCGTCATCCTCCCCGCAGGCCGCCACATGGCTCATAAACTGATAGGACGGAAAAAACACCAGGTAATTTCCCTTTCTGGCGCCGGCCATTGCCCGGATATACTGCCATACCCGCTGATAAGACTGGTGTCCTCTTTGGGAATAACGGCTGCTCACATCCCTGGCCGCACAGATCAGCCGATGATCCGCAGGAAAGGGAGAACGGGCATATACGGCATATTCCTCCTGATTTCCTGTAAGCAGTTCTTTATAATAGTTCACAGGCAGCATAGTGGCGGAAAAGAAAATCGCGCTGATTCCCTTGGACAGGCGCCCCTCCAGATTGGAAGCAGGATTGACGCACAGCAGCTTTACCATAAAACGTCCGTCTGCCCGGTGGGCTGTGTAAATCCGATAATGGTCGTCTGCCAGTTCCCAGATATTCAGGAAGGTTCTCAGTTTGAAATAAAATTCCAGCAGCTCCGGCTCTGCGTCTCCCATATCCTCCATACATTTTTCCAGTTCCCCGTAAGCGCTGAGAAAAGGCATGGACAGCTGGTTGATCTGATCCACCACAGCCCAGTCGTCACACTCCCGCTTCAGCTGCAGCATCAGCTGATTGCACCGGTTCAGCAGACGGCCAAGCCGGGGATACCGGTCTTTTACCAGCTTCCGGGCTTCCAGAAAGTCTTCCTTATCAATGGATGCGCTGTACATCTCCCTGGCTCTGTCTGCCAGGTTATGGGCCTCATCCACCAGAAACAGATAATCCCCGGAGACCCCTTCCCCGAAGAAGCGGCGCAGGCAGGCATCAGGATCAAAAACATAATTATAATCACAGATCACCATATCCACCCACTCCGACACATCCAGAGACAGCTCGAAGGGACAGACACTGTACTGCTCACTGTAATCCAGGATCTTCTGCCGGGTAACAAAGGATTCGTGATGAATCAGATTGTATACCGCTTCATTGACCCGGTCAAAATGCCCTTTTGCCCTGGGGCATGCGTCCGGATTACATGCTGTCTGCTCCAGAGGGCAGATTTTTTCTTTGGCCGTCAGCGTTACAGAAGAAAACAGCAGGCCGTTCCGGCGGAGAATATTCAGCCCTTCCTCCGCAGCTGTCCGGGTAATGGTCTTCGCTGTCAGGTAAAAGATCGGCCCCGCCAGTCCTTCCCCCACTGCCTTGATCGATGGAAACAGCACCGACAGGGTCTTTCCGATTCCGGTGGCTGCCTGGATCAGCAGATTCCGCCGGCGCTGAATGCAGCGGTACACAGATACAGCCAGCTCCCGCTGCCCCTCCCGGTATGGATAAGGAAATTCCAGTCCTTTGATCGACCGGTCCCGCAATTCCCTGTGCCCGGTCTGAAAGACCGCCCACTTCTCATATGCCTGCGCCAGTTCTTGAAACCAGTTTTCCAGTTCCCCCATGGAGAACTCCAGACGGAAATACTTTTTCTCTTCTGTTTCCAGGTTCACATATGTCATCTGGACGCCCATCTTTTCACAGTCGTGCTGCTGTCCGTAGATCCAGGCATAGCACATCGCCTGGGCCTGATGGACATAAAACGGAGCCTCCATCCGGGACACATCCCGGTACATCCCCTTAATCTCATCAATCCACCAGCAGCCGTCATTTTGAAAGATTCCATCGGCCCGCCCTTCCAGCCGGAGGACTGCGCAGGACATCTCTGTCTCCCATTTCAGCGAAACCTCCGCCTGATATCCGCCGCCCATGCTCCGCTGAATCTTCCGGTGAATCCGGGCGCCCTCAGCCATCGCTTCCTGTTCTGCCTTTCTGCGGCGGCTGTCTATATCCCCTGACCGGAATATAAATTCCACCAGATTCCTCACCGACATGCGGATCACCTGTTTTTCCAGCTCCTGTTCCATACCAGCCTCCATATCAGCCTGTTTCCTTTCTTCCTGACAGCTCCGGCAAAGTCCTGTCCGGCGGCAGGCTTTCAAGATAATAAAAAAGCCGCAGTACAGATTCAGCTCTCCATACTGCGGCCTCTCTTTTCTTTGTGCGGTCCCTCGCTGTCACCTTTCTGCATGTCTCTCACGCGGATTACGCTGCTCCGCTGAGCCTGGCATGCTGATCCAGAAAACTCTCCAGCTCCGGCGTGCTGCCTGCATAGTCTACAGTCAGCTCCTGGGTTAAATCCAGGCTGAGCACTCCCAGAATCGACTTGGCGTCGATAATCGTCCTGTTATAATACACGTCGATATCAAAATCACACTGATTCGCCACTGTGACAAACTTCTTTGCGTCTTCGACATCTTTTAACATGATATGCTTTCTGTTCATAATAATTTCCTCTCTGATTCAATCATTTTCATAAATCATTACTAAACTACTATGCTCCCCTTATTAACATACCATCGCTGTGGCTGAGTGTGAATATAACACAATTTGCCATCGGTGTCAAATGAATTTTCTTCGATCAATCTTTGATTTTTTTGTGAACAAAAGAGACTGCGGGCCTGCATCCATGTATGGGCAGCCGCCGGTTCAGCCGATTCTTCCCTCTTTAATATACTGCGCCAGTTCCTTCGCAAAATAGGTCAGGTAAACGCCGCACCCTGCCCGGAAGGCGCCGACCGCCATTTCACAGATGATCCGGTCCTCTTCGATCCAGCCCATTTTTGCCGCAGCCTTCACCATCGCATACTCGCCGCTGACGCTGTAGGCAGCCACAGGCACATCGACAGTGTCCGCCACCTCCCGGATGACATCCAGGTATGCCATCGCCGGCTTCACCATAATAATATCCGCACCCTCGTCAATGTCCAGAAGCGCCTCTTTAATGCCTTCCTTCCGGTTATGGAAATCCATCTGATAAGATTTCCGGTCGCCGAAAGAGGGTGCTGAACCTGCTGCCTCCCGGAAGGGACCATAGAATGCCGACGCGTATTTCACAGCATAGGACATGATAGGCGTCTCCACGTATCCATTCTCATCCAGCAGCTGACGGATGCCCAGCACCCGGCCGTCCATCATGTCGGAAGGCGCTACCATATCAGCGCCGGCCTGCACATGGGAGAGAGCTGTTTTCGCCAGCAGATCTACCGTCGGGTCATTGTCCACATAGTCGCCCTTCAGCAGGCCGCAATGGCCATGAGATGTATACTCACACAGACATACATCCGTAATGTAATATAAATCGGGGAACTGCCGCTTCGCCTCCCGCAGCGCTCTCTGCACAATGCCGTCCTCTGCGTACGCCTGGCTGCCGCACTCATCCTTATGAGCCGGAATACCGAAAAGCATCACATTGGACACCCCTGCCTGAACCAGTTTTTCCAGTGCGTAAGGCATTCTGTCCACACTGTAGCGGTATTGCCCTTCCATGGAGGGAATTTCTTCTTCGATTCCTTCCCCGTCAATGACAAACATGGGGTAAATTAATGAAGAAGCGCTTACTCTGGTCTCCCTTACCATTTTTCTGAGGGTCTCTGTTTTTCTGAGCCGTCTGGGCCTGATTACCATATCCATGATCAAAACCTCCATTTATTTTCATTTCCATTACAGAATACACGTGCAGTATGAATACTTATTCCTGTATATCCCCGGCCTGCTGTCTCTGGCTGCGGCACAATTCCTCCACCTTCTCGATCACCGAATCAATGGTAGCTTTTTCTGCCATCCATGTATGCATGCCATAGCTGTCTGCCGCCGCCTTCGTCTGCTTTCCGATGCAGACCGCATTTACCAGGCTGTAGTCCATCCCCTTTGTTGCCTCCGCAAAGCCTCTGACCGTAGACGCGCTGGTGAATACCGCATAATCGATATTCCCTTTCTCGAACTCCTGCCGCTCCTGAATCAGATGGGATGTCTCATATAAAGTGTCATAAATCGGCACATCAGTAATTTCCACATCCAGGCCCCGGAAAGCGTCCACAACCTCCTGATTGCCCATGGCCGCCCTGGGGATCAGAATCTTCTCGCCCCCGGCACACCGGGCAGCCACCGCCTGGCCCAGAGCCTGGCCATCGAAGATCTCCGGCATACAATCGGCAAACAGACCTCTCTCCTCCAGAGCCTTTTTCGTGCCCTGGCCGATAACGCCGATTTTCACGCCGTACAGCTTCCGGATGTCAGTCTGATATTCTTTCATCCTGTCAAAAAATACCTGTACCCCCACCTGGCTGGTGAAGAGAATCCACTGATACTGATCCAGCTTTTCCACACATGCCTCCAAAGCCGGATTATCCTGAATCGCCTCAGTGCGGATGGCCGGAAGTTCGATCACCTCTGCCCCCTTCTGGCGCAGCTTCTTCGTCATGGAAGAGGCCAGTGTCCGGGGTCTGGTTACCAGCACGCAGCAGCCGAACAGAGGCAGCTTCTCATACCACCAGAACTGCTCCGCCAGCTGGCAGACCTTTCCCACCACAATAATTGCGGGGGTCTGGATCTTCGCCCGGTCCGAGGCTTCCTTCAGCGTGCCGACCGTCGCCACCACCCGTCTCTGTCTGGCTGTGGTGCCCTTCTGCAGCACTGCCGCCGGCATATCCGGGTCCATACCGCCTCTGATCAGCCCCTCACAGATATCTGCCATAGCCGTGATGCCCATGAGAAATACCAGCGTTCCCTTCGTCCGTACCAGGGCCTCAAAATCAATGTCATATTCCTTTCCTTTTCGCTTGTGACCGGTAATAATGTGAAGAGAAGATGTAAAATCCCGGTGGGTCACCGGAATGCCGTTATAGGCAGGCACAGAAATAGGAGACGTCACCCCCGGCACCACCTCATAGGGAATCCCGTGTTCCACCAGAAGTTCCAGCTCCTCGCCTCCTCTGCCAAACATAAAGGGATCGCCGCCCTTCAGGCGGACCACCCGGCGGCCTGCCCGGGCCTCCTCCAGCAGTACCTGGTTGATCTGTTCCTGAGGCATGGTATGATTTCCCGCCCGTTTGCCCACATCGATCAGCTTCGCCTCCGGCGGAACCATAGCCAGCACCCCGTGGCCTACCAGCGCGTCATAAACCACAACCTCTGCCTGGCTTAAAACTTCTTTTCCCTTTAACGTAAACAGACCGGCATCTGAGGGCCCTGCCCCCACCAGCCATACTTTTCCTGTATTCATTCTGTTCTTCCTCCCGCCTGATATTCTGCCCGCAGTCTCCGGGCCAGCTCTGCTCCCAGCTTTTCCGCCTCCTCTTCCGAGGCCGACGCCCGGGCTTCTCCCTTCAGCCAGCCCCGGCTCTCCTCGTCAAAATACAGGCCGGACAGACGGATCTCCCCGTCCTCTACCTCTGCGTGAGCTGCAACCGGGGAGCTGCAGCCGCCGTTCAGTTCTCTGACAAAAGCGCGCTCGCTGAGGGCGCACAGCGTTCCCTCCTGATCCCGGAAAGTATCCAGATAGCTGTAATCCTCGCCGGCCCGTCCCTGGACCGCCAGGATGCCCTGGCCTGCTGCCGGAATCATCTCTTCCGGCGTGAAATACCGGCAGATCCGGCCCTCCAGGCCCAGCCGCTTCAGCCCTGCAGCCGCCAGAATCAGAGCGCTGTACTCGCCGGAATCCAGCTTCTTCAGCCTGGTCAGCACATTTCCTCTGACTCCCTTAAACTGAGCCTGCGGATACAGTTTCTGGAACTGGATCATCCGGCGAAGGCTGGAACAGCCCACCGGCTTCTCAAAATCAATCTCAGCCGCGCCCTCCGGAAGAACCAGCACATCCCTGGGATCCTCCCTCTTTGAAAACGCCACAATCGGCAGCGCTTCCGGCACCTCCATCGGCATATCCTTCAGGCTATGTACAGACAGATCGCTTCTCCTGTCCATCAGGGCCCGATCCAGTTCCTTCACAAACAGCCCCTTGCCTCCCACCTGGTCCAGACTTCTGTCCAGGATAATATCCCCGGTGGTCTTCATCGTCAGCAGCTCAAGCTCAAGCTCCGGATGATGGGCCCGAATGTGATCCATTACCATCTCCGACTGAATCACCGCCAGCCTGCTCTCCCGGCTTCCAATACAAATCTTGTTCATCTCTATCTTCCTTTAATACAATATTTCTCTGCAGTCATATTGCCTTTCCCTTTTTCCATACTATCATAGCACAAACCAGGGTAAAAGAATAGAATATTTTTTGCCCATGCGCATGCCATGCCGGCTGAAAACTGTCAAAGCTGTATTTGACATTATGACCAAATAGTGATAAAATTTTAGATAAATTATCAAGTGGAACCGCAGCGGTGGGAATCGGGCGAAAATCCCGAACGGTCACGCCACTGTGAAGAGGCATCCGGCATACTGCCGGGCTTTCAGTCAGAAAACCCGCCGGCTCCGCAGGAGATACACCTAGTTACGAAGGATGACGAAGTGTAGAAACGGAATCTCGGTTCCCGCTCAGGCTCATCCGGTAAGAAACTGGAAGAGCTTTTTATTATGCGGGAAAGAATTTTTTATGTTCAGGAGGAGGGCCGCCATGTCAGACGGTGCACGCAAGAAAGCCATACTGGCCGTAAGTTTTGGGACAAGTGTAAATGAAACCAGAGAAAAAACCATTGATATTATTGAGGACAGCTTTCGAAAAGCCTACCCGGATTATACAGTCTACCGGGCATGGACCAGCAAAATGATTATTAAAAAAATTTTAAAAAGAGACGGCATCAGAATTCCTACCGTCACTGAGGCGATGGAGCAGATGATCGCTGACGGCGTTCAGGAAGTGATCGTTCAGCCGACTCATATCATTAACGGCATTGAGAATGACCTGATGAAAGAAGATGTTCTGGCGTTTCAGGATCAGGTTGAGGTAATCCGCTTTGGAGACCCCCTTCTGACCACCACACAGGACAATGTGGATTCCATCAATGCCCTGCTGCAGGATTTCCACGATGTACCCGAAGATGAGGTCCTGGTCTTTATGGGACACGGCACCACCCATTATGCCAATTCTGTATATGCAGCCCTGGACTATACCTTTAAGGACATGGGCCATAAAAATGTATTTCTCGGTACTGTGGAAGCCTATCCCAGCATGGAATCCCTGATGAAGCAGGTGAAGGCTTATCGCCCCAGAAAAGTGCATCTGGCGCCTTTCATGGTGGTAGCCGGGGATCACGCCATGAACGATATGGCAGGAGATGACCCCGAATCCTGGAGACATCAGTTCGAACAGGCCGGCTTCCCTGTGGAATGTCATCTGAAAGGTCTGGGCGAATATGCAGGCATCCGAAATATTTATCTGGAGCATGTAAAAGCAGCAATCGATCGCTGAAATCCGGTTACTGCCAGCTAAAGCCTGTCTTTAACAATACTGTTAAAGCAAGAACAGATTTTGACTTTTCAGGACGGCTGCACTGATTACGGTATCAGGCCAGCCGTCCTGTTTTATTTTTCATCTGCTCACTCCGGCAGTAGCGCGCCCGGCTGCACAGCTGAAAATGCCGGGAACATGCTGAAAATCAGCCGTCAGTGTATCATCGTCAGAATCATATAAAAAAATCCCAGCGACATCAGATAACCAGGCATCGGCCCCGCCGGCGCGAATTGCCGCCGTTTTCCGGTTCCATACAGAAAGGCAATAAGAATAGCCCCGCTCAGCAGCCGCCACAGAAGGGAATCCTGACCGCCCATCGGAGGGCTGACCGCCAGCAGGCCCGCCAGTAAAATCCCCTCGCTGATCCTTTCACCTTTTCTAACTGCCGGCCCGGACGGATTCCACGTCAGGCTCAACGCCAGCCCTCCGAAAACCAGCCCCGCGGCCGCCGAGCGAAATACCGGGGAGAAAACAGGCCAGTCTGATGCCAGCTTCAGTCCCAGCATCTGCCCGCCGGCCATAAATTCCCGCACCATTCCCATGAGAATCATCAACACCCACAGAACAGCCGATTCTGTCAGAAGCCGGCTGTAATTACGCCCCTGACGGCTGTACAGCATACCACAGCCGCACAAAAGACCAGTAAACGCTGCGGTCAGTGAAAATACCAACTCAGTCATACCGCCCCGGAGTCCGGCAGCGCTGTCTGCCAGCCGGAACACACACCAGGACAGAGACACTGTCCCGATCAGGACAGAGCTGTCCCGGCTCCACACCGGAACATGACGGCCCAGCAGATTTTTCATCAGGAAGGCAAATACCGTCAGCCAGATTACCAGAATTCCTGATAAAATACCAGTTCTGGCATCAGCTGTCAGCAGCACCAGCGCCATCAGAAAACCAGCCGCCGGATACCCCGGCACCCCTGCCACCATCTTTTCACCCATTTTCTTCCTCATTTCCTCCGTCTGTTTCATTCAGCTGATATTCACAGGCTCTGCTGATACCGCTGGTCACCGCACTGCCGGAAACGGTGATCGTCACCGTATTCAGAAAGCCGTCGCTGTAGGCATCTTCAGACGCCTGATAGACGCCGTCCCACAGGCCTGACCAGTCCGGTTCCATCTGGCTGTCTGAGTAGTTTCGAACCGCCTTTCTGATATCCTCATAGCCCTCCACTGACATTTCCTCCTGCCGGCCATCTGTACCGGAGGACCCGGTCTCCTCCGCTGTCCTGCCTCCGGTCAGCGCCGCCGATCCCCAGATCAGGCCGAAGGCCAGCACCGTCACTGCTGCCAGGGCGATGATCCCTTTGAAATCTTTTTTATTCATCTTTCTGCCTGCACTCCCTTCATTTTTCCTTTTTCTGTCCCATAAACATGGGGCCGGTATGCCAGAGCAGTCAGCCCGGCCAGCCCATTCGCCGCCAGGATACCGAAGCACACTGCCTCACTGTAGGGCCCATATACCCGCAGCAATCCGGTGAGTAATCCTGCCGTCAGCCCGAACAGTGCCCGTCCCCGCCTGGTACTGTAGCCATAATCGGTCGTCATGTAAAAACCGCCCAGCAGCAGTCCGCCGCCCAGCAGATTTCCCAGGATATTCCCGGTAAAAAGCCCTTCCGGCCCCAAAATCCATGTTACCGCAGCCGCAGCCCCAATGTAGGAGAGAGCCGCCTGTACATTTACAATTCCCAAATAGCACAGATATGCAAACCCGATCAGCAACAGAAGCTTGCTGGTTTCCCCCAGCGCCCCCGGAATCTCTCCCAGAAACATCTGCCAGTAAGAATAGGGCAGCGGCTCACCCGCCCTGACGGCGGACAGCACTGTAGCCGATGACACCATATCCGCCGGAAGGGTCACCGGCCCCGGAGCAGATACCATAGTTCCCGGCCACACCACCATCAGCAGCAGCCGGCCCATCAGAGCAGGATTGAGAAAATTGCAGCCGATTCCGCCGAAGAACTGTTTCACCAATATGATGGCAAATACACTGGCCGCCGCCACTGCCCACAGCGGCACCGACACCGGCAGATTCATCGCCAGCAGCACACCTGTCACCGCAGCGCTCAAATCTGTCACTGTGATCTTCTGTTTCGCCGCTGCCTGCCATCCCAATTCCGCCAGCACACAGCACAGCACTGCCATACCGGCGACCAAAAGGCTGCGTCCCCCGAAAAAGTACACGCTTCCCGCCAGAGCAGGCACCAGAGAAATCAGCACCTGTCCCATAATCCAGCTGACCGAGCGGCGGTTCCGCAGATAAGGCCCCGGCGCGGCAGCCTGAACCGGCTGAGGAGCCTTTCCCCCGAGACGGGCCTGTCCCACACGCCAGGCCAGCTGCCGCCGGGCAGGACACACAAACGAACAGCTGCCGCATAAGATGCACTGCCCCGCATACAGTTCCTGACACCGTTCCTGCTTCCCCTGCAGCCAGGCGAAATCAATTTCAAAAGGCTTCAGCCCCGCCGGGCAGACATCCACGCAGCCGCCGCAGCGGATACAGGAGGATTCCTCATAATCCTTCCGCTCCAGAACAATCAAACCAGACAGTCCCTTTTTCACTTCCCCCACCTCAGACTCACCGTCCCAGTCCTCTGTCACACAGGTGCCGGTCATCGGACCGCCTGTAATCACCCGGTTCTCCTGGCAGGAAATCCCCTGGCACAGAGAAACCAATTCCCGCAGAGAGGTGCCGATAGGCACCATAAAATTGCCCGGCTGCTCCACCTCGCCGGAGACCGTCACACACCGGCGTATCAGAGGAATACCGCCCAGCACAGCGTCCGCCGCCGCCTTCGCTGTGCCCACATTGGACACCAGGACTCCCAGATCTGCCGGCAGGCCTCCTTCCGGCACCTCACGCCCCAGCACTGTCTGGATCAGCTGCCGTTCGCCGCCCTGCGGATACCTGGCCGGAACCAGGCAGACAGATACTTTGGTAAAATCCTCCTTCAGCAGCTTCTTCAGATGTTCCGCGGCATCCCTTTTATTATCCTCGATACAGATCATCACCCGCCCCGCATCCGCACAGCGGGCCAGCACACGGGCGCCATTCAGAATTTCCATCCCATGCTCCAGCATCAGCCGGTGATCACAGGTCAGATAAGGCTCACATTCCGCCCCGTTAATTAAAACCGTTTGGATTCTTCTGTCCGTCTCATATTTTCGAAAAGCCGGAAATCCCGCGCCGCCCAGTCCGGTCACCCCGCCGTCCTCCAGCCCCTTCAGGATGGTTTCCCGGGACAGACCTTCCAGATTCACCAGCTGTTTCCGGTAATCCTGCCGCCGGCGGCTGTTCCCTTTTTCCTCCGGTTCCCTCCATCTTTCCTCCGGCGCACCGGACAAATCTCTGCCGCCCGGCATTCTGCGTATCACACAGACCGCTGCCGGCTCCCCTCCGCTGCCTAGCTCCAGTTCGATCCGATCCACCACCCCGCTGATGCTGGCATGAATCCTGGCGCCTCCAAAACTCTCTGGCTCTCCGATCGGCTGTCCTGCTTCAACCCGCTCTCCTGCCCGCACCAGCAAACGGCAGCGGTTTCCCCTGGACTGTTCCATAGAAATCCTGACCTGCTCGGGCTCATAACTGATAATTTCTTCACCGCTGCTCAGCGCCTTATCTCTGCCGTTAGTCAGATGTACCCCGCCCCGAAATCCACGCTTTCCAAACCAAACCATGTATTAACACTCCATTTCCCTGTCTCAGACAGCAGCTTTCCCGTCCGAACCAGCTTCCTCTCCGACTATTATTCCTGAATTTACCATAACTATACATGGCTGCCGCCTGTTCACCCAAACAGTCCGAACTCGCAAAACCTTTATCAACCGGCTGCTCTGTAAATAATCGAAATTCAAATCCAAATCTTCCTGAATAATTTCTCTGCAACTGTATGTTGACAATATAAGCGTGAAAAAAGTAAAATATATTCGATTTTAATCTAAAATATGCAGAAATACGATTGTTAAAAAATGATAAAACATTATATTTTAAAGAAAACGTTAAAAAATTTTAAATTTTTTGTGTCGTATCTTGTAATAATTCGACTTTCGAAACGTTTAGTTTAGCGAAAATGGTTTTTTGTAGAATACTGCAAAACTTTCAAAAAACATTAGAGCAATTCTGGAGACACAAGGAGGTACACAATATGTTCTTTTTATCTGAACATATTCCGGAGGACAGCAGTAAACTGGAGGTGCTGTATTACAAATTTGCTCACTCACTGTGGTACGTGGCCATGGCCTATGTGAAAGATGAGCAATTAGCGGAAGATATTGTTCAGGATACGTTTTTAAAACTGACACGCTGTCCGGAACGTCTGGGGCAGATCGAGGCCAGTCAGACTCGGTATTTTCTGTTTACCATTGTCAGACATTTAAGCATCGACGCCATCAGAAGACGTCAGAGAAGAAATGAACGTTCACATGAGGAATATATGGATGTGACAGTGCCGAATGTTCAGTATCTTCCTCTGGAACGGTTAGTGATGAAAGAGACGATAGAGGACATTAAAAGAGCACTGGACAGGATGCCCGACCGGTATCGTACCCCTTTAGAGCTGCGTCTGGTATACGGATGTTCAAACAAGGAAATCGCCGAGATTCTGGATATCACGCCCAACCTGGTGGGCGTTCAGCTGGTGCGGGCCCGGAATATGATATCCAAATTTTTAAAGGAGGGAATGGATGAGTCAGAATGATCAGGACATGAAGCAGTACAATGATATTCTGGATATAATTCTGAGAAACGCGCTGATGAGCAATATCAACGCTCATTATGGAGAAATCCCTTCTGAGGAAGAAATCGGACAGGCCCATACATTCTCCAGAGAATTTCAGCAGCAGATGCGCGATCTGATGAAACAAAGCAGATCAGCGGAGCCATGCGCCGATGCAAAAGAACCGGCGGAGGTTCTGGCCGACCGCTCCTATCAGGATCAAAGCTTCTGGGATGAATGGAAGGCCGCCGCAGGAAATCAGAAAGACCACCCTGTCAGCCCAACAGAAATCAGTCCGGAGTCAAAACTGCCTCAATCACCTGAGACTCCACAGCTCAGATATGATTGTTCTAATGATGATTCAGATTTCATTCCAAAACATTCCGGGAAAATTCTCCGGCAGGTCGGTGAATCGTCGAAACAGCCAAACGAAAAGCCGCTGAAAGATAGCACTCATTCTCAGGCCGTCACCCTTATCGGGGGCGCTTTGCCGGCAGACGAGTCTGCCAAAAAACAGAAGCAGAAACAGACCAGGATGCGCAGACTCAGAAAGCGGATCAAAATCGCTGCCGCCGCAGTCGTCGCCATCGGAATACTCGGAATCGGCATCACCCAGTTCAACCCCATACGGGCATCATTCAAGCAGACTGTTGTGAATTATGAGGGGCAGGGGGTATTGATTAGTAATGAGAGTGCGGATAATAGGCACATTGTGTTTAGGGATCCTACGTATATTCCAAAAGGGTATGAGCTTACATTAAACTACGAAAATAAATATGTTAAATGTTTAGAATATTCTAAAGGGGGATCTATATTAAAAATATTATACATTTTGTTTGATGAAAAAGCTGATAGTTTTGTAGATAATGAAAGGCATTCTTCTATAACAGAAAATATTATGATTAAAAATAAATATGATGGTAATTTATCCATTACACAAGAAAAAAACCAAGAATTGAAGATATTATCTTGGCAAAATGGCACAGTTCAATATCAAATATCTAGTTGCGAATCAGAAGAAATTATTATGAAAATTGCAGAAAGTATTATGCAATAAATTTTCTAATAAACAATAATGGGTTTGCTAATAGTTAAAGAGGATTGGGAATGAAAAAAATATCAGTGTTAATAAGTTTATTGTTAATCATGACAGTAACAATGGGAAATGTAGCATATGCAGCTCCAGAATTAACTACTCCAGAAACGGAAATAGAAGCCAGAAGATATGAAATACTGGATACAATCACATATGGTTTAAGTTTTGATGGTACTCAAGTATACTGTTATGCATTTATGCATTCTGCACATGCAGAAAAATATACAGTTAGCGGTATGCTTCAAAAAAAGAATAGCAATGGCTACTACGATTATGTTTGTACATGGTCAGAAGAAACATATTATGGTCAAAGCTGTAACTGGGATAAATATTGCAACGCGGCTGGTGACGGCGAGTATTGTTTCACTTTTTATATAGATATTTACGATGGTAGCAAGTGGGAATCTTTAACTTTCACCAAATATAAAACCCGATAGCAAAAACAATCTTTATTCACATGGTAATCCTCGGTAAATCCATCCAGACCTCTGGATGATTTGCATATTAAATGTATGTCATATATTGGACTAACAAAATTTTCCAAACATACGACATATCATCATGAATGCATTCCTGAAAACTGAATATTGGTATTCAGCGGAGCAGTTTTTCAGCTGGCCAGTGGAAAGCTGATTCTGCGCAGTGATCTGTTTTCCCTCAGCTGCAGATTGGGAAAGCGGAAAAATTTCAAACGAAAAGCAAAAATAAAAATAATTCAGATTGCTTTAATCAAAAAACCATTTTCAAAAAAGGGATGATCGGGAATGCCTGATTTTAATCCCAACTAATCAAAAGTGAGACTATCCCGTGAAATCTGTGCTTTTCAGCACCGGAAATCACGGGGTATTCTTGCCGTTTTTAATATGCGTCCGGCACTCTCTTTTTCAGCGCTGCTGCATGACAGGCATATCTATATGCCAGAGCCGTGACTCCATATCCCGGCCAGTACGTTCCTTTTTATAAGAAAGCATCTCTTCACATCATATTTTCCCTTCATTTTTCCAGATCTATACCGCAGATGATTACTGGAATCTGCAAAATCTATCACGCTCCCTTAGTACAAGAGATCGTTTTCACCCTTCTTACATGTATATCCAGACCGTTGTGTTCGCCCTTGCGGGCGCTCTGGTTGCCTGGCAGATTTCCTACGCCAAAAAGCGGGATATCTTCGATGAGTTTGCAAGAGAAAATCTGAAAACCACCGACTCCATCTGTCTGAAAATCGCCTATACCCTGATGGTCATCGCCGCTGTGGCATGTATCTTTTCTGATTTTTCCGGTGAACTGGCCGGGTACTGCATTATCATCAGTATCCTGCTGCTGACGATTCTAAGAGCGGTTATCTTTACCGTTATTGATCAGAAAGCCTGCAGATACAATCCATCTCTGAAACTGGCCATGGACATCGCAAAAGTATTTCATGTCACAGTAGAAGATTTGTTTGAATTTACAGACGATGATAAATGACATCACACCCGCCGCCCTTTTGATTCGCTGCGGTAATAATTTTTGCCATACCGCCTCCGATCCGGCGGTTTCACTTTTACGGAAAAGAAAGGGTCAAGGTATTTTCTTGTGGTGAATCCCGGTAAATTCCATCTGAAGCTTTGGACAAAATCAGCGAAACTCCTTGATTTTCCTCAATTTTCTACCCTAGTGCTAATATAACACAATAGTCTATCCTTCTCACAATACCTGTAGCTTTCATAAAAAAATTCCTCCGTTTACAAAATCTGATAGTAACAAATCGTGTCACTAGTATTTGTAAACGAAGGAATTTTATGTATTATGGCGTAAATCAGGAAAAGGCAGCTGTGTTTTTGTTTTTACACGAACGCGCTCTTAATCACTTCATCCATTCCCTTGACATAAGTGATGTCCAGCCCTTTTGTGATCTCGGATGACAGTTCTGACACATCGGGGCGGTTCTTCTCCGGCACCAGAACATTGTGAATATTGGCCATTTTTGCCGCCAGCAGCTTTTCCTTCAGACCGCCGATGGGCAGCACCCTGCCCCGCAGGGTGATCTCGCCAGTCATGGCCAGGTCAGCCTTTACCTTTTTCTCCGCTACCGCAGACAGAATGGCTGTCGCCATGGTAATACCCGCAGACGGGCCGTCCTTGGGGATGGCGCCCTCAGGGATATGGATGTGGATGTCGTGCTTGTCGAAAAAGTCGTCATCAATTCCATACTGGCTGCCTACGGAGCGGATATAGCTGATGGCTGTCTGCGCAGACTCCTTCATCACATCCCCCAGCTGGCCGGTCAGCTGCACCTTTCCGGTGCCCGGCATCACATTTACCTCGATCTGAAGGGTATCGCCCCCTACACTGGTCCATGCCAGCCCCCGGACGATGCCGATCTCATCCTGGTCGTTCACCATCTGGAAGGTGACCTTCTCCATCCCCAGATATTTGGTCAGATTGTTTTCTGTAATCTTCACGGAAGCCTTTCCCTGTTCCATGATCTCCCGGACAGCCTTCCGGCAGATCCGGCCGATCTGTCGCTCCAGACTGCGGACGCCGGCTTCCCTGGTATAATTATGAATAATCTTCCGCAGGGCATTGGCGCTGATATTCAGCTGCTCTTCCTTCAGACCGTTCTTCCTGATCTGCTTCGGAATCAGATGTTCCTGAGCGATATGGAACTTCTCATTCTCTGTATAGCTGCCTACCTCGATGATCTCCATCCTGTCAAGCAGGGGCTGTGGAATGGTCTGGGTGGTGTTGGCAGTGGCAATAAAAAGAACATTGGACAGATCCAGGGGCACCTCTACATAATGATCCCGGAACTGGCTGTTCTGTTCAGAATCCAGTACCTCCAGCAAAGCGGAAGCGGTATCACCTTTATAATCACCGCTCACCTTATCGATCTCATCCAGCAGCATCAGCGGGTTGTTGACGCCCGCCTGCCGCAGAGCAGCGGCAAACCGTCCGGGCATAGCGCCGATATAGGTTCTTCTGTGACCTCTGATCTCCGCCTCGTCACGGACGCCGCCCAGGCAGATTCTCACATACTTTTTCCCCAGAGCCCGGGCCACAGACTGGGCGATAGAGGTTTTTCCGGTTCCCGGCGGGCCCACCAGGCAGAGAATCGGCGCATCTCCTTTACTGGTCATAGAACGGACGGCCAGATATTCCAGAATACGCTCCTTTACCTTATCCAGTCCGTAGTGATCTTCATCCAGAATCTGCTGGGCATGTTTAATATCCTGATTATCCTTTGTGGATTTCTCCCAGGGCAGTTCCATCAGCACATCAATATATGTACGGCTGACTGTAGCTTCCTGGCTGCCGTAGGGCATGGTTTTCAGCCGTTTCAGTTCTTTCTCGATCTGAGTCTTTACCTCTTTTGACGCCTTCATCGTCTTCAGCTTCTTCTCCAGCTGCTCGATATCAGCGGCGCCGCCATCCTCCCCCAACTCTTCACGAATCACTTTCATCTGCTCTCGAAGAATGTATTCCTTCTGAGATTTATCCACACGCTCTTTTACCTTCGCCTGGAATTCCCGCTTAATTTTGCTGACCTCTGCTTCCTTCTGCAGGGCCCGCTCTGTAAACATATACAGATCCTCATAGGAAGCTGCCTCCAGCATTCCCTGCTTTGTTTTATAGCTGAAGGGCAGTACCTGAGGAATCTGCTCCAGCATCGTCTGCAGGTTCTCGATATCCACCAGCTGTATCAGTCCCTGACTGCCGGGACCGCCATTCTCCGCATATGCCTCCAGCCCCTCTTTCAGAATCCGGAGCATCGCCTCCTGGGTATATTCATCCAGTTCTTCTTCTATGGGATCCAATTCCCACAGTTCTACCTCACCGGTCAGATAGCTGCCCTTTGTATCCAGCTCCTTCAGCGCTCCTCGATGCTGACCCTCTGCCAGCACCCGGACAATATTGTTGGGCAGCTTCAGCAGCTGCTTGATCTGCGCCACTGTGCCGGCTGTATACAGGTCGCTCTTACCCGGTTCCTCTGTATTAGAGGAGAGCTGGGTAATCAAAAATACCGTCTGGTCTGTTTTCATCGCCTGCTCTACAGCCTCAATTGATTTCTTCCTGCTCACGTCAAAATGAATGGTCATCTTCGGAAGAACCGTTAATCCTCTCAATGCTACCACAGGTAACTTCATAAATCTCCTCCGTATTAAAGAAGTTCATCGAACTTTACTGTTTTATGAAAAGCTGCCGCAAATCCTCAGACAAAAGAGTTTTGCGGCAGCTTTTCCATGGTTGACATGTCTACAGGTTAACCCACAGATCTTGTTTTCTTTCTGCGGGGTACTTCCACATCACGATAAATCAGTTCCGGTTGTCCCTCGCCGTCTACTACGTCCTTTGTTATGATACACTTTCCGATGGACTCATCTGAGGGAATCTCATACATCACATCCATCATCGTATGCTCCATAATAGAGCGCAGCCCTCTGGCGCCGGTCTTTCTTTCATAGGACTTCTTTGCGATTTCCCGCACCGCGTCCTCAGAAATCTCCAGTTCTACGCCATCCAGCTCGAACAACTTTTTATATTGCTTCACCAAAGCGTTCTTCGGTTCCGTCAGAATCTTTACCAGAGCCTCCTCATCCAGCAGATCCAGGGTCACATTGATCGGCACCCGGCCCACAAACTCCGGAATCAGACCATATTTCACCAAATCCTCCGGCAGAACTTGTTTGAGCAGTTTGCCAGGGTTCTCCTCTGCCTTCTCATGGATTTCCTTGTTGAATCCGATGGCATTGGCACCCAGCCGGTGCTCGATCATTTTATCCAGCCCGTCAAAAGCACCTCCGCAGATAAACAGGATATTGGTGGTATCGATCTGATACATCTCCTGGTGAGGATGCTTTCTGCCTCCCTGGGGCGGTACACTGGCGATGGTTCCTTCCAGAATCTTCAGCAGTGCCTGCTGCACGCCCTCACCGGATACATCTCTGGTAATCGAAACATTTTCCGATTTCTTCGTAATTTTATCAATCTCATCGATATAGATGATGCCGTACTCGGCCTTGCTGATGTCGTAGTCTGCCGCCTGAATAATTTTCAGCAGAATATTTTCCACATCCTCGCCCACATACCCGGCTTCTGTCAGCGCTGTAGCGTCAGCAATCGCAAAAGGCACGTTCAAAAGCTTCGCCAGGGTCTGGGCCAGATATGTTTTTCCGGAACCGGTAGGCCCCAGCATCAGAATATTGCTCTTCTGAATCTCCACATCCGACGATGCCGCAGAAGTAATTCGCTTATAGTGGTTATAAACCGCCACTGCCAGGGTCTTCTTCGCCTCGTCCTGCCCGATCACATATTCATCCAGAAATTCCTTGATTTCCTTCGGCTTCAACAGGTTCAAACCGTCGAATACCTGCTCCGGCTCGTCATCCAGCTCAAATTCCTCTTCAATTAATTCTGCACACAGCTCGACGCATTCATCACAGATATATACATCCTTTGCGCCGGCAATCAGTTTTCTGACCTGATCCTGTGTTTTTCCGCAGAAAGAGCATCTGTACTGATTATCATATCTGTTTGCCATTAAATTTAATCTCCTTTTAAACGGAATTAACGGCTTCCGATTACAGCGTCAATCAGGCCATAAGCCTTCGCTTCTTCCGCTGTCATGTAATGGTCTCTCTCTGTATCAGCCGCAATCACCTCATAAGGCTGGCCTGTATTGGCAGCGAGAATCTCATTGAGTTTCTTCTTTGTCGCGATAATCTTTTCCGCCACAATCTGGATCTCTGTCGCCTGTCCCTGCGCGCCGCCTGAAGGCTGATGAATCATCACTTCCGAATTGGGCAGGGCAAAACGTTTGCCCTTTGCGCCGCCGGCAAGCAGAAAAGCGCCCATGCTGGCTGCCATGCCGATGCAGATGGTGGATACATCACATTTAATATAATTCATGGTGTCATAAATCGCCAGTCCGGCCGACACAGAGCCGCCGGGGCTGTTGATATAAAGACTGATGTCTTTGCCCGGATCTTCTGATTCCAGGTAAAGCAGCTGGGCTACGATAATGCTGGCAGACACATCTGTCACTTCCTCGCCCAGGAATATTATCCGGTCTTTCAGCAGGCGGGAATAAATATCATAAAATCTCTCTCCGCCTCTGACAGTTTCAATCACATTAGGAATAATACTCATGCTTGCGCCTCCTTATATGACAGGCATCCTGTAGTATAAACCCAACGACGCAGTTTATTCTGCAGCTGCCTCTGTTTTCTCTGTTTCTTCTTTCTCTTCCGCCTTTTCTACTTCCACAGCAGTTTCTGTCAGAAGATCGATGGCTTTCTGAACGGCCATGTCTTTCTTCATCGCCTTCATTTCTTCTTCACCCATGAAGGATTTCAGTTTATCAGCCTCCATCTGGTAATTCTTTGCCATCTCTTCCAGTTCTTTATCCATGTCCTCATCAGAAATCTGAATGTTCTCTGCATCGGCAACTGCCTCCAGCACCAGTCTGGTCTGAATCTGCTTCAGTGCCTGGGGCTTCATCTGCTCCAGCATTGCATCTTCATTCATACCTGTATACTGCATGTACTGATCCATGCTCAGGCCCTGCTGCTGCATTCTTCTTGCAAAATCATTCACCAGATTGGCCGCCTGGGTCTTCAGCATCGCGTCAGGGATATCCATCTGCGCGTTGGCAATGGCAGCGTCCACCGCGGCATTCTCCTTCATGGTCTTTGCATTGGCTTCTCTTCTCTCTCTGATCTTCTTTTCTACATCGGCCTTGTACTCTGCCATTGTTTCAAAGTCAGACACCTCAGAAGCAAACTCGTCATCCAGTTCAGGCAGGTTTTTCTCTTTGACTTCCTTTACTGTCACCTTAAATACTGCCGGCTTGCCCGCCAGATCCTTTGCATGATAATCCTCAGGAAATGTTACGTTTACCTCCACTTCCTTTCCAATCTCAGCGCCGATCAGCTGATCCTCAAACCCGGGGATAAAAGCGCCGGAACCGATGGTCAGCGGGTAATCCTCGCCCTTGCCGCCGTCAAATGCCTCGCCGTCCACGAAGCCCTCGAAATCGATAACCGTCTGGTCATCCTTCTGTACAGGACGCTCTACGCTGGAAATCACAGCATTCTTCTCCTGCTCTCTCTTGATTTCTGCCATCACATCATCTTCTGTGACAACAATCTCTGTCTTGGGCACTTCCAGACCCTTGTACGCGCCCAGAGTTACTTCCGGTTTCACTGCGACAGTGGCAGTGAAAATCAGATCCTTGTCAGGCTCAACCTGATCAAAATCAATTTCCGGGGAGGATACAATCTCCAGACCGCTTTCTTTTGCTCCCTGCTCATAAGCATCCGGCAGCACACTGTTCACAGCCTCTTCCAGAAATACGCCCTTGCCATACATTTTTTCAATCATCTGACGGGGCACTTTGCCTTTTCTGAAACCGGGAACATTAAATCTATTCTTGTTTTTAATAAATGCCGCCTGCATAGCCTTTTCAATTTCAGCAGCCGGAACCTCTATGGTCAGTTTAGCCATATTTTTTTCTAATGTTTCAACTTTCACACTCATCTGTTGTGTATCCTCCTTAACCTGGCGATATCTGCTTCAACGGACTTCTCCGTTTGCTTCCCT
This sequence comes from Candidatus Paralachnospira sangeri, assembly GCA_904397815.1. Classification (GTDB taxonomy): domain Bacteria; phylum Bacillota; class Clostridia; order Lachnospirales; family Lachnospiraceae; genus Paralachnospira_A; species Paralachnospira_A sangeri. Next base: position 51,524 of record CAJFOT010000024.1, read on the forward strand.
GAAATAATAATATAATTAAGAACGGAATCGTCAATGCCATTGCCGATTCTTTCTATATCAGCAGTTTACCATTATAACATAATATAAAGCATTTTGTCATCCCCTTTTTCATAGGGATTCTATGAAAATATTGTGAAAATTCGCTAAAAAATCATGTTTTTCATCATAATTTTCTTTTTTATGACTCCGGATGCTGAATTGCCGCCTTTATTTCTTCTGCCGGCTTTTCCCCCTTCAGAACCCGCAGCAGCTCCAGGCCAAGGTCAATGGCAAAACCTACGCCTCTGGCCGTTGTGATATTTCCATCCGTTACAACCCCCTCATGGGTATAAGACGCTCCCAGCAGCTGACCTTCAAAGCCCGGATAACAGGTGGCTTTCTTTCCTTCCAGCAGGCCCAGTTCTCCCAGAACGCTGGGCGCCGCACAGATTGCAGCCAGACGGCGGCCGTCAGCAGCCGCTTTTCTCAGAGCGGCGCATACCCCTTCACTTTCCCGCAGGTGAGTGGTCCCGGGCATGCCGCCGGGCAGAAACAGCAGATCCGCACTGTCAGGATCGCTCGCTTCCAGCAGGCAGTCAGCACCTACCCGAATGTTATGAGCGCCGGTAACCTCCATCTTCCCGTTCACCGAAACCAGCTGTACTTCCACGCCTCCCCGACGCAGCATATCAACCACTGACAGGCATTCCACCTCTTCCATCCCATCCGCAATGTACGCCAGAACTTTACTCATTCTTTCTCCTCCTTCTCCTGTTTTCTTCTTACGATTTCTTCAGGACTAGTGAATGGGACAGTACACTAGCTCCTGATAGGCCATTCCGCTTTCTATAGTGTATCCTATCCCGGCGGGAAATGCAAGGGCACAAACAGTATGAGCGGGACAATTTCAAATCCATGTCGGAGGCGGAAGCCGGCGGTTTTATCGTTAAAACCATGGCAGAATTGGAGGAATGTGAATAGATGAATATCATATTCACTCCCACTGCATGGGCGCATTATACCGAATGGCAGCAGGAAGATAAAAAAATGACAAGAGGATTAGTACCGGAAAAGGAGTATGCGAATCTGAAAGCCGATACCCGGGAAACCAGGCCGGCAGCCCTGTGAGCATCCGCTCAGGACCGCCGGCCTGGTTTCGAAATTGGGGTTGTAAGCTTTATCAAAAGCAGCTTGAAGAAATTCTACTGTCTGATAAACAAAGGATTTTTTATTCCTCTATCCCCATTTTAAAACAAAGGTAACATTCTTTCCAATATATTTTTTGTATCAACATATAACTGCAATTTATAATCTCCGTTTACCTGTCCGCCTTACACCGGCAGGGTCAGGTCTGCGCCCTGCACCATGCTGCGGGGCTGCACGATCAGGAATTCTTCCTCCGTCCACGGCCCGGTCAGCAGTTTTTTGATATAATCCAGGGTAGCAGGCAGCACCCGGTACTCCAGCTTCAGCGCTTCTGCGATCCGCTCCGCCTCGGCGCCGGCCTTTTCCATGGAGTAGCAGCCAGTGTCCAGCAGGGCCAGCGTCCTGTAATTTCCCAGCATCATTTTAAAGATCTCATTACCGGTCTTTTCCCCGTACTTCTGAATGGAATATTCATATTCCTTCCAGATATTACGCTCTCCCTTCAGCCAGCCTTCAGTCAGAAAATATGTCCCATAAGCCCGGGAAATCTCGATCCGGTTTTTGCAGGAACCCAGCAGGAAGGAGATACAATCATCCACTCTGGGGATAATCAGTGTGAAATCCCCGGTCCGCACATTTTCAATCGAGTTTCCGCAGTATCCCATCGCCAGCAGAATCCGCTCCGCCCCCTCGATACTGTCAAAGGTTTCCTGAAGCACCTGGTTCAGCTTTGCCGGATAATTGTGAAGCCCGGATTCGATCCAGTGAATTTCATAGTCACAGCCGCACTCTTTCACAGCCTCTGTCAGTTCATTTTCCAGTGTCTTGCAGCTCACAATAACTGTTTTTCCCATATTCAGCCCTCTCTTTTTCCACTAATATTCCTCCCCCGCCCTGCCGCAGGATATCCGATATGATCACATAAATGATATATAGCATTTTCCCTTTTTTATGTCAAGCCGGCGCACTTTGCAAATTGTCTTTACCCGCAAAACATGATATGATTTCTTCAAAGCATCTGACATGACGTATCTAAGACCGCCGGCTGTGATGATTTTCCGGTATTATCCGGCGCAGCCGGCAGGGTTTTCAAAACCCGGAAAGGATTTTATATGGAAATTGAAAGAAAATTTTTAGTCACAGACCTGCCTTTTCCCCTGGAACAGTTTCCCTTCCACGTGATCGAGCAGGCCTATCTGTGTACAGAACCGGTGATCCGTGTCCGCCGGGAGGACGACACCTATTATCTGACCTACAAGGGAAAAGGGATGATGGTGCGGGAGGAATATAATCTTCCTCTGACGGAGGAATCCTACCTTCACCTGCGCGCCAAAGCTGACGGCAATATTATCACAAAAACCCGCTATCTGATTCCTCTGGCTGACGGCCTGACGGCAGAACTGGATGCATTTCAGTCACCCAACCAGGGGCTGCTGCTGGCGGAGGTGGAGTTTTCTTCCGAAGAACAGGCGCTCAGCTTCATGCCCCCGGACTGGTTCGGGGAGGATGTCACCCGGGATTATCACTATCAGAACAGCTATATGAGCCGGATGGCTATATCCCGCTGAACAGACTGCACAGAGGCAGATACCTCACTGAATTGAGTCAAACGGATATTCGCAATCCGCTTCGCTGCTGCTCATAACCGAATAGACGCTTCACATCTTCTCAGAAGGGGCTTGTACCCCTTCTGAGCTTTCCTGATTCGGTTAAATAAAAAGGCCGGCGGAAGATACTGCGTTCCGCTGGCCTTTGTCTGGCTTCACAATTATCGGATATCAGATTATTGAATATAATCCAGAGGGTCAATGGGAACCCCGTCTTTCGTCATACTGAAATACAGGTTGCCGCCTTCGACCACATAGTATTTCGTAGGCTCCGCCACCTGGCCGATCACCGTCCCTGCCTCTACGATATCACCGGAAGCAACCGGTATCTCTGTCAGCTGACCGCATTTGGCCTGATAACCGTTGCCCATGTCGATGACCACAAAGTCGCCGATCTCTTCATTGTGATCCACAGTGACCACTTTTCCCTCCGCCGGCGCTGCCACGGGTGTTCCCGGTTCTGCCTGAATCAGCACTGCCGGATTGGTCTTATACAGATCCAGCGTAGGAAAATATATGGTGGAATCCATGCTGAAGTCCAGCAGGACGCTGCCTTCCACCGGCCACTGCAGGGTGCTGGCCTCATTAAAATAAGTGTAAGGCAGCTCTGCCACAGGATTAACCAGGTTGGAAGCAGCCTCAGCCCCTTCTGCCTCGGTATCCTCGGCCTGTCCTTCTGCAGCGGTTTCTCCGCTTTCAGATGCCGTATCAGTTCCTTCTGCCGGCCCTTCTGTCTCAGGAGCGGCATTTGCCGCTGCCGCCTCGCTTTCTTCTGCCGGCGCAGTCTCATTGGCTTCGCCTGTGTCTGTCATCTCTGCGTCTGCCACTGTCTCCCCAGATGTCTCAGAACCGGCCGCGGCCACATTCTCCTCTTCCGTCTCCTGGCCCTCACCGACTGCTGCGAATCCTGCTATCTCGTTGTTCTGCTCCATTTCTTCCCGGGCATAGGACTCATCCTGTGCCGCCTGCATCTCTCCCTGGCTCTCTTCTGCGTAAGCCGGGCTCTCCTCCACCTCATTTTCCTGCCTGCTGCCCCATACCACAGCGGCAGAGGCTGCTACCACCAGCATGGTAAGTACGACGGACATAAAGGTCTTGCTCTGGAAAAGTTTATTCATTTTTCTGTTCACAACATTCACCTCGATTCCCTTTCAGCTCTCGCTGTTATGTTTCTAGTGTTACCGAAAACATTTGATTTATTCCTCGAAATGAATGAAATGAAGGATATATAAAATTAATTTTTCTGCTCCTGTCTCAGAGTGATCTCAGTGCCCGGGTAATAGTAGGACAATATCTCTTCCTTTGTCTTTCCCTCCTCTGCCATCCTGGAGGCCCCTGTCTGGCTGAGTCCGTAACCATGGCCGCTTCCTGTACAGGTAATCCGCACGCCGTCCTCCAGGGCGGAAAAGGAAAAGGCCGTGGAGGGCAGTTCCAGAGCGCCTGCCAGCTCATCCCCGGTAAACAGCTGCTGATCGATCTGAACCGCCGTCACATACCCTGTGTCCTCCCGATTCACGATCTGAATCTTTTCGCTGATTCCCTCCGCCGAAACCTGCCTGCCGCTGTCAATTCCATTCACTGCCTCTGCCAGCTTCTGTCCGCTGAAATCCATAACTGTCAGATAGCCGTCACAGAGCTGGTCATTGCTCTCCACTGACACCAGATAGGGAAATTCCTCTCCCATCGTCCGGGTTTTTCCCGCGCTGGCTCTGTGAAACAGGGCATCAATCAGCTCACCCTCATATGTCAGCACCAGCCCTGCCGTGGCTGAAACCGCATCCTTATATTCCTGATACACCTGCGAAAATTCATCGCCAAAATCCTCTTTCATCTCTGCCAGGCTGAGATACTGAATGCCCAGATCCTCTGCCAGGCTGCTCTGAGTCTGATCCATAGTCTTGTACAGGTTCGTCCTGGCGGCAATGGCCTGGGCTTCTTTCGCCTGAGCTGGCGCTTCTGTCCCAATCTGCTCTGCCAGCACATAAATCAGAAAATTCTCCGCATCCATCTCCTCCCCTTCCACCATAACCATATCCCCGCTGTAAAACAGTCCGGTGCGGCGCACCTCAACCTGTCCGCTCCAGACCAGCGTGACAATATAGGGAATCATCATCGACAGCAAAAACCCGCCCATCACCGCGGCCCACCTTCTGACCAAAACAAACACACCGCCTCTCACTATTTCCATTATATGTGAGTTCCGGCAGAACATGCACAGCAATGTGCCGCAGCAGAAAGTCCGGACGGCATCAGCAGCCGTACCGCATTTTTCTTCCCTGCAGCAGCCAGTATTCAGGAAAAGTGAGCTGCAAAACGGTATCAAAAGGCATCGGCTGGCATCTGCCTCTGCGGAAGCGGGGATGGATACAGACATGTGGAGACCTGATTACAAATACATAAAAATAGAAACCCGCTTTTACAGACAGAAATGAGTGCTCAACGCTCATTTCTGAGGGCTTAATGAAGAAAAATCATCAGGATTTTTCTTCATGTAAGACCGGTTCTGTAAAAGCGGGTTTCTATTTTTACTCTGCCATATCCACCGTAATCTTATCCAGATGCCAGATGTCATCCACATAATCCTGAATGGTTCTGTCGGATGAGAATTTGCCTACGTTGCTGACGTTCTTGATAGCTGCCTTGGCCCACCATTTTTCATCCCGGTACGCGGCTTCCACCCGTTTCTGCGCTTCTGCGTAGGAGCGGAAATCTTTCAGGATGAAGTAGGTATCTGCCTTGGATGTGCTGAAAGTATTCAGCAGAGAGTTATACAGATCACGGAACAGTTCCGGATTCTCCGGTGAATAGTAACCGTTGATCAGCTGCATCAGAACACGGCGGATATCCTGATCGCTGTTAAAGATATCCATCGGATTATAGCCGCCATTGTTCTCATAATTAATCACCTCATCCGCAGACAGGCCAAAGATGAAGGCATATTCCTCTCCTACCTCCTGCACGATCTCCACATTGGCCCCGTCCATAGTGCCCAGGGTCAGGGCGCCGTTCAGCATGAACTTCATGTTGCCGGTGCCGGACGCTTCCTTGCTGGCCGTGGAAATCTGCTCGCTGACATCACTGGCCGGGAAGATCAGTTCTGCGTTGGATACCCGGTAGTCCTCGATAAATACCACTTTAATCTTGCCATTGATGCTCTTGTCATTGTTGATGACATCTGCCACAGAGTTGATCAGCTTGATAGTCAGCTTCGCGATCTTATAGCCTGCTGCTGCTTTGGCGCCGAAAATAAAAGTTCTGGGATAAAAATCCATATCCGGATTATCCTTCAGCTGATTATACAGGTGCATAATATGAAGGATGTTCAGCAGCTGCCTCTTATACTCATGAAGCCGCTTTACCTGCACGTCAAAAATGGAGCGGGGATCTACATCGATGCCATTGTGCTCTTTAATATATTTTGCCAGACGCAGTTTGTTCTGATATTTAATATTCATAAACTCCTGCTGGCATTTCTCATCATCTGCATAAATTTCCAGTTTTTTAATGTGAGACAGATCTGTAATCCACTCATCGCCGATTTTGCTGGTGACCCAGGAAGCCAGCAGCGGATTGGCGTGAAGCAAAAATCTTCTCTGGGTGATGCCGTTTGTCTTATTGTTGAATTTTTCAGGCATCATCTCATAAAAATCTTTTAACTCCTGCTTCTTTAAAATCTCAGTATGGAGCTTTGCCACACCATTTACAGAGAAGCTGGCCACAATCGCCATATTTGCCATTTTCACCTGGCCGTCATAGATAATCGCCATCTTCGCGATCTTCTCCTGGGCCTGGTTGGGATACATCTGTCTGATCTGATCACAGAATCTTCTGTTGATTTCTTCCACGATCTGATAGATTCTGGGCAGCAGCCGGGAGAACAGCTCAATGGGCCATTTTTCCAGAGCTTCTGCCATAATCGTATGGTTGGTGTAGGCACATGCTTTTGTAGTCACGCTCCATGCATCATCCCATGTAAGATAATGCTCATCCATCAGCACACGCATCAGTTCCGGCACCGCCACAGTGGGATGGGTGTCATTCATCTGGAATACAATCTTCTCATGAAGATTGCGGATATCAGTATGCTTCGGGTTGCTCAGATATTTCTGAATCGCTGTCTGGATGCTGGCTGAAATAAAGAAATACTGCTGTTTCAGACGCAGTTCCTTGCCTGCATAATGATTGTCGTTTGGATACAGAACCTCCACAATGGTTTTTGCCAGGTTCTCGGCCTCAACAGCTTTCTGGTAATCTCCTTTGTCAAATGCCTCCAGATTAAAGGTATTAATAGGCTCGGCGTCCCAGATTCTCAGGGTGTTCACTACATTGTTGCCATAGCCCACCACCGGCAGGTCATAGGGCACTGCCCGAACAGACTGATAACCCTCCTGGATGAAATGGTCGCGTCCATGCTCATCCCGTTCTACCCGGACATAGCCGCCGAATTTCACTTCCTTGGCATACTCCTCCCGGCGCACCTCGAAGGGGTTGCCGTTTCTTAACCAGTCATCGGGGACCTCTACCTGATAGCCGTTCTCGATTTTCTGCTTGAACATTCCATATTTATAACGGATGCCGCAGCCGTAAGCCGGATAGCCCAGGGTTGCCAGGGAATCCAGGAAGCAGGCTGCCAGACGGCCCAGGCCGCCGTTGCCCAGAGCGTAGTCCCGTTCCTGATCCTCGATTACATTCAGGTCCAGACCCAGCTCATCCAGTGCCTCGCTGATCTGGTCCCAGGCGCGGATATTGATAATATCGTTGCCCAGAGCCCGGCCCATGAGAAATTCCATGGACAGGTACACCACCATTTTTGCGTCCTGTTTGTCATATTCTTTATGGGTAGCAATCCACTCATCAATAATTACATCTTTTACCGCATAGGCTACCGCATTGAACAGCTGCTGCGGAGTAGCCTCCTCAATCGTCTTACGGTACAGGTTCTTCACATTATAAACGACAGTTTTCTTAAATTCTTCTTTATTTAGTCTGTTGTCCATTCATGGCCTCCTTTACGCCTGTGTTTTTTCCACACCTAATGCTACTTGCTCGCCATTGATATTCCACTCTTTAGTATAACCGTTCAGCGCACCGATGACAATACTGTCGGCCAAAACTCCGCCTTTAATTTCATCTGCATATTTTTCTGCCAGAACAGTCAGCTTCTCATTTTCCGTCAGATATACCCGGATATGGTCCGTCACCTCGAAGCCCGCTTCCTTTCTCATTGTCTGGATTTTGCTCATGATCTCTCTGACAAAACCCTCTTCGATCAGTTCCGGTGTCAGATTTGTGTCCATCACCACAGTCAGGTCCCTGTCATTCTCCGAGATATAACCCGGCATCTGGGCCGTGTCAATCAGCAGGTCATCTCTGGTCAGCACCACATCTGTGCCGCTGATGTCCAGATGGAGCTCACCGGCAGCATTCAGCTGATCCATAGCCTCATTGCCGTTCAGCTCTGTCAGCGCCTTCTTGATGTCATTCAGCAGCCGGCCATACTTGGGGCCTACCGTACGCATCTGAGGTTTGAAACTGTAGGAAGTAAAATCGCGCACATCATCAGTGAACTGGAGTTTCTTCACATTCAGTTCCTCCCGGATGATATCCTGATAGAAGTCCTCCAGGGCTTCCGGCGCTTTTACAAACATCTGACCGATAGGCTGACGGTTTTTGATGCCGGCGCTGTTCCGGCATGCCCGGCCCATCACCACAATCCGCAGCACCTCATCCATGCTCTGCTCCAGGGCAGAGTTGAGCATCTCCGCGTGAACCTCAGGAAAATCGCACAGATGGATGCTTTCCGGCGCGCTGCTGTCCAGCTTGCGTACCAGATTCTGATAAATCTGTTCGGTCATAAAAGGAATCATGGGCGCGGCCGCCTTGGAAATGGTTACCAGGGCTGTATACAGGGTCATATAGGCATTCACTTTATCCTGAGGCATTCCCTTTGCCCAGAACCGCTCCCTGCTTCTTCTTACATACCAGTTGCTCATGTCGTCCACAAATTCCTGCAGCGCCCGGGCAGCTTCCGGAATCCGGTAGTTATTCAGATTATCGTCCACCGCCTTTACTGTGGAATTCAGCTTCGACAGAAGCCATTTATCCATGACTGTTAATTTATCATATTCCAGTTTATATTTTGTGGCATCAAATTCATCGATATTCGCATATAACACGAAAAACGCATAGGTATTCCACAGAGTGCCCATGAATTTTCTCTGACCCTCTGTCACAGCGTCCCCGTGAAAACGCTTGGGCAGCCAGGGCGCGGAACTGGTGTAAAAATACCAGCGGATCGCGTCTGCGCCATAGGTTTCCAGCGCATCGAAGGGATCTACCGCATTCCCCTTTGACTTGGACATCTTCTGACCGTCTTTATCCTGTACATGTCCCATAACAATGACATTCTTATAAGGCGCCTGATTAAAGATCAGGGTTGAAATCGCCAGCAGAGAGTAAAACCAGCCTCTGGTCTGATCCACCGCCTCAGAGATAAAATCTGCAGGGAACTGGGCCTTAAACAATTCCTGATTTTCAAAAGGATAATGGTGCTGAGCGAAAGGCATAGCGCCGCTGTCATACCAGCAGTCAATTACCTCAGGCACCCTCTTCATCTCGCCGCCGCACTTGGGGCAGGTGATGGTAACCGCGTCAATATAAGGACGGTGCAGCTCGATGTCGTCCGGACAGTTTTTGGACATTTCCTTTAATTCCGCAATGCTTCCCACAGAATGCATATGGCCGCAGCTGCACTCCCAGATGTTCAGCGGCGTTCCCCAGTAACGGTTCCGGCTGATGCCCCAGTCCTGAACATTCTCCAGCCAGTCGCCGAACCGGCCTTTTCCGATGCTTTCCGGAATCCAGTTAATGGTGTTGTTGTTGCGGATCAGATCATCCTTCACCGCCGTCATTTTGATAAACCAGGACTCACGGGCATAATAAATCAGCGGTGTGTCACAGCGCCAGCAGTGGGGATAGCTGTGCTCAAACTCCAGCACACGGAACAGCAGTCCGGAATCCTTCAGCGCCCGGATTACCTCTTTATCAGCATCCTTGCAGAACATGCCGTCCCAGGGTGTCCCGCCGGTCATCTGGCCCTTGCCATCCACCAGCTGTACGAAAGGCAGGTCATACCGCCGTCCCACCTGGGAGTCATCCTCACCGAAAGCAGGCGCAATGTGAACCACGCCGGTACCATCTGTCAGTGTGACATAATCCGCGCAAGTCACATAGAAGGCTTTCTTTCCCTTCACATCCGCATAGGGGAAGAGGGGCTCATACTCCTTATATTCCAGATCAGTTCCCACATAGGATTCCAGCACCGTATAATCTCCCTCCAGCACTGTATCGCACAGCGCCTTTGCCAGATAATAGGTCTCTCCCTGATTTTCCACCTTCACATATTCCTCTCTGGGATTGACGCAGAGGGCCACGTTGGAAGGCAGGGTCCAGGGAGTGGTGGTCCATGCCAGAATATAGGCGTCCTCGCCCTTTACCCGGAACCTGGCGATCACGGATTTTTCCTTTACATCTTTATAGCCCTGGGCTACCTCGTGGCTGGACAGCGGCGTCCCGCACCGGGGACAGTAGGGCACGATTTTAAAACCTTTATACAGCAGCCCCTTCTCCCAGATCTGTTTCAGAGACCACCACTCCGATTCAATATAATCGTTCTCATAGGTGACATAGGGATGCTCCATATCTGCCCAGAAACCAACCGTATCGGAGAACTGCTCCCACATCCCCTTATATTTCCACACGCTTTCTTTACAGTGTTTGATAAAAGGCTCCACACCGTACTGTTCGATCTGCTCCTTGCCGTCCAGGCCCAGCATCTTCTCCACTTCCAGCTCTACCGGCAGGCCGTGGGTATCCCATCCGGCCTTTCTGGGCACCATATACCCCTTCATCGCCCGGTAGCGGGGGATCATGTCTTTGATAACACGGGTCTCCACATGGCCGATATGCGGCTTGCCGTTGGCCGTCGGCGGTCCGTCATAAAAAGTATAAGTGTCTCCGTCTTTCCTGGACTCAATGCTTTTCTCAAAAATATGATTGTCCTTCCAGAACTTCTCCACCTCTTTTTCCCGGTCTACAAATTTCAGGTCTGTGGACACTTTGTCATACAACATAATTGTCTTACCTCCATTTCAACACCATGATGTGATAAAAAAATGCTGCTTTGCGGCTCAATCTCCGCAGAGTGTTCTGCGCCAATGGAAGAAAATTTCCTGTGGCATAAAAAAGGCTCCGTCCTGGAAAGGACGAAGCCTGTACTTCGCTGTACCACCAACTCCAACAAGTCTGCTCCATATAACGGCGGAGGGCCGGCAGAACTTATGCGGCCGCGCCGCTTTCTGGGTTCTGCGATTCAGGAGTGATTTTCGGATACTGCTTACCGGCACCGGGCTCTCACCATTCCCGGCTCGCTGGGGCTTTCTGCATGTTCCTACTCTCTCCGTCAAAATCTTTCTCTAATAACAGTAGTAATTATATCGGTGAAACCTTATTCTGTCAAGGTTCTCCTACCTGTTGACACGAAAAAATGGAAGTTGTATCATAAAAATACCGAAACTGCCGAAGCTCTTTTCCAGAGCAGCAAAGTGCATCGTAACAGTTCCTCACACCAGCCGCAGCCAGGACCCGCACAGCAGGCTGTCCGTGACCTGCATGGCTGAACTGTTGCAGCGCATCACGAACGGAGGGAATTATGAAAGCAGTATTTATGGACTACACCGGAACCACAGTGCAGGAAAAGGGCCCCGAAATCGAAGAAGCAATCATGCGGATCTGGAAAAACAGCTCGCTGTCCGGCCCGGAAGAAGCACTGGAAGTCAGCGGCTGCAGCCCATCGGAAGCCATCCATATCGGCGACTCCTACAGCTCTGACGCGCTGGGCGCCATGTCCGCGGGAATCTGCCCCATACTGGTCCAGAGAAAAAAGAAAGAGCCTTATGCTGACGTCATCTGTGTCGGCAGCCTGGAGGAAGTCCTGACCCTTTCATTTTTTACGCAGGAGGAAATATCATGATTCGTTTTATTATCACCGCAGCCTTTGTCGTTCTGTTTCTGATACTGGGTTCTCCGCTGCTCCTGATCGAGCACCTGATCGGAAAATCCGATCCTGAGAAAAAAAGCCGCACATCCCTGAAGATTGTCCAGTGGGCTTTTCGCCGTGTCATCCAGTGCAGCGGAACCACAATCACGGTAAACGGCAGAGAAAATATCCCCGACGGCCAGCCGGTCCTGTACGTGGGAAACCACAGAAGCTACTTCGACATCGTCATCGGCTATACGCTGGTTAAGGGAGAATGCGGATTTGTGGCAAAAAAAGAAATGGAAAAAATCCCCCTCCTCTCCCACTGGATGCGCAATCTCCACTGCCTGTTCCTGGACAGGGAAAATGTCAAGGAAGGACTGAAAACCATCCTGACCGCCATCGATTATGTAAAAAAAGGAATTTCAATCTGGATATTCCCGGAAGGTACCAGAAGCAAAGAGGAGGGTATGCTTCCCTTTAAAGAAGGAAGCTTTAAAATCGCCGAAAAAACCGGCTGTCCGATTATCCCGGTAGCCATCAGCCATACTGCGGATATTTTCGAAAACCATTTCCCCAGAGTCAAAAAGGCCCATGTCATTTTCACCTTCGGCGAGCCGATCCAGACGAGCCAGCTGACAAAAGAAGAGAAAAAGGCGCTGGGTGTCAGAGTGCAGAAGATTATTGAGGACAACATTGCCGCCCAACACAATATATAGCTCTTCCCGTTTCCGTATACAGACCAAAACAGGAAGCAATAAAACACACTCCCCCGGCAGTTCCCGGAGCTGTTGGGGGAGTTGCTTTGCCGTCCGGATGGATGACAGCCCCCCCAGAACGGAAGTATGTCCTTACAAAAGGGGCGACAGCAGCCGGGATATCTGCTCTTTCATCCGGACTTTCAATGTCCGCTGGTTATAAATATCTTTTGTGATTTCTCTTGACTGTTTCATATCTTCCAGGAATGCCTGCTCCAGTTCCCGCGTCGTCTCCCGGTCGTAGATCACTGCGTTTACCTCGAAGTTCAGCTGAAAACTGCGGATATCCATATTGGCAGTCCCACAGCAGGCTACCAGGCCGTCCGCTGTCACCATTTTGGCATGGAGGAAGCCATTTTCATAGGTATAGCACCTGGCCCCTGCCTCCAGCAGATCCCAGACATAAGAATAGGTCGCCCAGTAGACGAAGGGATGATCCGGCTTGCAGGGAATCATCAGCCGCACATCCACGCCGGATCTGGCCGCTATGGTCAGAGCGGAGAGAATGGATTCATCGGGTATAAAATAAGGGGTTTGAATATAGATATGGTGCTTCGCCTTGTGCATCAGCCGCAGATAATTGTCCCTGATCTCCTGGCTGGAGGAATCCGGACCGCTGGCAATAATCTGAATTCCCTTATCAGCCTCCCTGCCGGAGGGCATGTCCTCAAAATATCTGATCTGCCGGAATAGGTTTTCCTTCGCTGCAAAATTCCAGTCCAGGGCAAAGCGCATCTGAAGCCCGATCACAGACGGCCCCCACAGCTTCAGGTGGGTATCCCGCCAGTAACCGAATTTCTGGTTTCTGGAGATATACTCCTCACCGATGTTAAAACCTCCCACATATCCCACACGGCCGTCGATCACCACAATTTTTCTGTGATTCCGATAGTTCACCCGCACCTGAAACCACTTCAGAACTGCAGGAAAAAAAACTGCCACCTTCACACCGGCATTCTTCATTTCCCGGATCACCCAGGGCGGCATCATCCGGCATCCCATGGCATCATACAGGATACGAACCTCTACGCCCTCCTGCGCCTTTTCCATCAGCAGTTTCCTGATCTCTCCAAAAACAGAATCATTGCGGATAATATAATACTGAAGATGAATGTACTTTTTCGCCTTCTTGATTTCCTGCCTGAGATCTGCAAACTTCTCCACGCCGTCGGTAAAAATCTGTATGTCATTTCCCCTGGTATAAACCGCTCCTCCGGTTTCCAGATTATATACAGCCAGATCCGCATACTCCTCCAGAATCGGATCATCCAGCCAGTCCCACTCATCAATCAGCAGTTCTTCCTGCCTGGCCACCATCCGGCTCAGCGTATCCTCTACATCTTTCACATGGAACATCTTCTGCTTTCGGTAATCCTGACAGATCAGCAAATAAAGGATGAACCCTACAATCGGCAGAAAATACAGCGCCAGAAGCCAGGTCCACACCGCCTTCGGATCTCTGCGCTGAAAAAAAACAATGACGAAAGCCAGAATAATGTTGATATAAAAAATATTATCCCAGACCCACTGCCATATCTGTCCCAGTTCCTCGAAAAAAGCTGTCATAGTGCCCTCCCGCTTCATTCTGCGCCGCAGATATACGCTGCGGCAGGCATTCATTCATGCGTCAGTGCTTTTACTGCCTTATATTGTAACCTATTTTACCTTTTCGTACCAGTGTTTTTGTACAGGCTCCTGATTGACTCTGAGTGAAAATGCATGTATATTCTTCCGTCTCCATGTGCACCCTATCCTCTGTACTGACAGAAAGGAGATGTCACATCATGCATGCAAGTGCTTATGATTCTTTTCAGGATCTCCCTGAAAACTGCAGAGCAGCCGCAGACCGGATGGAAAATGCCCTGAAAGCAGAGGAGAATGGGAACTATTGTATCGCCCGAATCTCCGCAGACTGCGGACGCCGGATTGACGAGCTGGAAAAGGAACTGGGGAATTCCTGCGGAAAAAACATTGTCCTGGTGGCATATCAGGAAAACAGCTGAGCCCCTGTATGGTGCCCCTCAAGTCAAAAACCGACTTGAGGGGCACTCTCTTCTTTTTAAATTCTTTTATTTTTCTTTTCAATTTCTTATTTTCTCTTATGAAACCCGGAATTATTTTTCCCACCGGTTGACACTGCCATTTTTATTTCCTATAATCATGCCAAACACATTTTGTTTGCGATCTTTCAGAAAGGGGTACTTTCATTGAATACCGGGAAACGAAGAGCCTTTATCATAAATTTTGTCTATTTTGCACTGATCCTTGTGACAACGTTTATCATTCTGAAATATGGAATGTCAGTGCTGTCGCCCTTTATCGCAGCTTTTATCATCGCTTATCTGCTGCGGATTCCCATACGATTTTTCACTTATAAACTGCGGGTGCCGAAAAAAATTTCCGCAATTCTGGTTGTGCTGATTTTTTACGGCACCATCGGCGTACTGTTTTCTCTGGTTTGGCTCCGGCTGCTGGCCTTGGCTGAATCTCTGATCCGAAATATGCCGTTGATTTACGCAATTCATGTAGAACCACTGTTTACCAGCGTGATGAATATGATCGAAGAAGCCGCCACACGGATGGATCCGTCTCTGACACAGATGCTGGAAAATGCCAGCAATCAGCTGATCCAGTCTCTGGGGCAGATGGTGTCCAGCCTGTCTGTGAAAGCGATGTCCTTTCTCTCGGGCCTGGCCTCCTCCCTCCCCGGCACCTTTATCAAGCTTTTGCTGGCGATTATCTCCACCTTTTTCATCGCAGCTGACTATGATAAGCTGACCGGCTTCTGCCTGCGGCAGCTCAGTGAAAAGGGCAAGCATATTTTTATAGAAATCAAGGAATATATCATCGGAACCTTATTTGTCTGTATCCGCTCCTATGCGCTGATTATGACCATTACTTTTATCGAGCTGGCCATCGGCCTGTCCATCCTGGGCATCCAGCAGTCCGTACTGATCGCCCTGTGCATCGCGGTCTTTGACATCCTGCCTGTCCTGGGCACCGGCGGAATCATGATTCCGTGGGCCGTCATCACTGTGATCCAGGGCAATTATCCCCTGGCCCTGGGCCTGCTGATCCTCTATGTGGTCATCACCATAATCCGCAACATTATTGAACCGAAAATCGTAGGCGTCCAGATCGGCCTGCACCCGGTGGTCACCCTGGCCAGCATGTATGCCGGCGTCCAGTTCTTCGGCGTCATCGGGCTGTTCGGCTTTCCCATCGGACTGTCCCTGCTGCAGTACCTGAACGGAAAAGGGATTATCCACCTGTTTAAGACGGAATAGGGCAGTTCAGCTCCATGCCGACAAAACAAAAACTTTTCGATCACATAAAAATCCCGGCATCCATATCGGACACCGGGATTTTTATATATAAGAATTCAATTTCAGGGCAAATTATTTCAGAGTAACCTTTGCGCCTTCTGCCTCTAAAGCTGCCTTTGCTGCTTCTGCCTCTTCCTTGGAAACGCCTTCCTTTACGTTCTTCGGAGCGTTATCTACAACGTCTTTTGCTTCCTTCAGGCCCAGGCCGGTCAGCTCACGTACAACCTTGATGATCTTAACCTTGTTCGGTCCGATCTCTGTCAGTTCTACGTTGAACTCTGTCTTCTCTTCAGCTTCCTCAGCTGCGCCGCCTGCTGCTGCTACTACAACGCCTGCTGCAGCGGATACGCCGAACTCTTCCTCGCAAGCCTTTACTAACTCATTTAACTCTAATACGGTTAACTCTTTAATTGCATCAATAAATTCAGCAGTTGTTAATTTTGCCATTTGATTTTACCTCCATTATAAAATTGATGATTTCGTAATAATATACAGACAATATTAAGCCTCTTTTGCCTCTGCGATCTGGCTGATAACACGGGCGAAGTTTGCGATCGGAGACTGGATGCTTCCCAGCAGTTTGCCCAGCAGTTCTTCTCTGCCCGGGATCGTCGCAATGGTCTGAATGCCCTTCTCATCGTAGTAAATGCCTTCTACCACACCGGCTTTCAGTTCCAGTTTATCTGCCTTCTTCGCAAAGTTAAACAGGATCTTCGCAGGAGCAGTCTCATCTGTCTTGGACACAGCGATCGCTGTAGGGCCTTCCAGATGCTTGGACAGGGACTCAAATTCTGTTCCCTTTACCGCAAAATTCAGCAGTGTATTCTTATAAACCTTGTAGGTTACGCCGGCTTCTCTTAACTGTTTACGCAGAGCAGTATCCTGCTCAACAGTCAGGCCTCTGTAATCTACTAATACTGCTGACTTCGCGCCAGAAAGCAATTCTGAAATCTCAGCAACAATCGGCTGCTTTAATTCAACTTTTGCCATGATCTTTACCTCCTTATATATTTTTTGCCGAAAAAAACCTCCCGGTCCAAAGACAGGGAGGCATAAGGATTCTATAATCGTTACAGTCCTCGGCAGGCGGCAATGCTTACGCCCCATATCAGGCACCTGCTGTCTTCGGCGGCGGCCGTTGAAAAGTTACCGGCCTGCTGACCTGCAACAGATCCGGGCGTTTTCAAAAGACCACGTATAAAATACCATAAAACACAGCTGCTGTCAACCGGAAAATCACCGTTTTCCGGCTATTCCGGCTCATTTTCCATTTTTTCCTGCTTCTTCAGCCAGGTCCGGACACAGTCCAGAAACTGCTCGCCATACTTTTCATATTTAAACTCTCCCACGCCGGACACAGACAGCATCTCTTCCTTCGTCTCCGGCCTGATGACACACATATGGGCCAGCGTTTTGTCGGAAAAAACAATATAGGGCGGAACCTGCTGTTCCCTGGCGATCTGAAGCCGCAGCGCCCGCAGCCGCTCGAACAGCGCATTGTCCACTGCCCGGTCAGCATCCGCGGTCTTTTTCTTCTTCGTTTTCTCCTTCTCCGGCTCCCTGGCCATCTTCATCATCACCTGGCAGCCCTCTTCCGTCACCTCCCGGGATTTTTCCGTCAGCTTTACGATGGCGTAAGCGTCATTGGTGACAGTCAGATAACCGGTCAGAACCAGATGGTTCATGATCTGCCGCAGCCGGTAAACCGGAACCCGGGAGAGGGTGCCGTAACAGGGATTCTCATCCATCCGGTAGTTCCGGATCTTCGCTGTGTTCGCGCCCCGGACGGTATCGATAATCACATTGGTTCCATAGCGCTGCCGGCTAGTTCCCACACAGCGAATCAGCGCCGCTGCCGCCTCCGTCACATCCGCCTCCTCGAACTGGGTCAGGCAGTTGGCGCATTTCCCGCAGTAATTGCTGCCGTACTCTCCGAAATACCGCAGAATGTAATCCCGCAGACAGTCGTGGGTAAAGCAGTAAAAGGTCATCTTCCGCAGCCGCTCCTGATCCCGCTCCATCACCACAGCCCTGGTCTGGGCGTCCATCGCCTCGTTCTCCTGATTATGCTCGATGAAAAACTGATTGGTCACCACATCCTGGCCGCTGTACAGCAGCAGACAGTCCGCCGGTTCCCCATCCCGGCCGGCCCGTCCGATCTCCTGGAAATAGCTCTCCAGATTTTTCGGCATATTATAATGAACCACGTACCTGACATTGGATTTATCAATGCCCATCCCAAAGGCATTGGTGGCCACCATAATCCTGGCCCTGTCGTAAATAAAATCATCCTGATTGTGCTGGCGCTCCTGGTCCGACAGGCCCGCGTGATAGCGGGTGGCAGACAGGCCGTCCTGATTCAGCCTCTGGCACACCTCCTCCACCAGCTTTCTGGTCAGGCAGTATACGATGCCGCACTGGCCCGGATGGCTGTCGATACAGTTTTTCAGCGCCGCGTACTTATCCTTCGGCGTCTGCACCTCCAGATACAGGTTAGGACGGTCATAGCCGGTGGTCACGATATCCGGGTCCCGGAGTCCCAGGATACGGATGATATCCTCCCGAACCTGGCTGGTGGCCGTAGCCGTAAAAGCGCTGACTACCGGTCTCCTGGGCAGAAGACCGATAAACTCTGTGATCTTCAGATAGCTGGGACGGAAATCCTGTCCCCACTGGGAAATACAGTGGGCCTCATCCACCGCCACCATAGCAATCTCCGCCTGCAGTGCAAAATTTAAAAAGGAATCTGTCAGCAGCCGTTCCGGCGCTACATAAATAATCGGGTACCTTCCCTGAGACGCATAGGAGAGAGCCTTGTAATACTGAGAAGTGGTAAGGGAACTGTTTAAAAAAGCGGCGTGAAGCCCTGCCTGATTCAGGGCGCTGACCTGATCCTTCATCAGAGAAATCAGAGGTGATATCACCAGAGTAATGCCCTTCATCATAAAAGCCGGCACCTGGAAGCACAGCGACTTTCCCGATCCGGTGGGCATGATCCCCAGCACATCCCGCCCCTCCAGAATATGGTCAATCAGACGCTCCTGGCCCTGGCGGAAGGAATCATAGCCGAAATACTTCCTGAGAATTTCATACTTATCCATTATTATCCTCGCTGCATCAAACTGTCAAAAATTCCGATGCCCTGCCGGAGCAGCGGCATACCATGGATTTATTATAACATGAGGACAATGGCAAGACAATCGTTAGTTATCGGCTTTTTCTTCTTTTTCCAGCTCCTCCAGAGACTGTTCAGGAAAAAAATCTTCCTCTGTAAGATCAGCGGGAATGACGCCAAGAAGTGATTTTGCCATTTTCACACGGTCAGCATTTGGATTGGAGAGTTTGGCTACGATTTTACCATTACGGGTAATGTAAATATCCTCATGTTCCGCAAGCTTTAAATATTTACCGAGAGTGAACTACCCATTGTCTAAAGCCAATGGGCTTCCTGCTTCATCGACCTCGTATACCCACTGGGCACTTACCTACTATCTCCACA
>CAJFOT010000025.1 GCA_904397815.1 Candidatus Paralachnospira sangeri
CTGTGGAGATAGTAGGTAAGTGCCCAGTGGGTATACGAGGTCGATGAAGCAGGAAGCCCATTGGCTTTAGACAATGGGTAGTTCACCTTCAAAGGAGAAGACAAGGAAAAGATAAGGAGCGGTCATTATGAAACATATTCTGATCAGCAGAATTTCCTCTGTGATCTTGTTTTTCCTGTTTCGGGGACTTCATGTTCTCTCACGGTTTGACCCAAGGGTGAAAAAGGAGATGGAGCGCTGGCCGGACGGGATGACATTTAAACTGCTGTGCGGTCCGAAAGGGCCGGGACTGACCATGAGCTGGTCCGGCGGCGGAGGACTGATCCGGCGGAAAAATACCTGCCCGGCTCAGATTACCATGATTTTTAAATCTCCTGAGCGGGCAATTTCTGTTTTAACCGGAATGGCGGGTATCTCTCAGGCGTATGCAGGCCACTATTTTTCTCTGGAGGGAGATATCCATTCAGCGATGAGTTTTGTGCGGTGTGTGGAGATCACAGAAGCATATCTGTTCCCGCGTATCATGACCAAGCGCATTCTCCGGGAGGTGCCGGAGAAGCGAATGCCGGCACTGGCGGTATATGGCATGATTCTGCTGGGCCTGTGACAGTAAAATGAAAAGAAGCGGAGGAATATAGGATGATACCTGCATATTATGAATTTGCCAATCCGGCTAAAATATGCTCCGGCAGAGGCGCGCTGGAGAATATACCATATGAACTGAAAATGCTGGGCGGCCACTGCCCGATGATTTTGAGCGACAATACATTAAAAAAACTGGGACTGCTGGATCTGCTGCTGAAAGCAATGCCGGAGGTTCCCATCGGCCGGGTTTACACCGATATCCCCACAGACAGCAGTGTGGAGACGGTTAATCAGATCGCCGCAGAGTATCGGGCATATGGATGTGACAGCATCATCGCCCTGGGCGGCGGCAGCGTGCTGGATACAGCGAAAGGACTGAAACTGGTGATCAGCCAGCATACGGATCAGCTCCTGGACCTGATGGGCTGCGACTGCATCCCGGCAGGACACCGGGTTCCCTTTATTGCTATCCCCACGACGGCGGGGACCGGCAGTGAGGCCACAGCGGTTGCGGTGATTAAAAATAATGAGAAGCGAATTAAGATGGAGTTTATCTCTGATGTGGTACTGCCTGATGTAGCTGTGCTGGATCCACGGATGACCATGGGGCTGCCGCCCCGCACCACAGCCTCTACCGGTTTTGATACCCTGTGCCATGCCATCGAGGCCTACAGCTGTCTGCAGAAAAACCCTGTCAGCGATGTGTACGCTCTGACAGCGATTTCGCTGGTTGCGCAGAACCTGACCCGGGCTGTAAAAAATGGAAGGGATCAGGACGCCCGGTGCGGCATGGCCAATGCCAGCTATCTGGCAGGCTCCGCCTTCAGCAACAGCATGGTAGGCATTGTCCATGCCATCGGCCATGCTCTGGGCAGCATCGCCCATGTGCCTCACGGGGAAGCGATGGCGATTCTTCTGCCGGTATGTATGCGCTATAATCTTAGATACTGCAGGGAAACCTACAGCCGGATTCTTCTGGAGCTGGAGGGGCCGGAGGTGTACAGCCGGACGCCGGAAAAGGATCGGGCGAAGGCAGCCGCGGTTTCGGTGAAGCGGCTGGCGAACCGGCTCCACCGGCTGTCCGGTATGCCGGTTACCCTGGCCCAGGCAGGGGTGGATGAGACACAGTTCGGGGATATCGCCCGTGTTGCCGTGGACGACGGAGCGATGATTGTGAATCCCCGTCCTGCCGGATATGAGGATGTGATCCGCATTCTGGAAGCGGTAAAGGGATGACAGGTGAAAGGATAAACAGAAAGAAGGGAATCGATCATGAATATTGAACGGTTAGTGGAGGCCCAGCGGCGGTATTTCGCCACCGGCCAGACCCGTCCGCTGAAGCATCGGCTGGCTGCCCTGACTTCGCTGGAACGGGCGATCCTGCGCCATGAGGACGATCTGAATGAAGCTCTGCGCCAGGATCTGAAGAAATCGCCTTTTGAAACTTATATGTGTGAAACCGGTATGGTGCTCAGCGAGCTGCGCTTTGTGCGGAAACACCTGCCTTCTTATATGAAGAATAAACGGGTGCCCACTCCCCTGGCTCAGTTCCACGCAAAGAGTTTTACTTCCCCTGAGCCTTATGGGGTGACCCTGGTGATGGCGCCGTGGAATTATCCCTTTATGCTGGCCCTGGACCCGGTGATCGGCGCCATTGCCGCGGGCAACTGTGTGGTGATCAAGCCCAGCGCCTACTCTCCGGCTACCAGCCAGGTAATCAGTCAGATTATAGAGGAGTGCTTCCACCCTTCCTATGTGGCGGTGGTTCTGGGCGGCAGGCAGGAGAACCAGGCGCTGCTGGACCAGCGGTTTGACTTTATTTTCTTTACCGGCGGCGTAACTGTGGGACGGCTGGTGATGGAGAAAGCCTCCCGCTATCTGACGCCTATCTGTCTGGAACTGGGCGGAAAAAGCCCCTGTATCGTAGATCAGACGGCCAATATCCGGGTGGCAGCCCGGCGGATTGTGTTTGGAAAATATCTGAACTGTGGCCAGACCTGTGTGGCGCCGGATTATCTCTTTGTCCATGAGGATGTGAAGGATCAGCTGATGGAAGAAATCCGGAAAACGATCCTGAAATTTTACGGGAAAGAGCCGCTGGACAATCCCAGTTACGGGAAGATCATCAATGAGAAGCATTATAACCGGCTCTGCGGCCTGATGGAGGGGGAGACCATCCTGATGGGCGGCCACAGAAACCCGCAGACCCTCCAGATTGCGCCTACAGTGCTGGATCATATCACACCGGACAGCAAGGTGATGCAGGAAGAAATCTTCGGTCCTGTTCTGCCGGTGATGACCTTCCGGGATATCCGGGAAGTGATCCATTTCGTCACTTCCAGAGAGAAGCCTCTGGCCTGTTATCTGTTTACCCGGAGTAAAAAGGTGAAAAAACAGGTGTTGAATTCTGTCAGCTTCGGCGGCGGCTGCATCAACGATACCATTATCCATCTGGCCACCAGCCATATGGGCTTCGGCGGCGTGGGGCAGAGCGGCATGGGCAGCTATCATGGCCGGGAGAGTTTTGAAACCTTCAGCCACCGGCGCAGTATCGTGGAGAAATATAACTGGATTGACATGCCGGTCCGCTATCTGCCTTACGGGGCTGTGAAGGAAAAACTGCTGCATATTTTTATGCGGTAGACAGAGAGCCGCCTGTCAGGCGGCTGAAAAAGAATAAGGTGGCTGTGAACATGGAAAAAGTAGGAAAATTTTACAAAGTAAGCTATGAGCAGTTCTGTCAGGACTGGGTCAATACCATTGGTCCGGAAACAGATGAGAGATGCAGGGAAATTTATGAAGGGATCGCCCTGCCCCGGCGGGCGACGAAGGGATCGGCAGGCTATGATTTCTTTCTGCCGGTAGCTGTGACGCTGAAGCCGGGAGAAACAGTGAATATGCCCACCGGGGTACGGGTGCGGATCGGGGAGGGCTGGCTGCTGGCCATGTTCCCCAGAAGCGGACTGGGATTTAAGTATCGGATTCAGCTGAATAATACAGTGGGGATTATTGATTCTGATTATTTCGGGTCGGACAACGAAGGCCACATTTTCGCCAAGATTACCAACGATTCCAACGAAGAGAAAACGATGAGCCTGGATGCCGGCGCCGGTTTCCTCCAGGGGATTTTTCTGCCCTTCGGAATCGCGGAGGATGATGCTGTTTCGGCTGAGAGAAACGGGGGTCTGGGAAGCACAGACCCCCTGCGTGGCTGAACTGTTGCATTACAGTGTGAAAAGCGGTTTCCCGCGGTTGCAGGAAACCGCTTTTCATGTTATGATTAAGACGATTAAAAAGCGGTGCGGCGGGGACATATGCATAAACTGCTGTGCCTGCGGATGGGAGGTAACAATGAGTAAATATATCATTATGACTGACACCTCAGCGGATCTGCCGGAGTCCTATCTGGCAGAACATCAGATTCCAGTGGCATCTCTGCATTATCTGCTGGACGGCGTTCAATATGGAGAAGAGAAGAAGCTGGATGAGAAAACTTTTTACCGCCTGATGCGCGAAGGAAAGATGCCTACCACGAATGCGGTAAATCCTGAAACCGTAGCGTCCTTAATGGAAGATAAATTGAAACAGGAGCTGGATATCCTGTATATCGCTTTTTCCTCCGGATTAAGCAGCACATATCAGAACACCTGCATTGCGGCAGATGAGATGAGGGAGAAATATCCTGACAGAACAATTATTGTCATTGATTCCCTGTGCGCCTCTCTGGGCCAGGGTCTGCTGGTTCATAAGGCTGTGATGATGAAGGAAAAAGGAATGCCGCTGGATGAGAATGCGAAAAAAGTGCGAGAGCTGATTCCCCATATCTGCCATCAGTTTACCGTGGATGATCTTCATCATCTCCACCGGGGCGGCCGTGTGTCGAAGGCAACGGCTATTGTAGGGACGATGATGAATATCAAACCGGTGATGCATGTGGATGATGAAGGAAAACTCTGTGCCACCGGAACGGTGCGGGGCCGGAAGAAGGCGCTGAATACTCTGGTCAGCAATATGTGCAAGGATATTAAGGGGTATGAGACGGAGGATGACGTGATTTTCATCAGTCACGGAGACTGCCTGGAGGATGCTGAATATGTGGCTGACAGAGTGAAAGCAGCCACCGGTATCCAGAATTTTATCATCAATTATGTGGGACCCGTAATCGGCGCTCATTCCGGTCCGGGAACCCTGGCGTTATTTTTCGTAGGAGAGACACGATAAGACAGAAACGGGTGTAAGGAAAAATATGAGAAAAGGATTGTGGACAGCAGGATTGCTGTGCCTGTGCCTGCTTTTCCTGTCAGGCTGTTCCAGTGAGAGCAGTTATTATGAGACGGGCATGGCCCAGTATGAGGCAGGCGAATACAGCGAAGCGGTGGCCTCCTTTCAGTCAGCGATTGCGGAAAAGAATACGGAGCCTCTGTATTATATCAATCAGGGCATGGCATATATCGAGCTGATGAGCTATGATGAGGCCCAGAGCAGTTTTGACTATGCGCTGGGACTGGATGCGGAAAATAAGCTGGCATATCGGGGAAAAGGCATCGCATATCTGCGGGCTGAGGATTATGAGGCTGCTATCGAGAATTTTAACAAAGCTCTGGAATGTGCCAACGGTCATGTATCCCAGGTGGAATTCGATGTGCTGAAATACAGAGGAGAGGCGGAGACAGCCTCCGGTGACTATGAGGCGGCAGTTGAGACATATTCGATCCTGCTGGATGTAGAGAAAAATCCGGAGGATAATTATTACCTGCGGGGCAGCGTCTATGCTCTGGCGGGAGATATCGAGAAGGCGGTGGCTGATTTTGACGCATTGGTGCAGGCGAAGCCGGATGACTATGCGGCCTACTGCTGCGCTTATCAGAAACTGGCAGATGCCGGCGCCCAGGAGGAAGGACGCAAATATCTGAATGCGGCGCTGCTGATTGAAGATGACCGAACCGTTGCGCACAAATACCGCGGCATGGTTCAGTATCTGCTGGGCGAATACCAGAACGCGGTGGCGGAGCTGACTGCCATCACAGAGAATAAAGACGCGGAGACGCTGATCTGTCTGGGGCTGTCTTATGAGATGCTGGGAGAGGCGGAGAATGCTTATAACGCTTACAGTCAGGCCCTCAGTCTGGACAGTGAGAATGCAGGCGTGTATAATCAGGTGGGGATGTATTATATGCGGAATGGAAACTATACGGAGGCTCTGGGATATTTTCAGACCGGGCTGGGTCTTCAGGATTCTGACTACACAGCACTGCTTACCTATAATGAGGTTGCGGCGCTGGAGTACACTGGAGATTTCAGCCAGGCGCTGACAGTGCTGCAGGAATATGCGGATACCTACGGCACAGACGCGGATATCGACCATGAGCTGGCTTTTCTGCGTAGCAGATAGTGATTCTTCCGCTGTCTGAGACTGCGTTTTGAGGCGAAACAGGCTATGTTCTTGTTTGACGGTTAAAACAGGACATAGCCTTTCTTTTGACGGCGCCGGGCTGCGCGGCAGCGGATAGCCTGCATGGCTGAACTGCTGAGATATTTCGGGAAAGGATTTTGATTATGATAGATTTGGATGAAAAAAAAGAACTGGTTCTTTTAGCCGGTGTTTCAGTCCGGGACGGGGATGATACAGAGCAGTCTCTGGATGAACTGGCGGAATTGGCGGCTACAGCAGGTGCCCAGGTGGCAGGGAGAGTGATTCAGAACCGGGAAGCCATTCACCCGGGGACTTATTTGGGGAAGGGAAAGCTGGAGGAGATTCGTGAACTGGTCTGGCAGACCGGCGCCACGGGGGTGATCTGTGATGATGAACTGTCTCCGGCTCAGCTGCGGAATATGGAGGATATTCTCCAGATCAAGGTGATGGACCGGACACTGGTGATTCTGGACATTTTCGCAGCGCGGGCCAATACGAGAGAGGGAAAGATTCAGGTGGAACTGGCTCAGCTGCGGTACCGGGCCACCAGGCTGGTGGGACTGCGCAATTCTCTTTCCAGACTGGGCGGCGGCATCGGCACCAGAGGTCCGGGAGAGAAGAAGCTGGAGATCGACCGGCGGCTGATTCACCAGCGGATCGGCCAGCTGAAAGCGGAACTGGAGGATGTGAAGCGGCACCGGGAAATCACCCGCCAGCAGCGGGAACGGAACCATGTGCCGGTGGCGGCAATTGTGGGATATACCAATGCGGGAAAGTCAACGCTGATGAATCGTCTGACCGGAGCCGGGGTGCTGGAGGAGGATAAGCTGTTTGCAACTCTGGATCCTACCACAAGAAGCCTGACATTGTCGGGAAAGGAAAAGATTCTCCTGACTGATACCGTGGGCTTTATCAGAAAGCTGCCCCATCACTTGATTGACGCATTCAAGAGTACCCTGGAGGAAGCGAAGTATGCCGATCTGATTCTTCATGTGGTAGACTGTGCCAATCCTCAGATGGAAACCCAGATGTATGTAGTCTACGAAACACTGGCCCAGCTGGGGGTGACAGATAAGACAGTGATTACCGTATTCAATAAAAAAGATCTTCTGGAGCAGCCGACAGTGCTGAAGGACTTTAAGGCAGAGCGGACGCTGATGGTTTCCGCTGCCACAGGAGAGGGGATGGAGGAGCTTACGGACACCATCGCGGAGGTGCTGAGAGCCGGGAAGGTATACCTGGAAAAGCTGTTTCCCTACAGTCAGGCAGGACGGATTCAGATGATCCGTCAGTATGGCAGCCTCCTGTCGGAAGAATATACAGAGGACGGTATTGTGGTGACAGCCTATGTACCTGCCGATATCTATGAAAGGATATAGCGAAGAGATGGAATTACAGAAGATTAAGATCGGTTCCCATGTGAGCATGAAGGGAAAGGACATGTTTCTAAATTCAGCAAGGGAGGCGGCTTCCTATGACGCGGATATTTTTATGGCTTACACTGGCGCGCCTCAGAATTCAAAGCGGAAGCCGGTGGAAGAACTGAAGGTGGAGGAGGGCTGGGCTTATATGGAAGCCCACGGCCTCTCCCAGGTGATTATCCACGCTCCTTACTTGATTAATCTGGCAAATACTGTTAAAGACGAAATTTTCCGCTCATCTGTGGAATTTCTGGATTCAGAGATCCGGCGGGCGGAGGCGCTGCGAAGTCCGGTTATGATTCTCCACCCCGGCTCCCATGTGGGAGCTGGAAGTGAGGCAGGTATCCGACAGCTGTGCGAGGGGCTGAATCAGGTGATCCGGCCGGATATGAAGCTGGTTATTGCCCTAGAAACTATGGCGGGTAAAGGGGGAGAAATCGGAAGGCGGTTCGAGGAACTGGAAAAAATTATCTCCTGTCTGAATCATCCGGAGAAAGTGAAGGTTTGCTTTGATACCTGCCATGTTCATGACAGCGGCTATGACTTGGTAAACAGCGCAGACCAGGTGTTGAAAGAATTTGAGACCGTGGTGGGTAAGAATATGATTGCGGTTTTTCACATGAATGACAGCAAAAATGAACGGGGCTCCGCCAAAGATCGCCATGAAAATTACGGGTTCGGCAAAATCGGTTTTGAGGCCCTGCAGCATATCATGTACCATCCCGATTATCTGGATGTGCCCAAGATTCTGGAATCTCCCTGGGTAAAGTCCGAAGACGGGAAAAAGGAGTTTCCGCCCTATAAAGAGGAGATCATCAGCATCCGCACGAACTGTTTTGATCCGATGATGGTGGAAAAGCTAAGAACCGGAAACAACACAATATATAGTTGATTGTATATAAAAAATACATAGATATTGTATAATATCGTTGACGTACCCTCTCTGCTCTGCTATAATAAATTTGTTTCTTGCGCAGGGACCTGCGGGGACTGCCTGCGTACACAAACCCCTCCGGACAGGGAAGTCCCTGCGGAGGGGTTTTCTGAGCAAGACAGAAAGGGGAAGACAGAGGATATGTTTGATGTGCAGAAGCGCGACGGGGAAGTTGCGGAATTTCAGCTACACAAGATTACAGAAGCTATGAAGAAAGCCTTTAATGCAACCGGCAAGAGCTACAGCGATGAAATTCTGGAACTGATGGCCCTCCGGGTAACGGCGGACTTTCAGGATAAAATCAGAGACGGACTGATCCATGTGGAGGATGTCCAGGACAGTGTGGAGCGGGTGCTGGAGCAGACCGGCTATACAGATGTGGCGAAGGCCTATATATTGTACCGCAAACAGCGGGAGAAAATCCGCAATATGAAATCCACCATTCTGGATTATAAAGAGGTGGTGAACCAGTATGTCAACGCCGAGGACTGGCGGGTGAAGGAAAATTCCACGGTGACCTATTCGGTAGGCGGACTGATTCTCAGCAATTCCGGTACCATCACGGCCAATTACTGGCTGTCAGAGGTGTATGACGAAGAGATTGCCAATGCCCACAGAAACGCGGATATTCACATTCATGATTTGTCCATGCTGACCGGATACTGTGCCGGATGGTCCCTGAAGCAGCTGATTCAGGAAGGTCTGGGCGGCATTTCAGGAAAGATTACCTCTGGTCCGGCGAAACATCTGTCAGTGCTCTGCAATCAGATGGTGAATTTTCTGGGAATCATGCAGAACGAATGGGCAGGCGCTCAGGCTTTTTCTTCCTTTGATACCTACCTGGCACCTTTTGTGAAGGCGGACAGCCTGTCTTATAAAGAGGTGCTGCAGTGTATCCAGTCTTTTGTCTATGGCGTAAATACCCCCAGCCGCTGGGGAACCCAGTCTCCGTTTACAAATATTACACTGGACTGGACTGTTCCTGATGACATGGCGGAGCTGCCCGCGATTGTCGGCGGCAGAGAGATGGATTTTAAATATAAAGACTGCAAAAAAGAGATGGATATGATCAACAGGGCTTTTATTGAGACAATGATCGAGGGAGACGCTGATGGAAGAGGATTCCAGTACCCGATCCCTACTTATTCCATCACGAAAGATTTTGACTGGTCCGACACAGAGAACAACCGCCTTTTATTTGAGATGACAGCCAAATACGGCACGCCTTACTTTTCCAATTATATTAACAGCGATATGGAGCCCAGCGATGTCCGCAGCATGTGCTGCCGACTCCGGCTGGATCTGCGGGAGCTGCGGAAAAAGAGCGGCGGCTTCTTCGGCTCCGGAGAGAGCACCGGCTCTGTGGGCGTGGTAACCATCAACATTCCCAGGATTGCCTATCTGGCTTCTGATGAAACCGATTTTTACCGGCGGCTGGATTATATGATGGATTTGTCTGCCCGGTCTCTTCGGATTAAACGGGAGGTAATTACCCGGCTGCTGAATGAGGGGCTTTATCCTTATACTAAGCGGTATCTGGGAACCTTTGAAAACCATTTTTCCACCATCGGTCTGATCGGCATGAATGAAGCTGGCCTGAACGCGAAATGGATTCGGTCTGACATGACGACAGAAGCCTGCCAGCAGTTTACAAAGGATGTGCTGAACCATATGCGGGAACGGCTGTCTGATTATCAGGAGCAGTATGGCGATCTGTATAATCTGGAGGCAACTCCGGCAGAGTCCACCACTTATCGCCTGGCAAAACATGATAAAGAGCGGTATCCGGACATTATCACAGCGGGGAAAGAGGGGGATGTACCTTACTATACCAACAGTTCTCACCTGCCTGTGGAATATACAACGGATATCTTTGACGCCCTGGACATCCAGGATGAGCTGCAGACTCTGTATACTTCAGGCACCGTGTTTCATGCTTTCCTGGGGGAAAAACTGCCTGACTGGAAGGCAGCGGCCAGACTGGTAAGGACAATTGCGGAAAACTACCGCCTGCCTTATTATACCATGTCTCCCACTTACTCCATCTGTCCGGAACACGGCTATCTGTCAGGGGAGCATTTTACCTGTCCTCACTGCGGCAGAACGGCGGAGGTATACAGCCGGATTACCGGCTATTACCGTCCGGTGCAGAACTGGAATGAAGGGAAGGTACAGGAGTATAAAAACCGGAAGGAATACGAAATCGCTTCCTCCCGGATGAAGCATGGCATTGCCGGGAGCAGCGTCACACTGTCATGGCAGGAGACGCCGGAGATCACGCCCCGGGGTGTGGGGAAAACCTATCTCTTTGTCACCAGTACCTGTCCAAACTGCAGGATGGCGAAAGAATTCCTGAAAGACGAAGAGTATGAACTGATCAATGCGGA
Source organism: Candidatus Paralachnospira sangeri (assembly GCA_904397815.1). Taxonomy (GTDB): domain Bacteria; phylum Bacillota; class Clostridia; order Lachnospirales; family Lachnospiraceae; genus Paralachnospira_A; species Paralachnospira_A sangeri. The sequence goes on from CAJFOT010000025.1 coordinate 10,741, forward strand.
AGAACAGCCGGAGCTGGCAGCACGATATGGCGTTATGCAGGCGCCTACGCTGGTGATCGACCGGGATGGGGCGGTGACGACATACGCAAATGCCTCCAATATCAGAAAATATGCGGCAGAGCACAAAAAAGAAGTGGTGTGACGAACCCTGAACTGCAGCCCCCATGCCGGGAGCGTCATCCCCTATCTGCCGGCGCAGAACCTCATTTCGGCTCCACTGTCACTGCCGCCCGCCCTCACGTAAAAGCTATCTGAACGAATCATTAAAGTTATATAAAGTTCCCCAAATGCGATTGACAAACACGATAATTAAGACTAAAATGTTTGCCAGCGAACTATTTATGTTCCTGAGCCGGGCGTAGGCTGCTATATGCCTGGAGGAACGTAATGGGACAGAGAATACTTACATCATGGAGGCATAACGTGAAAGAAAAGTTGAAACGTGGTTTTGGAGCGGCCTGGAAATGGATAAAACGGCATAAAGCGCTGGTGATTGTACTGATTATTGTATGTGCTGTAGGCGGCTGTGTGCTGCGGATCCGGCAGGCGGGACAGGAGATGGAGGCAGCATTAAGCCAGATGGCGCTGCAGACGGATGAAGCCGCATACAGAGATCTGACCAGCACCATTAACGCTACCGGGTATGTGCAGAGCGACAATACCCGCTCTCTGACCACGACGCTGGTGAATACTGAAGTGACAGAGGTCAACGTGAAAGTAGGAGATGTGGTTCAGGCAGGCGATGCGCTGTGCAGCTTTGACACAGAGGAAATTGAGGAAAGTCTGGCTGATGCCAGGGAGAGCCTGGATGTGGCACAGGCTCAGAGCAATCTGTCTGTACAGGGAGCAGAACGAAGCCTGAGTGATGCTGTAAACGCGCAGAACTATCAGGTGGGAACAGCCGGGAAGAACCGGGATTATTCCTGGACGACCTATGAGGAGGCCGTGGCAGATTATAATGAAGCTGTAGCAGATTTGGAGAGTAAAACCAAGGAAGAGAATGACAAGAAAAACGAGATGGACGACGCAGAATCCAGAATGAACCGGGCGCAGGATGAGATGGAGGAGAGTGCCGGCCGATACGCCGAGGCGCAGGCCGCGGCGGGGGGTGACATCGGGGATCTTCTGGAAGATATCCAGAACGGGACAGGCAGTCTGAGCGGCAGTAATCTGAACCAGGCGGCCAATGAATTGTCAGAGGCTTACAGCGATTATACGGCGAAGCAGGCGGCGGCTCAGGCGGCGGCTACGGAATATTCCACAATCTCCGCTGAATACCAGCAGATTAAAGCGGAACGGGAAGCGCTGGAAAATTCGGTGGATTCTATGAAAACTGCCATGGATTCCAGCTATCATACATATGAACAGCAGGAGGACGCTTATAACAATACAGTAATTACTCAGAACAGCAGTGTGGCAGGAATGCAGGATTCACTGACCAATTCCCGGCTCTCTGCCAGTGTCAGCACTCAAACGCAGGAAAACCAGGTAAAGACATATGAGCGGCAGCTGGAGAAGGGCGTGCTGACGTCGCCTATCTCGGGAACAGTTACCGAAGTAAATGTTCAGGAGGGGGACACTTATACTGGCGGTGTGATTGTCACTGTTCAGGACTGCAATGCTTTTATCATTGAAGCAGAAATTGATGAATACGATATCAGCGATATTAAGGAAGGAATGAAAGTTATCTTTCGGACAGACGCCACCAGGGATGAAGAACTGGAGGGTGAAGTGATTTTTGTATCTCCTGTGCCTACAGGGACTTCTTCTAATGGTTCGCTGACGGCCGGTGCCGCTTCCGGAGGCGATGTTACTTATCAGATTAAGGTAGCTATCAACACAGATACGGACCGCCTGCGGCTGGGCATGACAGCCAAGATGAACATTGTTCTGAGCGAAGTGGAGCATGTGCTGACAGTGCCTTATGATGCGGTGCAGACAGATGAAAACGGCAATGATGTGGTGTATGTGATGGAGTCTGTGACGGGAGAGGACGGGCAGGTTACTCAGCAGCAGAGAGCAGTCCCGGTTACAGTCGGGACAGAAGGTGATTACTATGTGGAGATTATCAGCGATGAGATCACAGAAGGAATGACAGTAGTTGTTCCTCAGGAGGATGCTGTCAACATTATGGATCTGATGATGGGACAGTAGAAAGAGAGGCTTCCTGTGGACGACAAAAAATGTATCATTGATCTGAGAGATATCGTAAAAAGTTTTTATGTGGGAACCCCCAATGAACTGGAGATTCTCCACGGCATCAGTCTGAAAGTGTATGAGGGAGAGTTTGTGTCTATTGTCGGAGCCTCCGGTTCCGGAAAGAGTACGCTGATGAACATCATCGGCGTGCTGGACCGTCCCACATCAGGGGAATATATCCTGGACGGAGTGGATGTCAGTCAGGCTGGGGATTATGAACTGTCCCATATCCGCAATGAAAAGATCGGCTTTGTATTTCAGACTTATAATCTGATTCCCCGCACTACTGCCCTGAAAAATGTAGAACTGCCCATGCTGTATGCCGGCACAAAAGGCTCAGAACGTTCCCGTCGGGCAAAAGAGCTGCTGAAAATGGTAGAGATGGAAGAGCGGATGCAGCACAAGCCGGACGAACTGTCAGGCGGTCAGAAACAGCGTGTCGCCATAGCCAGAGCCATGGCGAATAATCCGGCAATTCTGCTGGCTGACGAACCTACAGGTGCTCTGGACTCCAAAACAGGACGGCTGATTATGGATATTTTCCACAAACTGAACCGGGAACAGGGGAAAACCATCGTTCTCATCACTCATTCCCCGGAACTGGCGGAGGAAACACAGAGAATTATTACGCTTCATGACGGAGAGATTACAGGGGAACGAAAGGGGAGTGACAGTCCATGCTGATCGGAGAAAATATAACAATGGCCATCACCGGACTGCTGTCCAATAAGATGCGGGCATTTCTGACCATGCTGGGCATTATTATCGGTATCGGTTCTGTCATTACCATTATGACAGTGGGAGATTCAGTGACCAGCTCCGTTACCAGTTCCATGCAGAGTATGGGCGCCAATAATATTATTGTCAGCCTCCAGCAAAAGAGCAGCGATGATGAGACGGAGGAAGGGGAAATGTCTTTTTCCGACGGCGGAACGCAGACGATTGCCCAGCCAACGGAGGATGACTATATTACAGATGATATGATATCGCAGCTGATGGATAATTTTTCCGGCTCTATCCAGACGGTGGCGTTGGAGGAATCGGTGGGCAGCGGTCAGGCCCAGAGCGGAAAACTATATGCCAATGTGTCTGTTACCGGTGTAAACAGCGGTTATTTTACGGCAAATGAGCTGAATCTGATTGCAGGAAGAAATCTGTCGCAGCGTGATTATGACGGGGCCAGAAAGGTAGCTTTGGTGTCTGACCGTCTGGTAAACAATATGTACGCGGGAGACAGCAGTCAGGCAATAGGTTCTCAGCTGGAAGTACAGATTGGCAGCGATTATTATACCTATATCATTGTCGGCGTATATGAATATGAACAGAATGCCATGAACTTCAGCCTGTCCTCAGAACGGGACATCACTACCAGTATGTATATTCCGATTGCTGCTGCCCAGGCGCAGCTTCATTCGTCTGGCGGCTATCAGATGATGACACTGGTGACAGCTCCCGGAGTGAATTCCACTGACTTAAGCGGGCAGGTGCAGCAGTTTTTAAATGTATTTTACAGAAACAACAGAAATTTCCAGGTAATGGCTTTCAGTATGGAGTCGATGGTATCCACATTTTCCTCCATGCTTTCTACCCTTCAGGTGGCCATTGCTGTGATAGCCGGTATTTCTCTTCTGGTGGGCGGAATCGGCGTGATGAATATAATGCTGGTATCCATTACAGAGCGAACCAGGGAGATTGGCACCCGAAAAGCGCTGGGTGCGACCAACCAGTCGATTCGCACGCAGTTTATTGTAGAAGCAATGATCATCTGTCTGATTGGCGGGGCCATCGGCGTGCTGGTGGGTGTAGGCGGCGGTTCTGCGGCGGCCAGCTGGCTGGGATATCCCGCAAAAGCTTCTGTGGGGAGCATCGTAATCGCGCTGCTGTTTTCTATGACGATCGGGGTGTTCTTCGGCTATTATCCTGCTAACAAAGCGGCAAAAATGAATCCAATCGAGGCGCTGCGCTATGAGTAAGCAAGAAACAGAAATCAAAAACGGAGTAATTTATGAAATCAGAACTCTGAATAATATGATGATGCGCCGGGCAGAGGCCAGTGCGAGAATCATCGGTTATGAGGACTGCACGCTGATGCATCGTCTGATTCTCACCTATCTGTATCATAAGAAGGATGAACCGGTGTATCAGAAGGATCTGGAACGGGTTTTTTCAGTTAATAAGTCCACTATGACGGCGATTCTGAAGGTAATGGAAAAAAATCAGTATATTTGCCGTGTTCCGGAGAAACGGGATGCCCGCCTGAAATGTCTTTGCCTCCTTCCTAAGGCGATTGCGCTGAAAGATAAATTGGCAGATGAAGTAATCGGGCAGACAGAACGGCAGCTGACAAATGGGCTGACGGAAGAAGAAATCGAGAATTTTATCGCAGTAGTTCGGAAAATGAAACATAATCTGGAGTAGACAGTAACAAAAAACCTCCCCTCATGGATTTCTGAGGCGGAGGTTTTTGCATGTTTTGGGTAATAAATAGCTTTCATATGGCTTCAGGCCGCAATCACAAAGGCTACCTGAGGCTGAGCGGTTACTTTCAGCTTCATAACAGATTCAGATACAGTAAAACATACGTCCAGAATGAAACGGCAGTCGGTATCGACGCCGGGACGGTACAACAGGTATTCTCTGTGCCGGCAGACAATATATTGGATGATTTCCTCGGTGGATTTCAGACATCGGGTCCGGCGCTTGATTTCTGTGGCGGCGGAACTGCTCAGAAATTCTCTGAGATGATGCTTCAGGTCTTCCTCATAGGAGCAGTGCTCTGACAGGCTGCCTGTAAAAATCGGATTGTGGGGATAAGTAAAATAATCCGCCACGTAGTGCAGCACTACACCCAGCCGGCGTACAAAATATCGGTCAGAAACTGCCGCCAGGCCTGCCATCTGGGTTAAAGACCGGATTTCCGCTTTCAGCATAGGAAAGGTGCTTTCCATGTTATGTTTGGTGGTCACAAAAGAAGGTACACAGTCCGGCAGGATATTTCCTATATAATAGGACTTTTTATAAGGCGAGAATTCCCTGTAAAGGGTATTCGCCATCATGTAGCGTGCCAGACAGATATGTGATTTTTTTCTCATGCTCACTCCTTTTTCCTGAGGGTTAAACCGCAACCGGAATGTTTTTGATCTGCGGATGAGTTTTGTAGTTGTCCAGACGAAAATCATCCACTGTGAACTCGTAGAAATCTTTCACCTCAGGATTGATCCAGAAGTCAGGAGCCGGAAGGGGCTCCCGGGAGATCAGTTCCTTTACGGCGGGAATATGACGGTCATAAATATGAGCGTCGGCGATAACATGAACGAATTCGCCCACTTCAAATCCGCTTACCTGTGCCATCATATGCGTCAGAACCGCATATTGACACACATTCCAGTTGTTTGCGGTCAGAATATCATTGGAACGCTGATTCAGAATCGCATTCAGCGTCAGCTTCTCATGTCCCGGCTTCTGCGTGACATTAAAGGTCATACTGTAGGCGCAGGGATACAGACCCATCTCGTGGAGATCCTGATGTACATAAATATTTGTGATAATTCTGCGGCTGAACGGATTGTTTTTCAGGTCATAGAGTACCCGGTCCACCTGGTCGAACAGGCCTTCCTTATACTGGTGTTTAACCCCAAGCTGATAGCCGTAGGCCTTGCCGATCGAGCCGTTTTCATCTGCCCAGCTGTCCCAGATATGGCTGTGCAGGTCGTGAATATTGTTGGATTTTTTCTGCCAGATCCAAAGCAGCTCATCCACACAGTTGCGGAATCCGGTTTTTCGCAGAGTGAGTGCCGGAAATTCTTTTGACAGGTCGTAACGGTTAACAACGCCGAATTTTTTAATGGTATAGGCCGGACTGTTGTCATCTGCCCAGACGGGACGAACCTTCTCACCTCTGGTATCTGTTCCGTTCTCCAGAATATCCCTGCACATATCAATAAAAACTTTGTCTGCGTAACTCATTTTTTCCTCCTTTTGACATGTGTGACATGTCATTTGGCTAGATTTGGAAGCTGATTTCCAAATTTTCCTGTGTTCCTGGCCGTATATGATTGAATTCTGGCCGCTGATTATAGTATACTATGAAAAACTACAACATTTTTATAATAGCACAGATCAAGTTGATCGGCAAGTGGAAAGGACAGGACATTATGTATTTAATTGTAGCCACAGACCGGAACTGGGCCATCGGAAAGGACGGGGGACTGCTGGTCAGCAATCCCGCCGATATGAAATATTTCCGTGAGACCACGATGGGAAAGACAGTTGTGATGGGCAGAAAGACCCTGGAGACATTCCCCGGCGGAAAGCCCCTGAAGGACCGAGTGAATATTGTCATCACGAGAAACAAAAATTTCTGCCGTGAGGGCGTGGTGACAGCGCACAGCCGTGAGGACGTGCTGAAGCTGGTTCAGGATTTGCCGGAAGATCAGGTATTTATAATAGGAGGAGAACAAATTTACCGGATGTTTTTAAATGATTGTTCCAGGGCTTATGTTACCCGGATGAGACAGACTTTCCCGGCAGATACGTGGTTTCCCAATCTGGATGAGGACCCGTCATGGGAACTGTGGGAAGAAAGTGAAGAAGTGGAATGCCAGGGTGTGACGTTTACCTTTTGCGTATACAGAAAAAAGTAATAAATATACTTGACATTCGGGAGTATTTGATAAATAATAATTTCTAAGCAATTCGCACGATAAAGCGATAAAGTTTTAGTTCTCAGGAGGCAGAATTTCTATGCTGAACATTAGAATCGAAAAAAATCAAAACCCGAAGCAGAAGCCAGATCCGGACACGCTGTCTTTCGGTACTGTTTTCACGGATCATATGTTTGTAATGGATTATGAGGAAGGAAAGGGGTGGCATGATCCCAGGATTGTCCCCTACGGGCCGGTTTCTCTGGAACCCTCTGCCATGGTTTTCCATTACGGACAGGAGATGTTCGAGGGGCTGAAGGCTTACAAGGCGGAAGACGGCAGAGTATTGTTATTCCGTCCTGACAAGAATATCACCAGAGCCAATAATACCAATAAGCGGCTTTGTATTCCTCAGATTCCCCCGGAAGATTTTCTGCAGGCGCTCAAAGCGATTGTCAAGATCGACAGTGACTGGATTCCTACGAAGGAGGGGACATCCCTGTACATCCGGCCTTTTATTATCGCCACAGATCCTCATCTGGGCGTGCATCCTTCTCATACTTATAAAATGATGATTATTCTGTCTCCTGTAGGGGCATATTATCCGGAAGGAATCAATCCTGTGAAGATCTGGATTGAGGATGAATATGTCAGAGCTGTCAAGGGCGGCATCGGCGAGGCAAAGACCGGAGGAAATTACGCTGCCAGCCTGGCCTCCCAGGTGAAAGCAGATGAGGCCGGTTATTCCCAGGTATTATGGCTGGATGGTGTTCATCGAAAATATATCGAGGAAGTCGGTTCTATGAATATTGTATTTAAAATTAACGGAACCATCGTAACTCCTGAATTGAACGGCAGCATCCTGCCGGGTGTGACCAGAGACTCTGTACTTTATCTGTGCAGGGAGTGGGGTCTTCCGGTAGAAGAACGTAAGATTTCCGTAGAAGAACTGGTCGACGCTGCAAGAAGCGGCGCACTGGAGGAAGCCTTTGGAACCGGAACTGCGGCGGTGATCTCTCCGGTGGGCGAGCTTCGCTATGAGAACGAGGTGATGGAAATCAACGGCGGGAAGATTGGCCCTGTCAGCCAGAGGATCTATGACACCATCACCGGCATTCAGCTGGGCAGAATTCAGGGGCCTGAAGGCTGGAGCGTGGAAGTAGAGTAACAGAAAGAGGAACGCATATAGCCGGTACCGGCCGGATTTATATCCGGGAGATATCTGAAAACTGTGTCCGGCGGCACAGAAAAAGGTATCTCCCGGATTTTGTGCGTCAGCGCTGCCGGGGCGGCTGTACAGCATCGATTGTGGAAAGTGAGTGTATACAGATATGAAAATCAAACGTGAAGACGTGAGAAATGTGGCGATTATCGCCCATGTAGACCATGGCAAGACCACCCTGGTGGATAATCTGCTGAAACAGAGCGGTGTATTCCGGGAAAACCAGGAAGTAGCAGAGCGTGTCATGGATTCCAATGATATTGAGAGAGAGAGAGGCATCACCATTCTCTCCAAAAATACGGCTGTATTTTATAACGGGATTAAAATTAACATTATCGATACCCCGGGCCATGCTGATTTTGGCGGTGAGGTAGAGCGGGTTCTGAAAATGGTAAACGGCGTGATCCTGGTGGTGGACGCTTTTGAAGGCCCCATGCCTCAGACAAAGTTTGTGCTGAGAAAAGCGTTGGAGCTGAATCTGGCAGTGATTGTCTGCATCAATAAGATCGACCGGCCCGAAGCCCGCCCGGAAGAGGTAGTGGATGAGGTGCTGGAACTGCTGATTGATCTGGATGCTTCTGAGGAGCAGCTGGACTGTCCCTTCATCTATGCATCGGCCAGAGAGGGCTATGCCCTGGCTGAGCTGGGAGATGAGCCGAAGAATATGACGCCCCTCTTCGAGGCGATTGTCAGCCATATCCCTGAACCGGAAGGAGATCCGGAGGCAGCGACACAGATGCTGATCAGCACCATTGACTATAATGAATATGTGGGAAGAATCGGCGTGGGAAAAATCGATAATGGCTGTCTGAAGGTGAATCAGGAAGTGGTCATCGTCAATGCCCATGACCTGGATAAGATGAAGAGGGTAAAAGTCAGCCGGCTTTATGAGTTTGATGGCCTGAATAAAGTGGAAGTTCAGGAAGCGTCCATTGGCTCTATTGTAGCAGTGTCCGGCATCACTGATATCCATATCGGAGATACCCTCTGCTCTCCTGAACATCCGGAGCCCATTCCCTTCCAGAAAATTTCCGAGCCCACCATCGCCATGAATTTTATGGTAAATGACAGTCCGCTGGCGGGACAGGAGGGAAAATATGTTACCTCCCGCCATCTGAGAGAACGGCTGTACCGGGAGCTGAACACAGATGTCAGCCTTCGGGTGGAAGATACAGACAGTCCGGATTGCTTTAAGGTATCGGGCAGAGGGGAGCTCCATCTGTCGGTGCTGATTGAAAATATGAGAAGAGAAGGCTATGAATTCGCTGTCAGCAAGGCAGAGGTGCTGTACAAGGAGGATGAGAAGGGCAGAAAGCTGGAGCCGATGGAGCTGGCCTATATCGATGTGCCTGATGAATTCTCCGGCACAGTCATTCAGAAGCTGAGCCTGCGCAAGGGAGAGCTCCAGGGAATGTCCGCTTCCAACAGCGGTTATACCAGAATGGAATTTTCCATTCCCGCCAGAGGGCTGATCGGCTATCGGGGAGAATTTATGACCGATACCAAGGGCAACGGCATTATGAATACCATTTTCGACGGCTACGGCCCCTACAAGGGAGATATCCAGTACCGGAAGCAGGGTTCCCTGATCGCCTTTGAATCCGGTGAGACCATCACCTATGGCCTGTTCAACGCTCAGGAGAGAGGCACTCTCTTTGTGGGGCCCGGCGAGAAGGTGTACGCTGGCATGGTCATCGGCCAGAACGGAAAGGGTGAGGATATCGAGGTCAACGTGTGCAAGCGGAAACAGCTGACCAACACCCGGGCATCCGGTTCCGACGACGCCCTGAAGCTGACGCCGCCGAAAATCCTCAGCCTGGAGCAGTGTCTGGAATTTATCGACACCGATGAGCTGCTGGAGGTAACCCCGGAAAATCTGCGGATCAGAAAACGGATCCTGGATCCCACCATGCGAAAACGGATGGCCCACAATCTCAAATCGAGAGTAAACGGGTGATGATGCCCGACCGGGTTCACCTCCCGTATCAATAAAAATACCGGCCTGAATCTGTCCTCCTGCCCGCAGGGAGAGGAAAGATTCAGGCCGGTATTTTGCGTTACCCTTCCTGATAGTATCCCGTCTTTCGTGTCAGCTGCATATAATGCTTGTATAAAATCCCGAATCTGTGGAGATATCCGGGCTGCCACGGCTTGGATTTTCCGCAGAAATGGAGGATGGCAGTGTGGCGGGTGACCCAGTCGATATCGCTGACCCCTCCGCTGCGCAGAAGGTATGTGGTGTAATTGCGGGCGTCATAATTCCAGATGATATCTTCCAGTTCCAGTGTCTGGCTGCCGTACATGGCGTTCAGGATATCCTGATCCGGCAGCAGCAGCTCTTTGCTGTGGTCTCTTGTATATTGAAAGAGTTCTTCCGGGATGATCTTCCGCCGGCCTTTCTCCAGGTCCATCAGCAGTACGCCGGAATTAAAATATTTGTTTTCAGTTCCCAGACGAACCTGGTTAATGCTGTTGATCAGCTCTGTGGTTCCTGTGTGGGAGGCGGCGGCAAAAAGGCAGCCATGAAGGTCTGTTTCCCACAGCGGGCGGATTGAGTTAATCACCAGGGTATCCGGGTCCAGGTATATGACACGGGATACCTCCCGGGGAAGCAGGTGGGGCGCCAGCAGCCGGTAGTACATTTCCTGCGGGTACTGCCGGGTGATCGGCGCCTCCCGGAAGAAACCGCTGTCGATCTGTATGGGATATATCGGACAGCCGAAGGAGAGGCACTGCTTTTTCACCGGCTCCAGCGCCTGATCCGATATTCTGCTGTGTATCAGATATAACTCCATTTTCTCATCGGGATGGCTGATATGCAGGGAAGTCAGCAGCACCTGAAGAGGCGGAAGATAATGCTCGTCAAGGCAGACGAGGAGTTTAATTGTATCCATGTTCCGATTCTCCTATCTGTTCCTGTGAATGTCTGTTGCAAATTCCTTTCTGACGGGGATCTTAGTACATATAATACATGTTTTGTCTGTGGGCTGCTACTGTCAATATGATGAATATGTAATGACAAAAATATCAAAATGTCATGGAATGAGCGGCAGTGATCTATGCGTGAAATGAATATTTCAGCATAAAAGATAAGCATTAGACTTTCAAACCAACTGTTTTATAATAGAATCAGCATGAGGCAGCGGCATGTCTGCTGCCCGGGTTTTATGACAAATATATTAAAACAGGGCGGGAAATGAATTCAGCCGAAAGACAGGACAGGAGGATGAAAGATGAATTATCGTGAGACAGATCCGGAATTTGCGGAGCGGTTTGAGCATTTTGCTTTTGAAGAGGTGGTTAATGAGGAAGGACAGCAGCTGGATGAAGTGATCCGCCATATGGCGATTCTGGCTGCCCTGCTGGGCTGCCAGGGGACAGAAGCCTTCCGGGAGGAGCTGCCCCGGGCGCTGGACGCGGGGGTGACGCCGGTGATGGCGAAAGAGATCATCTATCAGGCAGTGGATTATCTGGGATACGGCCGTGTCTGCCCTTTCCTGAAAGCAGCGAATGAGGTTCTGGCGGAGCGGGGCGTACAGCTGCCCCTGGAAGGCCAGGCCACCACGACAATGGAGAACCGGCTGGAGAAAGGGGTGCAGGCCCAGGTGGATATTTTCGGCGACGGAATGCGGGAGGCGTGGAAGCAGGGGCATATCAACCGCTGGCTGGCGGCCAACTGCTTTGGCGATTACTACACCCGTACCGGACTGACCCTGGCTCAGCGGGAGATGATTACTTTCTGCTTCCTGGCTGCTCAGGGCGGGTGCGAGCCGCAGCTGACCTCCCATGCAAAAGGGAATATGAACCTGGGAAATGACCGGGATTTCCTGATCCGGGTGATCTCTCAGTGTCTGCCCTATATCGGTTATCCCAGAAGTCTGAACGCTATCGCCTGCGTAGACAAAGCTGTCGAAAAATAGTTTTTCCGTTTGACAGGGTTCCTTTTTTCTGTTACACTAGTTGGAAACATTTAAAAGAATTGTGATTAGTTGAGAGAAGAAAGTGAGGATGTAAAAAGATGGGTACAATTATCGGTGAAGGCATTACTTTTGATGATGTATTACTGGTACCGGCTTATTCGGAAGTAATTCCGAATCAGGTAGATCTTTCCACCTGGCTGACGAAGAAAATCAGACTGAACATTCCAATGATGAGCGCAGGCATGGATACTGTTACGGAGCACAGAATGGCGATTGCCATGGCCAGACAGGGCGGAATCGGCATTATTCACAAGAACATGTCCATAGAGGCGCAGGCAGAGGAAGTGGACAAGGTAAAGCGTTCTGAAAACGGTGTAATTACCGATCCTTTCTATCTTTCACCGGAGCATACCCTGGCAGACGCCAATGAACTGATGGCAAAATACAGAATTTCCGGTGTCCCGATTACAGAGGGAAAGAAATTAGTGGGTATTATTACGAACCGGGATCTGTTGTTTGAAACTGATTTTACGAAAAAGATTAAAGAATCTATGACCTCGGAAGGTTTGGTGACGGCTCAGGAGGGCGTGACCATTGAAGAAGCGAAGAAAATTCTGGCAAAATGCCGGAAGGAAAAACTTCCGATTGTGGACAAGGACTTTAACTTAAAAGGTCTGATTACGATTAAGGATATCGAGAAACAGATCAAATATCCCTATTCTGCAAAGGACGAACAGGGACGTCTTCTCTGTGGCGCTGCAGTGGGCATTACCAAAGATGTGATGGACAGAGTTGACGCGCTGGTAGACGCAAAAGTAGACGTGATTGTGATTGATTCTGCCCACGGACATTCTGCCAATATCATCCGCACCCTGAAAATGATTAAGGAAAAATATCCCGACCTTCAGGTGATCGCAGGCAATGTGGCCACCGCCGAAGCGACCAGAGACCTGATCGGGGCAGGGGTGGACGCTGTGAAAGTAGGCATCGGGCCTGGCTCTATCTGTACGACCCGTGTTGTTGCCGGCATTGGCGTACCTCAGATCACAGCGATCATGGACTGCTACTCTGTGGCGAAGGAATACGGCATCCCGATTATCGCCGACGGCGGAATCAAATATTCCGGCGACCTGACGAAAGCGATTGCGGCAGGAGGCAATGTGTGCATGATGGGAAGCATGTTTGCAGGCTGCGATGAGGCGCCTGGGGACTTCGAATTGTATCAGGGCAGAAAATATAAAGTATACCGCGGCATGGGTTCCATTGCTGCGATGGAAAACGGCAGCAAGGACCGCTACTTCCAGTCTGATGCTCAGAAGCTGGTGCCGGAAGGCGTGGAGGGACGTGTGGCTTACAAGGGTACAGTCGAGGATACTGTATTCCAGATGGTAGGCGGCCTGCGCTCCGGTATGGGCTACTGCGGCGCGCCTGACATCGAAACTTTGCAGAGAACCGGAAAATTCATCAAGATTTCTGCGGCTTCTCTGAAAGAGAGTCATCCCCATGATATCCATATCACAAAAGAGGCGCCTAACTACAGTATTGATGAGTAAATGATTATTTTCCTTCTGGGGGGCTGTCATGCGGTTTCCGGACGGAAAAGCAGATCGTGGAATGGTACTTCGGGGAATGCCGGCTGGAACGGGCTCCCCGGGGACAGGGGTGCCGATACAGACCTTGTTCCCGACCTGAACAAATATCGGAAAATATAAGCCTGATTTTACAGAACCGGTCTTACATGAAGAAAAATCCTGATGATTTTTCTTCATTAAGCCCTCAGAAATGAGCGTTGAGCGCCCATTTCTGCCTGTAAAATCAGGCTTATATTTTCCGGTATTTGTAATCAGGTCTCCACATGTCTGTATCGGTACCTCTGTCCCCGGGAAGCCCATTCCAGCTGGCATTCCCCGAAGCACCATTCCCCGATCCGCTTTTCCTGTTCAGAGGCCGCATGAAGGAAGGAAAATACGGCGTTGGTATCACTTCCTGGTGTTTTCGTTCGTTGCGGCAGCCGGTGAACAGGAGAAGGGGCGGGCAGACCGGCA
>CAJFOT010000026.1 GCA_904397815.1 Candidatus Paralachnospira sangeri
CATCCTACGAACCTAATGTAATTAAAACAACCCCACATCCCAACCTACCTCTGTCCATACCCCATCACAACCTCCCCGGCCTCCAGTTTCTGCCATTTTTCGACTTTCCCGCCGGCTTTTACAATCGCGCCTGCGTTGATGTGGCTGTAGTCTTCTATTATGGTGTCGTGATCTGCGATTGCGCCGACGGAGATGATGCAGCCTTCGCCGACCTGGCTGTGGGTGTTTACGATTGCTTTGGGCTCTACGATGGTTCCGGCGCCGATTGACGCTGTTTTGCTGACGTAGGCGGTTGGGTGGATCAGAACCGGGATCCGGAACCCGCATTCCCGCAGTCTGCTGATGAGCTCGCCCCGCAGGCGGTTGTTTCCGATGCCTACGGCAGCCTGGCTGTACCGGGCGGCAAAGGACTGCATCTTTTCCGGCTTCTCATATTTTCTGTCATGCCTGTTCTGCTGTGATTGCGGCTTCCCGCACATACAGCGGTTCTTCCGCCGGCGGTTCTGCCGGCTGGTAGTGGTAGGTCGGCACCACCTCTGCCACGATTTCGCGGATTTTTTCAAAATCCTGCTTGCTTTTTTTGTCCAGTTCATCCAGCTTCCGGATGAACCATTCGTCGTCCATCTCGATGGGATGGCCGATATAGATTAAACTGTTGGAGGTCTCGGTCAGTCCCTCCTCGTCCATCAGCAGTTCTTCATACAGCTTTTCTCCGGGACGGAGGCCTGTGTATTCGACTTTAATATCCACATCAGGCTGAAGGCCTGACAGTCGGATCAGGTTTCTGGCCATATCGTCGATCCGCACCGGCTCTCCCATGTCCAGGACGAAGATCTCTCCGCCTTTGGCATAATGGGCTGCCTGGAGCACCAGGGAGACTGCTTCCGGAATTGTCATAAAATATCGTATGATATTTTTGTCTGTCACCGTTACCGGGCCGCCTTCGGCGATCTGTTTCTTGAACAGGGGAATCACGCTTCCGTTGCTTCCCAGCACGTTTCCGAAGCGGACGGCCACGAAGTCTGTTCCCGGGCATTTCCGGTTCATCATCTGCACGATCATTTCACAGATTCGCTTGGAGGCCCCCATGATATTGGTGGGATTGACCGCTTTGTCTGTGGAGATCAGTACGAATTTTTTCACGCCGGCTGCCGCTGCTGCCTTCGCCGCTTTATAGGTGCCCATCACATTGTTTTTAACTGCCTCATTGGGGCTGTCCTCCATCAGAGGCACATGTTTGTGGGCCGCGGCGTGAAAGACCACATCCGGACGGTATTTTGTCATGACGGAATTGATTCTGTGGGTGTTCCGTACCGATCCGATCAGGGTTACCAGATTCAGATCCGGGTATTTGCGTCTTAACTCCTGCTGTATCTCATAGGCGTTGTTTTCATATATATCAAAAACAATCAGCTGTCCCGGTCTGTTTGCCGCGATCTGGCGGCACAGTTCGCTGCCGATGGACCCGCCTCCGCCGGTTACCATCACGACAGAGCCTTTTACCAGGCGAAAAACCTCTTCATTGTTGATCTCTACCTGAGCTCTGCCCAGCAGGTCGGAGATCTCTACATCCCGCAGGGTACTGACGCTTACTTCGCCGTTTACCAGCTGATAGACGCCGGGCACTGTCTGCAGGCGGCAGGATGTCTCTTTGCAGATATTCAGTATTTCCTTCCGATTCTGGCCGGTTGTCGCCGGTATGGCGTAGATAATACGGTTAATTTCGTATTCTTTCACCATGTCCAGAATATCGTCTCTTCCTCCTACAATTGGAATGCCTTCCAGCATCTTTCCCTTTTTGTTCGGATTATCATCGATGACGCAGCATACCCTGGTCTGGATATGCTCGCTGTTCAGCAGTTCCTTCACCAGGATTCTGCCCGCCTCTCCGGCCCCGATGATCATAATTCTGTCAATTAGGCCGGGATCGTGTTTCTGCCGGCTGGTGCTGATAACCATCCGTGTAAAACGGTAGGCGATTCTCAGCGCGCTGTGAAGCAGAAAAGCCAGTATGTAACCGATCAGGTACCAGGATTTCGGCATATGCAGATCCATAAACCAGGCGCCTGCCCCATAGCATGGAATCAATATGATATATGCCTTTACCATCTGTCCCAGTTCTGTCATTCCGACGAAGTGCCAGATGCTGTGGTACAGATGGCAGCCGTAAAATACGACAATTGTTACGGCGCACCAGTAGGGCAGTGCCCACATGCATCCCTCCAGATATTCGGATGGGATTGCGGAATAGACGAAATCAAACCGCAGCCACAGGGCAAATAAGTAGCTGGCAATCACAATCAGCACATCCAGAAACATTACCACGCCCGCCCTGCTGAACAGGTATCTGCTGATATGGCTCTCATGCTTTGTCTTGGTATTGTCTTTATTTTGTCCTGTCATTTCATTATTCTTCTTTTTGCATAGTGTTGTACAAAGTTGCGCTTTACAAATACTGCAAATCCAACGATCACAGCCAGCACAACAGATACAATTGCGTGTCTGGTGTTGACCGTGGCAGTCTGTGACAGATCAAGGCCCAGACTCATATCCAGCAGCATAAATACGCATCCAATCATCAGTAACAGAATCACAGCTTCCAACAACAATCCTATGTACCTTTTCATCCACTCACTATCCTTTTTGTATATACAGCCGCAGGTTTCATCCGGCCGCAGCTGCCGGCAGCCGGTTCTGATTCCTGCTTGTTTTTCTGTCTCAGCCTCTCCGCAGTTTTCTGCAGCTGAACCCTGCGCCTGCAGCGGCAGCCAGAGCCAGAACGATTACATATGTCATGGTATCAGCTGCTCCTGTCTTGGGAGAAACACCTGCAGCGCTGGCTGCAGCAGAATCCTGTTCTACCACAAAGCCTACAGGAGACAGCGAATCAAAGGTTACTGTCACCTGATTGTCCGCTACATTATCCGGTTCAATTACCTCCCAGGCGTCATCATGATAGTGGATGCAGTATACCGTCTCACCAGCACGAATACCCGGCAGTTCAAAGGTAATCGTAACATTTTCGATTGTGCCGCCTGTATAATAGGCATCGAATAATGTCGCCAGTCTCATGCCGGCCAGTCTCTGATCAATCAGTTCAGCCAGCGCTCCTTCCGGGGACAGTCTTTCCAGCCATGTTCTGACTTCAGAACTTGCCTCTGTCTCAGCAACAGGGGTGACGATTAACTCTTCTACGTTTCTCTCCTCGCCATTCACAACCAGTCTGGATACACGCACCTCTGTCGAAGGGCTGACCGGAGCCGCCAGGGCGCTCATCCCCAATGTGAGACAGATCAGCAGTGAAAGAACCAAAGCACCTGCCTTCTTCATAGCAATACCTCCTTAAAATCTTTCTATTTCAATGCGTTTCGCACAGAAATCATGTTCATCCGGGCCCTGACATGAACCTCATCCTCAGCCCGCATCGTCCAGTTTTTCATAAAACACATCCAGAATCAGCTCATACAAAGCATCTTCATCCACATAATACTCCGCGTACAGGGAACCCTGGACGGTGGTTCCGTTTACATTCCGGATGCTGTCTGCGGTAAATTCGCAGTCCAGCGCCGTAGCGGCCAGATAGGCGGCCTCGTTTACCGATATATTGGTCACCATGTACTGGGACAATGTCTGGTAAACTGACAGCGGCAGGGTCAGGTCCTCTTTTAATCTGGACTTTGCCTGGTTGATAAATCCCAGCAGATATTCCTTCTGCCTGTTCATTCGGCCCTCGTTGGTGCCGTCTCCCACGCTGGAGCGGGAACGGACGTAGGTGGTGGCCTGATGCCCCTTCAGCACCATCGTGGTTCCCTCTTTCATGGAAGGGTCCACCTGGCTGAAATCATCCCGGATGGTTACCTCCACCCCGCCTACCATATCATTCAGCAGATCGATTGCTTCCATATTAATGGCGCAGTAGCCGTGGATCGGCAGGCCATAAAACAGATTGGACACTGCGTCTGCTGTCAGCTGGCAGCTTTCCTCCCGGCCGTCTCCGTAGGCATAGGCCAAAGCCAGCTGGGCTGTGCTGTTCTGCAGATAATTTCCATACAGATCCCGCGTCTCGATTTCCGTCATCGTATCACGGGAAACGCTGATCAGTGTCAGCTTCTGGTCAGAACTGTCCAGAACCAGCAGAAATATGGTATCCGCCTGACCGCCGGCACCGGCTGTCTCTGACACTTCCATATCATCCTCTCTGTCAATTCCCAGACAGAGTATGGTAATGATATCTTCCTTGTAACGGTAGATCTCGCCCTGATACCGGACGCTGCCGGGCTCGAGGGGCTGGACTGCTGTTTCAGCAGTGTCTGTGCCGGATTCTCCCTCTGCCGGGATTTCTCCGTCAGTTCCGCCGGATCGTTTCTGTCCCAGATCCGGCCCGTTTTCTCCACCTCTTGCGAATAATTCTGACTTACCTGTCGAGACGAGAGCGGTGTATCCGGCAAAAACAGAACCCGCCAGCACCGTCAGCACAATTGCCGCCGCTGCCAGAATCCTCAGTACCCGGCGGCTTGTCTTTCTTTTCTTTTTTACTTTATGGATTCTGCTGGGTTCCATGCCCTCCCAGATCGGTTCTTCACTCATCAGTCAGCACCGCCTGTATCAAATATCTCTCATCATCCCGCCCGTCAAAGCAGGTAGACAGCGTAATAATTTTATCCTCTGCCGTGACTGTCACACCATCCCGGAAATAGGCTGTCATATCCCGGATCGCAAATACCTGATCCAGATAAGCGTCAAATACCTCCGGGTCTGAAAAGTCGAAGCTTTGCATCAGATGTCTGCTGTCATAGGCATAGGCCGCGAATATTGTATAATGAAGCACATCGTCAGGGGTATATATGATCACCTCGCTGTGCTGGTCAAAAAAATCCCTGTCTTCAAAATAGTGAAGGGTGGTAAACATGGTATCGTTGTGCATGTTGTGCCCGTATATCACTGTATTGGCGTCTGTGAAATCGGTTGTATTGTAATCCTCTGTATAAATCATCCCGGCAAATTCATATGCGCCGTTGATGTTGTGATGGAGGTAAAATTCTCTGTCCCCCGCCCGCTGGGCAATGGGATAGTCCACCTTTGTCCCGGGCACTGTGATCCAGGCGTAAACATCCGGATTGATGGCCTGCAGTTCTCCGAAATCCACAGGAATCTCCTCTGCTGGCTCGGACTGAACAGTTTCTTCCTCTGCCGCAGCTGAGAATTGGCTTTCCCCGGAATCCGTCTCTGCCTGTATGTCATCTGACAAGCAGCCGGAGGTTTCTGTCTCTGTCCTGCGGACCTCCTCGTAGGCTGTTCTGGCTTCCTGCTCGTTTCGTTTTACAATCCATATAAAAATCACACACCCTGCTACAATCAGCAGGCATAAAGCCAGCACAATCTTCCACAGCAGAGACCCTGAATTCTTATCGCCGGTCACTATTTCACTCCTCCTGCCAGTCCCTTATGTCTCAGTTTGTTTCCTTGGCCGCCTCCAGATATTTATTCTGGTAATCGCCATAGTAATATTTATAATAATATTTACCGGTCAGGCTCTTTTTATCCACCGGCGCCTTGTTCAGAACCGCGCCCAGTATCCTGCACCCGCTTTTCTCCAGCTGATCCTTGACCTTCTGAGCCAGACGGTAACTCACTGTATCGGCATCAATAACAAGAACCGCCCCGTCGCAGTACTGAGCCAGAACAGCGCTGTCAATCACCGAACCCAGCGGCGGCGTATCGATCAGAATATAATCGTATACCCTTCTCAGCGCTTCCAGCGTCCTTCCCATCAGCTCGCTGCCCAGAAGCTCTGCCGGATTCGGCGGAACCGGACCGGTCAGAACCAGGTGAAGGTTGGGGACGTTTGTAACATAGATCACATCAGACAGCTCCTGCTGTCCTGACAGGTAATGACTCAGTCCCCGCAGTCTCTTGACATTGATCTGAAGCTTTTTCATCAGTACAGATTTTCTCAGATCCGCATCAATCAGCAGGACTTTTTTCCCCATCTCCGCGAAAGCCGCCGCCAGCATGATACTCACAGTCGTCTTGCCCTCGTTTGGAATGCTGCTGGTCAGCAGGATCACTTTATTGTCAGCCCCGCAGAACTGGATATTGCTTCTCAGCGTCTTATATGCTTCCGCTGCCCTGAAATTCGCCGACTGCGTTGGAATTACGATGTTAATGTTTTTATCTGTGCCTGCCATACTGTCCTCCTATTTTTTTCCTCTGCGCTTTTTTCTGCCTTTTGCGGAATGTTCCTCCGGTATATCCGGGATCACACCCAGAACACTGATGCCCAGATAACGTTCTACATCGGCTGATGTGCGGATTTTGTCATTCAGCATATAAATCACCAGAATAATACCGCATATTACAACAAAACCAGCCATAGCCGCCAGAGCAACATTGCGGGGAAGGCTGGGGCTGGAGGGTGATGTCGGCAGGTTTGCTTCATCAACAATGCTTACCCGCTCCACATCCATCAGCTCAACGATTTTCTCCGCGCTGATTTCCGCTACCGCATTTGCGATATCCTGCGCCAGCAGGGGATCGCTGTGGCTGACTGATATCTCCAGAAATCTGGTATCTGTCGGATTGTTTACCGAAATAATATTGGCCAGGGAGGATGTCGTCGCTTCCAGTCCCACCTGATCAATCACATCCTGCAGCACTGTATTGCTTTTGATCATTTCCTCATAATCATTGGTCAGCTGTGTCGCTGCATTCAGATCAGAATATGTAATCGTACTCTCGGCGTTCTGTCTGTTCATCACATATACGCTGCTGGTCGACACATAGATGGGGGTAATCAAAAAATAAGTGTAGAGGGCGGCAATCACAGCAGCAATCACAGTCACCGCTCCAATCGGGATCACCTTATCCCACAACACAAAAAACAACTCTTTTAAATCAATTTCAGTTCTCTGCTGTTCTTCCATTCTTTCCTCCGAAATCCTATTTAGATATCGCTGATATAACAGTCATTGATCATCGCTTCAGGGTTTTTCTCCAAAAGCTTTTGGCTGTAAACCGGACCATAGTATTTTTTTAAAATTTCTCCGCATTGTTTCATTCTGCTGGGCCGCGCTTCTGTGTCATGCATATCAGTCGCAATCACATGAACCAACTCTTCTTTGAGCCACGTTTTCACAGGAGAACGGTGCAGCCGTCTCTTATGCGCCCGAATCACGCTGTCACAATTTACCTGAATATACACGCCCTGCCTGACCAGGCTTTCAACAAGAGAAATAGACTCTGTCAGACATCCGCAACGCTCCGCATGAGCAACTACCGGAAAATACCCTTCATACCGCAGGGACATCAATGCCTGTTCCATAGCTCTGCCCCATATGTCATGATCAAATTCTGTCAGTACATAGCGGCCTCCGTTCAGGGACATGCATTCTCCCCGCTCCAGCGCATCCAGAATCCGGCTGGTATAGTAAATTTCATTTCCAGAATATAGCAGAATATTCATTTTTTCTGCATTTTCCTGTACCATCTGAAATTGCTCCAGATAACGGTTCCTGTCCCACGCCCAACGGTCGGGGCAATAGTGAGAAGTGGCAACAATCACCCCTGTCTGATTTTCCCTTGCCTGAATCAGCATCCCGACGGCATCCTGCATTTTTTCCGGTCCGTCATCGATCTCCGGCAATATATGCGTATGTATGTCAATATATGTTTTCTCCACTTCAACCGCTTCCTCTGATCCCATATTCTGTCGGATTTATTGACACTTATTATTTATATATCCGGTCTGCATGATTCAAAACTGATTCTTTTTCAATATACCATATCACAATTAAATGTCAACCCCTTCCCCCAGATTTTGGATACATTTAACATAAATCATCATTTTTATACATTTTGTACAGTTATTTTGCCAAAAGTCAAAAAAAGGCCTCGGGATTTTGTCAAAAATTCCCGAGGTGCTGCCTTTCTTTCGATCTTTCTGTTACCATTTTATAACAGTTCTTATTCTATATTCCAACTTAATCTACGCACTTGTTTTTGCTGCGGCCTGGCAAATACCAGGCCGCGTTTGTGGAGTTCCTATACTGGAGGTATAGTTTATCAATAACATAAAAATGTTACCGTCATTATATTATCTCTGTACACGTCCTGAGCCGTCGCCGCCTGCCAGATTCTCTACATCTGCTCTGGTTACCAGGTTAAAGTCGCCGGGGATAGTGTGTTTCAGAGCGGAAGCTGCTACTGCGAATTCCAGAGCCGCTTTCATGTCTTTTCCGTCTACCAGTCCGCAGATCAGACCTGCAGCGAAGGAGTCACCGCCGCCTACACGATCAACGATCGGAGCGATATGATATTTTCTGGAGTGGTAGAACTCTCTGGTCTTTCCATCCATGATGCATGCGGACCACCCGTTGTCGGAAGCGCTGTGACTTTCACGCAGAGAACTGATAATGTACTTGAAACCGAATTTGTCAGCCATCTGATTGAAGATGTCTACATATCCGGCCAGTTCCAGTTCACCGGAGGTAACGTCTGTGTTGCCCGGTTTGAAGCCCAGAACTTTCTCAGCATCCTCTTCGTTTCCGATGCATACGTCTACATACTGCATCAGGTTTGTCATAACCTTCTGTGCCTTCTCAGAAGACCACAGTTTCTTACGGAAGTTCAGGTCTACGGATACGGTTACGCCGTGAGCCTTTGCAGCCTTTAAAGCAGCCTCAGTCAGCTCGATTGCAGCGTCGCTTACAGCAGGTGTGATGCCTGTGAAGTGGAACCAGTCTGCATCCTTGAAGATTTCATCGAAATCAAATTCATCAGGTGTTGCTGTGGAGATAGAGCTGTGAGCTCTGTCGTATACCACGTTGGAAGCTCTCATGGCGGAGCCTGTCTCCAGATAGTAGATGCCCAGTCTCTCACCGCTTCTCGCAATGTGCTTGGTTCCTACATTGTATTTTCTTAAAGCCGCGATCGCGCACTCACCGATCGGGTTGTTCGGAATTGCAGTTACAAAATCTGCCTCATGGCCGTAATTTGCCAGAGATACCGCTACATTTGCCTCGCCGCCGCCGTAGTTGATATCAAACTCGTCAGCCTGGATAAATTTCTCATTATTAGGGGTGGACAGTCTTAACATGATCTCGCCCATGGTTACAATCTTTGCCATTTTATGATTCCTCCGTATGATTTTTCCTGATTATTTCTGTACCAGATGTACAGCGAATCCGCCGATTTCACCCTTTAAGTATACAGCTGTCATCTTATCGTTCTTATATTTCGCTGTGGACATGTCGAATTCATATCCCTGAGATTCCAGATAATTAACTGCTCTGTCCAGATAGTTGGTGCCGATGGCGATGTGGCCGTTTGCGCCCAGGCCGGGTGCCTTCATCACTTCTACAGCTGTGCCGGAGAAGATGGAGCTGTTGCCAGGTTTCTTTTCGAAGCCCAGCAGCTTGCTGAATGCCTCTGCCACACCATCTGCCTCTGTCTCATCCTTGCAGTTGATGCCGACATGCTTCAGTTCAAAGCCCAGCATGGTCTGAACCGCTTCTCTGGTCAGATCTCTGATCTTATCAAATTCCCCTGCCTTCACCAGGTCGCCCTTTACCATCCAGCTTCCGCCGCATGCCAGGATCTTCGGGAAGTCCAGATACTCGCGCAGATTCTTTGCGTTGATGCCGCCTGTGGGCATAAATTTCATATTTACATAAGGGCCTGCCATGGATTTGATCATGTTCAGTCCGCCCGCTGCCTCAGCCGGGAAGAACTTTACCACATCCAGGCCTAACTCGATTGCCTGCTCTACATCGCTGGGATTGGATGTACCGGGTGTAACCGGGATGCCTTTATCTATACAATATTTTACAACTTTGGGATTTAATCCGGGGCTTACGATGAATTTCGCGCCTGCGTTTACCGCCCGGTCTACCTGCTCAGTAGTCAGTACAGTTCCGGCGCCTACCAGCATATCCGGGTACTTGTCTGTCATAATCTTAATGGATTCCTCTGCCGCAGCGGTACGGAAAGTTACCTCCGCGCAGGGCAGTCCGCCTTCGCACAGTGCCTTTGCCAGGGGCTCAGCATCTTTTGCGTCATCCAGAACAACTACGGGTACAATACCGATTTTCTGAATTTTCTGCAATACCTCGTTCATCTTACATTCCTCCACAAAAATACAATTCAATTGTTCCGTATTATGAAACTCAATTTCACGATACGATACTTACAATTAAAATTATACTCATATTTTTGTGCTTGTCAAGCATATTACTGTATTTAATGGGGTACAGATTATACAAATTGAACAACCCGATCCTCTTGTCAACCGAAAGGTAACATGCTAAAATAACGAAGATGACAACGATGTCAGTGACAGTCAGGAGGGACATAATTTTGGAACGGCTAGAAGACGAGAAATCAAAAAATCCCATACAGGTGGCTGACCGGATTTTCCAGGTGCTGGAATCTCTGGCCCGCGGCGGACCGGCGGGACTGATGGAACTGAGCAACACGCTGGGACTCCACAAAAGCACTGTCCACCGGCTGCTGAACTCTCTTATTTATATGGGCTACGTCAGACAGGATGAAGAAACCAGCCATTATGCCCTGACCTTTAAGATTCTGGAGCTGGCTGACCTGATGCTGAATAATATGGATGTGCTGACGCTGGTTCACCCTTATCTGAAAAAGCTGAAAACCCTGACCGGGGAGACCGTCCACTTTGTACAGATTGAGGGAGCCCACGCGGTCTACATCGCAAAGGAGGAATCCCACACCAATTCCATCCGGATGGTATCCAGGGTGGGAAGTCAGATTCCCCTGTACCGCTCCGGCGTAGGCAAAGCACTGCTGGCCATGATGGACGACAGCCAGGTGCGGCGGATCTGGGAGGCCAGCGACATTCAGGCTGTAACCAGCCATACTATTGTTTCTCTGGACCGGCTGTATCAGGTACTGGAAGAGATCCGCCAGAGAGGCTACGCGCTGGACGACGAAGAAAATGAGATGGGCGTCCGCTGTATTGCGGCGGCGGTTCCTGATTACAGAGGGCGGCCGGTCTACGCCTTCAGCATCTCCGCTCCCGCCTCCCGCATGACAGATGAGCGGATTCCCCAGCTGGCAGAATATGTGCTGCAGACCAGAGAAGAGCTGGCGGCGGCGCTGGGATACCGGCAGCCGTCATAATCATAATCTGTAGGATAATCTATCAAACAAAAACCATTTACCGCCCCATCCGCTGCCGCACGATCTCGTAGGCCAGCACCCCGGCGGCGACGGAAGCGTTCAGGGAGTTGATTTCTCCTTTCATGGGAATTGCGGCGGTCATGTCGCAGGCTTCCCGCACCAGGCGGCTGACGCCCTCCCCCTCGTTTCCCACCACCAGGCCGATGGGGCCGGTCAGATTCAGGTCATACATGGCCTGTCCGTCCATATCCGCGCACACAAACCACAGCCCCTGTTTCTTTAACCCTTCCATTGTGGACACCAGGTTGGTGACCTTCGCCACCGGCGTGAAATTCAGAGCACCTGCGGATGTTTTCGCCACTGTGGCAGTCAGGCCGGCTGCCCGGCGTTTTGGGATGATAACCCCATGGGCACCGGCGATGTTGGCCGTCCGTATGATGGCGCCCAGATTGCGGGGATCTTCGATGCCGTCCAGCAGGATGAGGAAAGGAGGCTCGCCCTTTTCTTCTGCCAGTTTCAGCATGTCCTCCACCTGAGCGTAGGCGTAGGCCGCCGCCTTTGCGATTACTCCCTGGTGCTTCCCGGTCTGGGAGAGCTGATCCATCCGCTCATGGGAGACATACTGGATGATGGTATCCCCTTTCTTCGCCTCCCGGAGAATCGTCTGGACCACCCCTTCCTTTTGCCCCTCCAGCAGATAGAGCCTGTCGATGGTTCTGCCGGAGCGGAAGGCTTCCAGCACAGCATTTCTTCCCTCGATGGTTCCTTCATCAATGATTCCTTCATCCTGGCCGTTGAATTCTTTCCGGTCATTAAATTCTTTTCGCTTTTTTTTGAATTCCGGCTGGCCTGGTCCCGGTTGTTTTCTTTTATTATCTTCCATAATTCCCTCCTGTCTGACATGTTTGCTGTCTTACCAGGGCAGATTCGAAAATTTTCTTCCAAACCTTCTTCCTGTTTTCCTTCTTTCTCTGCCCGGCTCAGAGAATTCCTCTCTGACGGGCAATACAGCAGGGAGCGATTCAGAATCGATCGCTCCCGCACAGACAAATTGTCAGCTATTGTATTTTTCTCTGTCACGGCTCCCCCAGGATATCCAGGCTCTGACGGATCAGCGTCAGCATCCGCTCTGTCTGGCCGGTCAGGTAGAGATAACCGATCAGTGCTTCAAACCCGGTAGCCTTTTTATAGTCCAGTATGGTAGCATGCTTCGCCATCGTTCCCGGCTTTGCGTTGAACCCTCTTTTGCAGACAGCTGCTTCTTCTTCTGTCAGACTGTCACGGATTCCTTCCAGAGCTTTCGCCTGGGCGGCGGCTTTCACCAGCTGGCTGCAGTGAATATGCAGCTTATGAGGCTTGCAGTTTCCCTGATTTACCAGGACTGTGCGGACAGCCAGGTCATATGCCCCATCCCCGATGTATGCCAGGGTCAGAGGGGAATAGGTACGAATATCTACCGGCTGCAGCCGCAGGATTTCCTCCGGGGTTTTCAGATTTTCTTCCATTTTACGCCCTCTCTGGTATCCTCCAGCTGGATGCCCATCTGGGTCAGCTGATCGCGGATCTGGTCTGCCAGAGCAAAGTTCTTTTCCTTCCGGGCCTGCTGCCGTCTGGCGATCATCTCCTCAATCTCGCTGTCCAGGATCTCTGCCTTCCGCTCTGTCTTAATGCCCAGGATCTGGCAGAGATTTTCCACGGTAATTTTCAGCTGCATCAGGAAGGAGCGGGTAGAACGTTCATCTGCCTCTGTGTTGCACACCTTTACCAGTTCGAAAAGAGCGGAGATGGCGTCTGCCGTATTGAAGTCATCCTCCATGGCATCCTCGAATTTTTTCACCAGTTCCTGCACCCGCCCTGTGATGACAGCTGCTTCTTCCTCTGTCATATCATCTGAAGGCAGCGCTTTCTCCATCAGCTCTTTCAGCCGGTCCACAGCAGTCAGAATCCGCTCCAGGCCGTTTTTGGAGGCCTCCATCAGATCGGCGCTGAAATTCAGCGGGCTTCTGTAGTGGGCGCTGAGCATAAAGAACCGCAGCACCTGGAGATCATACTTTTCACTGATCTCCCGGACTGTGAAGAAATTCCCCTCTGATTTGGACATTTTCTTATTATTAATGTTCAGGAACGCATTGTGCATCCAGTATTTGGAAAATTCCTTGCCGTTGGCCGCCTCGCTCTGGGCAATCTCGTTCTCATGATGGGGGAAGATCAGGTCCTCGCCTCCGGCATGGATATCGATCTGCTCGTCCAGGTATTTCTTTGACATCACGGAGCATTCGATATGCCATCCGGGACGGCCCTGGCACCAGGGAGATTCCCAGTAAGGTTCTCCTTCTTTTTTCGGCTTCCACAGCACGAAGTCCAGCTCATCCTCTTTGTTGCTGCCTGTCACCTTGATCTCTCTGTGCCCCGCCTGAAGATCGTCCAGATTTTTATGAGATAACTTTCCATAGTCTTTGAATTTCTTCGTCCGGAAATAAACTGTTCCGTCCTCCGCCGCATAAGCGTATCCTTTGTCGATCAGGGTCTGAATCATCTCCAGCATCCCGTCGATCTCTTCTGTAGCCAGAGGATGGGTGGTGGCCGGCTCAATATTCATCCCTTCCATATCCTTCTTGCACTCTGCAATATAGCGGGTGGAAATCTCGGAAGCGTCCACCCCCTCTTCGATAGCTTTCTGGATAATCTTGTCATCCACGTCAGTGAAATTGGAGACAAAGTTAACGTCATAGCCTTTATATTCAAAATAACGGCGCACTGTATCAAAGACGATCATGGGCCGGGCATTGCCGATGTGAATGTAATTGTAAACAGTAGGGCCGCACACATACATCTTTACCTTGCCCGGCTCCAGGGGGACGAAATCTTCCTTCTTTCTGGTCAGTGTGTTGTAAATTTTCATTGCCTGTGTATCCTCTCTTTCCGTTCTTTCTGTTTTATTCTCTCTTTTATACTTTTTCCCTGCTTCTGCAGATTTCAAACAGCTTTCTGATATCGGCACGCAGACAGGCGTTTTCTGCCTTCAGAGCCTGGATATCCATCTTGACCGGATCCGGCAGGTTAACCTGATCCAGATCCTGCTGGGGCAGTCTTACATTGTTCCGCTTCACCACCCGTCCCGGCACACCTACTACCGTGGAATTAGGCGGCACCTGAGACAGCACTACGGAACCCGCGCCAATCTTGGAATTATCACCGATGGTAAAGGAGCCCAGCACCTTGGCGCCTGCACTGATCATTACATTGTTGCCTACGGTAGGATGCCGCTTTCCTTTTTCTTTTCCGTTTCCTCCCAGAGTAACCCCCTGGTAGAGAGTAACATTGTCGCCCACTACCGCCGTCTCGCCGATGATCACCCCATGGCCATGGTCGATAAACAGGCCCTTGCCGATTTTTGCGCCGGGGTGGATCTCAATGCCTGTTTTTCTGGCGCAGCGCTGTGAGATCCAGCGGGCCAGAAAATAATGCTTTTTCAGATAAAGCCTGTGGGACAGTCTGTACTCCAGCACCGCCCAGAAGCTGGGATATAATAACACTTCAACAGAGGAGTGAATCGCCGGGTCACGCTCCCGCACAATCGCGATTTCACTCTGAATATATTTCAAAATACCCATTATATACTCCTTTCCGGCTAAACAGTCAACAAAAAAACTCCGCCTCTTCCATTAAGAGACGAAGTCAATCCGCGGTTCCACTCTTATAAAGGGAATCTTTCCCTTCACTCGAAGCTGTTAACGCCAGCGACACGGGATCAGCTACTGAAGAGGACCTCTGTTCCTCTGCTTCGCCGAACCGGCTCACGGATGCACTTCACCCACACTCTGATACAGAACTGCTTTCAGCCGGTGACAGTTCCTCTCTGCGTCCGTCCTGCGGGCTACTCTTCCGGTCATTGCCTTTATCATTTCATTTGGTATACCTGTTATTAGTCTATGTAAAAAAAAAGGTTTTGTCAATAGCTCAACGTTATTTCTGACGATTTCTTTTCCAAAATATAAAGAAAATTATATTTCTATTAATCTTCGTCAATTGTTTTGACTCACCGCCTGATATGAACTATAATGGATAAAAACAACATAACAGGAGAAACGCCTATGAATATTTTATTCTTTCTCACGCCAAAATCCGAGCTTTCTTACATATATGATGATGACTCCCTGCGGCAGGCCCTGGAAAAGATGGAATATCACCGCTACACTGCCATTCCGGTCATCAACAGAAAAGGAGAGTATGTGGGAACCATCACAGAGGGAGATCTGCTGTTCTGCCTGAAAAATCAATTTTCCCTGAATTTCCGGGACGCGGAAAAGGTGCAGATCTCAGAGGTCAGCCGACGGATGAACAACCGGCCGATCCGCATCGATGCCGACATCGAGGATCTCCTCCAGCAGTCCACCAACCAGAATTTCGTTCCTGTCATAGATGATAAAAACATTTTCATCGGCATTGTGACCCGTAAGGATATTATCCAATATTGTATCAGGCGGCTGAAGGAACTGGGCCATAAAGAAGAAGCATAGCAGCAAAAAGGAGAGCAGCATTCAGCTCTCCTTTTTATCCGCTTATTTTCTGTCTGCCGGACAGCCGGAACAGCCGCCGCAGTCTCTTTTCACATCTCCATATTCATAGTCAGCTGCCTGATTCAGCAGCGCAATGGCGTGAGCCGATATTCCCGCTCCGCTTCCGGTAAACCCCAGCCCTTCCTCTGTCGTTGCCTTAATGCAGACCTGATCTTCCGAAATTCCCAGAGCCGCAGCCACATTGCGCACCATCTCCTCACGATAAGGAGCCAGCCTGGGACGCTGGGCAATAATTGTAGCGTCTATGTTGCCGATAAAATAAAAGTGTTCTTCCAGCAGCTGTCCTACCCGTCTCAGCAGTTCAATACTGGAGATCCCCTCATACTCCGGATCTGTATCAGGAAAATGCTTCCCGATATCTCCCAGGGCAGCCGCGCCTAACAGAGCATCCATAATGGCATGTGTCACCACATCCGCATCAGAATGACCCAGCAGACCTTTTTCGTAAGGTATCTTTACGCCGCCCAGTATCAGGTCTCTGCCTTCTTCCAGACGATGAACATCATATCCCATCCCGATTCTCATCTTCCGTCTCCTCCCTTCATGCTTTGACAGCCTTTCTGCTCTTACGCTTAAACAGGCGGCTGCCCTCCGTCCCGAACTGTGTTCTGTATACGACAGAGTACATACCGCTGCTCAAGATAATCGCCGCCATCACATCCAGCACCGAATGCTGTTTCAAAAACATGGTAGACAGAATGATCAGTACCATCATGACAGCCGAGCCATATTTGATCACGGGGTACTTCTTGGCGTAAGTACTCCGGCAAAGGCCGGTATGCACGCCAATGGATGCAAATACATGGATACTGGGAAATACGTTCGTCGGCGTATCTGTACTGTATATCATATAAACCAGCCGGCAGAATATGTTCTTGTCCGGATCCACCGATGGTCTGAGAATCTGAATATTCGGCCAGACGGTGCAGATCGCCAGGCAGACACTCATGCCAATGAACAGATATCCTGTCAGCTTATAAAATTCCTTCTTCGGCTGGGTGAACAGAAACAGCAGCAGCGTTGCCGCTACATATATAAACCAGAGCAGGTAGGGAACAATAAAATACTCGCTAAATGGGATTTTACTGTCCAGGGATGTATAGATCAGATGGTAACTGGTCACATTTCTCTGTTCCAGCCAAATAAACCAGGGAAGATAAATCACTATATATAGAAATACCCATGCATGTTTGTATTTTCTGAAAAATTCCCTCATACAATTATCATGACCTTTCTTTATTTTTTGCGATTATAGCATAGACTTTTCAGCCACACAAGCCTTCTTGGCAAATCTTTAGAAAGCTTTAGAATATAGTAATATTTTCGTTAACTTTTTCTTCTGTTTCTCCATTATCAGCAAATAAATGGTATTTTTCGGTGTTCACATGAAAATCTGATCCTCCTGACATCACCATACACTTCACCGTCTGCGTGGACCGGAAGTTCTCTGTTGAGAATTACCTCTCCGCCGCGGCACTGATACCAGCTCATGCCTGCCGGGGTACCGCCGATGCCAATCATCGTCTGAATCAGCGCCACAGCAAAACGGAGACGTGAAATATCACTGACCACACAAAAAGTAAGCATGCCGTCCTCCGGGTCAGCCTCCGGCGCAAAGCAAAATCCGCCGCCCTCATAGGGCAGGATATGAGCAGACAGAAACGAAAGTTTATCCAGGGGTATCACCCTTCCGTCATCCAGACAAAGTTTTCCGCTGCCCCGCCTGTGTGCCAGAATCTGGGCCGCTCCCACTCCCACGTAAGACAGCTTTCCTATACGCAGCATATTGCAGAGTTTTTTTAATTTAGAATGAAACAGCCTGGTACATACCGCCGCGTCATAGCCTGCGCCGCTGCTGACTACAAACCGCCTGGTCATGCTCTGTCTGTCATCAGATCCCCTGAAAACAGCTGTTCCGCAGTCCAGCATGCGGACAGTCCGTTCTGTTTTCAGTATATGATTCAGAGCCTCCCGGAAATCAGCGGGCAGTCCCATGCCTCTGGAAAAATCATTTCCTGAACCTGCCGGTATATAGGCGATGGGAATCGGAAAATCTGCCGGCATTCCCTGAACCACTTCATTCAGAGTTCCGTCTCCTCCCAGCACTGCCACAATATCTTCCGCTCCGCACCTCTTGTGCTTCTCATCCCTTTCTGCATCCGCTGACAGATGCGCCAGCGTTCCTGCCAGTTCTGAGGCATGGCTGCGGTGTTCTGTCATAAACACCTGATAGTCAGCATGCCTTTCCCGAAGCATTCTCTCCAGAGAATGCCAGATCTTCAGTGCTTTTCCCGAAGCAGCTTTCGGGTTTACAATAAAATAAATCATAAAGTTTCTATCCTTTTGCCTTTCTCTCCGGGCATTTGTAGTATACTACAACCCTGTTATAAATATAGCAGAAAATTCAGAGCGATAACAAAATAAATTTTTTCAAAAAAACTCTTGACATTTTGTCCTATAAAGATTATACTTACAAGGCAGTCGCAAATGCGACAAAAAATATGGGGTCTTAGCTCAGCTGGGAGAGCATCTGCCTTACAAGCAGAGGGTCATAGGTTCGAGCCCTATAGGCCCCATATCACCTGGCGGAATAGCTCAGTTGGCGAGAGCACACGGTTCATACCCGTGGTGTCGTTGGTTCGAATCCAATTTCCGCTACGAAAAGGATATAACAATGGTTATATCCTTTTTTTATTGTTATATCACTGAACCGGCACCGAAAAAGCAGGAATAGTTCGTTCCTGCTTTTTCGGTGCCGGGAGTTCTGCCCTATTTTCTATCCGCTTCCTCCCCATCTGTGCTCTCCTGTCCCTCAGCAAGAACAGCCTGAGAAGAAATCTTCATTTCTGCCAGGTACATCAGCCCTACAACCGCCGCACAGGCAGCCAGGGTAATTCCGATCATCACACTTCTGGAAGCATACATAAACCGGAACAGCGATGTATCCGTTACCAGAATATCCATAATGTTCAGACAGATATGCATGGCCACCGGAATCTTCCAGTCATGGGTCTTCTCATACCCGTACGCAAACATAGCGCCAAGGAGAAATCCGTATATCATCTGCACCAGCCCCATATGCAGAGAAGCATACAGCGCTGAAGTGATCAGCCCCGCATACAGCGGCCGCATATACTCTCTCACCCGGTCGTACATCACCACGCGGAAAATCATTTCCTCTGCGGCAGGGGCGATGACGCCCACACCAATGATCGTAGCCAGCAGTGACTGGCTGTAAACGATCTCCCCGGACACAACGGCCGCGCTCTGGGTTCCCTGGAAAAATCCGCTCATCAGCATCAGGTTATTGCCTGCCAGCGAAGCCGCACAGGCCAGCAGAGGAAAAATTGCATAGGCAATCGACCCCGCTTTTGTGTAACGCACACTTCTTCCCTGCATCGCCGCCCGCTTCCGGTCCTTTTTCCGAAACATCAAAAGGAAGGGAATCACTGCCACGGCACTGAACACCGTACACCAGAAGGATATGTCCAGGATGCTGTTAAACACCGACTCCATCAGCGAGGCGTAAACGCTGTCTATATTTGTGCCATTCAGATCAATTTGACTGACAAACCGCATGGCGAAAGCAGCACTGACGCCAATCATCGCAATAATCTGCAGTATATAATAAGTAGCCAGAGGCGTCAGAACACGCCATACTTTTGTAAATACACTTTCCTGTCTCATTTCTGTACTTCCTTAAATTCATCATAATATACAGGCTATTCATTCCGTGAAATCCTGTCCCATTTTCAGTATTATATCACGCCGCAGCAGCAATAGCCATTAACAAATTATAAAAAGTACATTTTTCCTTTGCAGATCTGCGCAGAACGGACAGAAAGGCATACCGGAAATACTCTATGTACTTTCTTATTCCTCTGCAGATATTTCGATATAGGCTCCGTCATCATAGGGATCGGCCAATACAAGAGTCTTATCGCCAGAAGCGAAAAAATAGGATTTCTCATAAGTTTCTGTCGGTTCCCCAAACAACGCCTTCAAATTCTCAGCATATTCATCCAAGCCAGACTGGCCCAGATGAATAACTTCCTTTTCCAGCAAGTTAACACCGTCCCGGGACAGATTGAATGACAGAGAAACGCTGGCATCCTCGTCCAGAAGAGAGATTGTGTAATTTCGTTCTGTAATCGCGCCCTCTTCATTTTTCATCTCTTCTCCCGGCCCCAGCACTGCTGTAACTTCATCATCGGATTTTCCTATCAGATCCGTGAGTTTTTTCAGATCCAAACCGGTTTGGGAGACAGTCTCATTTTCAAAAGCTGCCGTCTCGTTTTTCGGGAAATTGTTCTGGCACCCGGCCAGAGCCAGAATGCAGGCAGACAGTATCAGGCAATAACGTAATTTCATAGATTTTTTCCTCCTGCTGAAAAATAATTTTGTTCCTGCCAGCTCTCCTGCTCTCAGAAAGCTCCGGCAGGTTTTCGACAGTATAGCATAAAACTTTTTCGAAAAAAAGGTTATATCCTGAACTGTAAGGTTTCCCGGAAAAATGTAAATTTTCTATCTGAAATGTCAGAAAAACGTAAAAAACACCGCCATAACGGCGGGCGAATCCAAAAGACGGCAGGGAACAATCCCTGCCGTCTGAATCAAATACTTCATTCTGACTCTATATTATATTTCTGCGATATCCACCGCTGTCAGCTTCTCTTCCTGATTTTCCAGGCTGGTTACCAGCGCTTCGGCTGTATCCAGGGAGGTAAGAACAGTGATGCCGGTCTCTATGGCATGACGGCGGATGATAAAACCATCGCGGCTTTTTAAATTGCCGTTGCTGGGGGTATCAATGACCAGATCAATATGGTGATCCAGAATCAGATCCAGCAGATTAGGGGACGGCTGCTCCACTTTATTAATCGGAATCGCAAATACACCGTGATCTACCAGATATCTGGCGGTGCTGTTGGTAGCAAAGATGGTGTAGCCCAGTTTCTTAAACCGCTCTGCCAGCCCTACGATCTCCGGCTTGTCCGCGTCTTTTACTGTAATGACCATCTGCTTTGTCTGAGGCAGGTTAATGCCGGCGCCCTGGAAGCCCTTAAATAACGCTTCATGGAAGGTATGGGCAATGCCCAGTACCTCACCGGTGGACTTCATTTCCGGACCGAGGCCGATATCGGCGCCCCTGAGTTTCTCAAAGGAGAACACCGGCACCTTAACCGCCACATAATCAGATTCCGGCTGAAGGCCGGGTTCATAGCCCAGTTCCCGGATTGTAGAACCCATAATGGCTTTTGCCGCCAGGTTCACGATGGGAATGCCGGTTACCTTGCTGATATAAGGAATGGTACGGCTGGACCGGGGATTGACCTCGATTACATATACCTCATCATTATAAACCACAAACTGGATATTAATCAGGCCCCTTACATGAAGCGCTCTGGCCAGAGATTCTGTATAACGGGCGATGACATTCTTGATCCGGGACGTCAGATTCTGAGGCGGATATACAGAGATGCTGTCGCCGGAGTGAACGCCGGCCCGCTCCACATGCTCCATAATGCCGGGAATGAGGATATTTTCTCCATCGCATACCGCGTCTACCTCTACCTCCCGCCCCATCAGATATTTATCAATCAGGATGGGATGCTCCTGAACAGTCCGGTTGATAATCTCCATAAAAGCGATGATATCATCGTCGCTGATGGCAATCCGCATGCCGGCGCCGCCCAGCACATAGGAGGGACGGATCAGCACCGGATAGCCCAGACGGTTGGCCACTTCCAGCGCCTGATCACAGGTGAATACCGTGTCGCCCTGGGGTCTGGGGATGCAGCACTGTTCCAGGATCTCGTCGAACCGTTCTCTGTCCTCTGCCGCGTCCACATCCTCTGCGGAGGTGCCCAGGATGGGAACACCCATCTTCATCAGGGCTTCTGTCAGCTTGATGGCTGTCTGGCCGCCGAACTGCACCACAGCGCCCTCCGGCTGTTCGATGTCTACGATACTTTCCACATCCTCAGGCGTCAGCGGTTCGAAATACAGCTTATCCGCAATATCAAAGTCTGTGCTGACCGTCTCGGGGTTGTTATTGACAATAATGGTTTCATAGCCCATTTCCCTGAATGCCCACACACTGTGAACAGAGCAGAAATCAAACTCGATGCCCTGACCGATCCGGATCGGGCCGGATCCCAGCACCATAATTTTCTTCGGATGATGATCCGGCTCCACCTCGCTGATGCCGTCATAGCAGGAATAATAATAGGGGGTGGAAGCGGCAAATTCCGCCGCGCAGGTGTCAACCATTTTATAGGAAGCAACGATGCCCCATTCCTTCCGCATATCCCGGATCTCCCGGGCAGTCCGGCCGGTCAGAGAAGCGATCACCCGGTCAGGATACTCCAGCCGTTTCGCCTCATAAAGCAGCTCTCTTGTCAGAGGCCGGGTTTTCAGCGCTGTCTCCGTCTCCACCAGGATAGCAATCTTATCCAGGAACCACATGTCGATCTTGGTGATGTCATGAATCATCTTCATATCAAAATGACGGCGGAGAGCCTCCGCAATGCAGAAAATACGCCGGTCGTCAATCCGGTACAGCTTTTTCTGCAGCTCTTCATCATCCATCGCCGCAAATTCGGGATATTCCAGGCTGTAGAGATTCTGCTCCAGAGAGCGGATAGCCTTCATCAAAGCGCCCTCGAAATTTGTGCAGATGCTCATCACCTCGCCGGTTGCCTTCATCTGGGTGGTCAGGGTACGCTTTGCGCTGATAAATTTATCAAAGGGCCACTTGGGAATTTTTACCACACAGTAGTCCAGGGCCGGCTCGAAGCTGGCATAGGTCTTGCCTGTGATGGCATTGGGAATCTCATCCAGGGTATACCCCAGGGCAATCTTCGCTGCCACCTTTGCGATGGGATAGCCGGTCGCCTTGGAAGCAAGGGCGGAAGAACGGCTCACACGGGGATTTACCTCAATGACACAGTATTCAAAGCTCTCAGGATGAAGGGCAAACTGGACATTGCAGCCGCCGGTAATCTGGAGCTCATCAATGATATTC
Source organism: Candidatus Paralachnospira sangeri (assembly GCA_904397815.1). GTDB lineage: Bacteria > Bacillota > Clostridia > Lachnospirales > Lachnospiraceae > Paralachnospira_A > Paralachnospira_A sangeri. The sequence goes on from CAJFOT010000026.1 coordinate 22,753, forward strand.
AGCGCCGCGCTCCGCAGCATCTGATATTCCTTGTCCCCCAGGGTCTGAGAAGGCGCCACCACGATGCTGTCGCCGGTGTGGACGCCAACAGGGTCGATATTTTCCATATTACAAACGGTGATACAGTTGCCGGCGGCATCCCGCATCACTTCGTATTCAATCTCTTTCCAGCCGGCGATGCACCGCTCCACCAGAACCTGGCCCACACGGGAGAGCCGCAGTCCATTGGACAGGATGTCCATCAGTTCTTTTTCATTGTGGGCGATTCCGCCGCCGCTGCCGCCCAGGGTGTAGGCCGGACGCAGCACCACCGGATAGCCGATGGTATTGGTAAAGGCAATGCCGTCCCGAACATTGTTCACCACCATGGAAGGGGCGCAGGGCTCACCGATTTTTTCCATGGTATTCTTAAATTCCTGACGATCCTCTGCCTTCTTAATGGTCTGGGAAGTGGTTCCGATCAGCTTCACTCCCTGCTCCCGCAGGAATCCGTTTTCCTCCAGCTCCATGGCCAGATTCAGGGCAGCCTGACCGCCCAGGGTAGGCAGGACGCTGTCCGGCTTCTCTTTGATGATGATTTGTTCCAGCATGGCCGTAGTCAGTGGCTCGATGTAGACATGATCCGCGATATCCTTATCTGTCATGATGGTGGCAGGATTGGAGTTTACCAGAACAACCTCGATTCCCTCTTCCTTCAGGGAACGGCACGCCTGGGTTCCCGCATAGTCGAATTCCGCTGCCTGGCCGATGACGATCGGGCCGGAGCCAATCACGAGTACTTTTTTAATATTCTGATTCTTAGGCATTATTTCTCTACCTCCATCATGTTGATAAACCGGTCAAACAGGTACGCGGAATCTCTGGGGCCGGGGCAGGCTTCCGGGTGGAACTGCACTGTGAAAATCTTCTTGCCCACATAGCGCAGCCCCTCATTGGTCCCGTCATTGACATTCACAAAAGCGGGAACCGCCACCGACGGATCCATCTTCTGGGCATCCACCACATAGCCGTGATTCTGGGAGGAGATATACACCCGTCCGGTCTCCAGATCCTTCACCGGATGGTTTCCGCCCCGATGTCCGTATTTCATCTTATAGGTATCCGCGCCTGTGGCCAGGGCCATCAGCTGATGCCCCAGGCAGATAGCGAAAATGGGAATATCGGTGCTGTACAGCTTTTTCAGTTCTCCGATAATCTCTGTGCATTCCTTGGGGTCTCCGGGCCCGTTGCTCAGCATAATGCCGTCCGGCTTTGCCGCGATAATCTCGTCCGCCGTTGTGTATGCAGGATATATCGTTACTTCACAGCCTCTCGCATTCAGGGATCTGGCAATATTGTCCTTTGCCCCGAAATCCATCAGCGCCACCTTCGGCCCGGCGCCGGGGAGTACCTTTTTCTCATCCCTGGTCACCTTTCTCACCACGCCTGTGGGGCTGTATGCCTTAATGCGGGGCAGCACCTCTTCCAGCTGGATATTTTCATTCCTGGTAATCATGCCGTTCATGGTGCCTTTTTCTCTCAAAATTTTGGTAAGCGCTCTGGTATCAATTCCGCAGATTCCGGGAATATCATGATCTGAAAGAAAGTTTTGAATGGAGTTTTCGCAGCGGAAGTTGCTGGGCATCCGGGACAATTCTCTTACAATATACCCATCAGGCCATGGCCTCTCAGATTCCATGTCTTCGTAGCATATCCCGTAGTTGCCGATCAGCGGATAGGTCATGACCACAGCCTGGCCCGCATAAGAAGGGTCTGTCAGAATTTCCAGATATCCGGTCATAGAAGTGTTAAAGACAATCTCACTGATAATCTCTTTGTCTGCGCCGATGCCGGTTCCTTCAAATACGGTTCCATCTTCTAAAATAAGAAAAGCTTTCATAGGTTCGTTTCCCTTTCTAGATTGGTAATTGTTTGGTTTCCTGCATACTGCATCACACTTTTTTACAGCAGAAAAAAGGGGACTCTGAGCCCAGATTCCCCTTTGATCCCGCCTTGTAATTTGTGCTCAAATTGTAAAGAGTGTACCACATAAGCCGACATATTTCAAGCATTTTTTTCAGGCGGTTTTCATGGCTGAACTGTTACCATGACTTCTGCCGTTGCGCCTACCAGTCATTCTCCTGGCGGCCGTACCAGAATTCGAAGGCCACACCGATAAACAGGTACCATACCAGGAGCAGATTCCACCAGATGTCCATAGACGTTTCTCCTTTTTCCAAGATGCTCTCACAGGGATAGTATATCCATTATCCGGTGTATTACCCTATATTCTGACTGTACCGGCACTTCCTTTCCTGCCTATTCACAGTAATTACAGTAATCTGCATACTTCTGTTCGAACACCGACTGCTCCATGCCTGCCTTTCTCAATATTTTCCTGATCTCTCATTAACAATGTCATAAATTCTCGCCTCCATTCCTCGTTCTTCCTCGCTCTGCACACCGCCGCATCCACTTTTCTTACAAACGGATTTTCGCTTTTTTGACCGGATACATAAGACAGAAACGCTTTCAGATTCTCATTCACATCATCCTGCGTCCCGGCAGCATTCAAAAAAATCTTATATGTCCCATCGCCAAGCCTCAGCCCGGTTTCCTCGCCTTTCCTGATTCAGCTGTTTGGCACACATTTGGTACACCAGTGGTAAAATCTCGGTTTTCCGCCTCTCCTCTCCCGGAAAACAAAAAGCCCGGAACCCCTGATTCTTCAAGGCTTTCCGGCTTTCAGACAGCGGATAAGGGGAATCGAACCCCCCTTTCCAGCTTGGGAAGCTGGCGTTCTACCGATGAACCATATCCGCATAAAATTGCAATTGCATTTATAGTATATCACTTTTTTTCCGATAGTCAACATTTTTTCTTTTGATTTTTCAGTACAGAGTAACAGTTCAGATTTTCATTTTTTTCAACAGGCTTTCAGTGAATTTCCAAAGTATAAAAACATCTTTCCCCCATCCGCCGCATATACTGGCAGTGATATGAAGCAAAAAGGAATTCCTATGAGCAAATTTCATTCCGGGGACACAGGCCGCCTGGCAGCCTCCCAATTGTCCTCCTTCGGCCAGCTGCAGGTCAACGTGGTCTCCGCCGGCAATAATTATCCCATCTCCGGGGCAGTGGTTTCCATCGCCTATGGAGAAACCCCTTCTGACACCATAGAGGAAGTAACCACCGATCTGTCAGGCCAGACAGAACAGATAGACCTGTCCGCCCCTCCGCTGGAATACAGCCTGGAGCCCGGCAGTCCGAAGCCTTACGCAGACTATACCCTGACCATACGGGCGCCCGGCTTTGAGACGCTGGTAATATCCGGATCTGAAGTTCTGCCGGATTCTCTGTCCATTCAGCCGGTCAGACTGATCCCCCTGGAGCCGGGGACACCCCAGGAGGAGGCTGTAGACATCCCCGACCACACCCTGTACGGGGAATATCCCGCCAAAATCCCGGAGGATGAAATCAAGCCGGTCAGCGATTCCGGAGAAATCGTCCTGAGCCGGGTGGTGATACCGGAAACCATCGTCGTCCACGACGGAACGCCCTCTGACTCATCAGCCAGAAACTATTATGTCCCTTATGTCGATTATATCAAAAATGTGGCATCCAGCGAAATCTACGCTACCTGGCCTGAGGAAACCATTATTGCCAATATTCTGGCCATCCAGTCCTTCACTTTGAACCGGGTTTATACAGAATGGTACCGGAACAAAGGCTACGATTTCACTGTCACCTCTTCTACCGCCTACGACCAGAAATGGATCTATGGAAGAAACATATTTGAAAGCATCAGCTGGACAGTAGATGAAATCTTCAACAATTATTTATCACGGCCTGATGTGAAACAGCCGATCCTCACCCAGTACTGCGACGGCCGCAGAGTCAGCTGTCCCGGATGGATGACCCAGTGGGGCAGCCAGTCCCTGGGAGAGCAGGGATACAGCGCCATTGAGATCCTGCGGGAGTTCTACGGCGATGATATGTATATCAATTCTGCAGAGCAGATCAGCGGCATCCCTGCCTCCTGGCCCGGTTCTAACCTGACCATCGGTTCCTCCGGCAGCAAAGTCCGGCAGATGCAGGAGCAGTTAAATACCATCGCCTCCGTATACACCGCCATCCCGTCCCTGATCGCAGACGGCATTTACGGGGAAAATACCCAGAATTCTGTCCGGGAGTTCCAGTCTGTATTCGGCCTGCCCGTCACAGGAGTCGTCGATTACCGCACCTGGTATAAAATCTCTCAGATTTACGTGGGCGTCACCCGTATCGCGGAATTAAATTAACTTTTCTCAGTCCCTTATATTGCCTGTTTTGCAGATCTGAACAGGCGAAAGGCCGCGCCAGGACGCACAGACAGACTGCTCTTTCATACTGCCGGCGTTCACCGAAGATACGCCAGCCGTCTTACTCATATCTGTCCTGCTTCCCTGCGCGGCCTCTTATCCGGTGAACTACCCATTGTCTAAAGCCAATGGGCTTCCTGCTTCATCGACCTCGTATACCCACTGGGCACTTACCTACTATCTCCACAG
>CAJFOT010000027.1 GCA_904397815.1 Candidatus Paralachnospira sangeri
AAAAAGTCTGATACTTTTTCCGAACGAAAATCTCTCATGCAGGCGCTGATCGCCTGCATTCGCCTGAAAAAGGGCCTGCCTGCCCGCTAAGAATTTATAAACAGGCCTCCACATGGACGTTAAGGGGCAAGGCCGCCCGGACACGGCGTTCTGCCGCGGCTGTTGATGCCTGCATACTGGCTGTGTAAAGAGCAAAAACACGGCGTTGCTGACCGGCTCTTTGCTTTCGTTTAGCGTCCAGTACCCAGGAAAAGGAAATCCTCATTTACAAAAAACACCAGAGAACAAACAATATGATCTAATGATTGCCACATCTGTTCTTTGGTATCTCTTTCATGAAAGAGCCTGACTATTTTTTCTGCATGTCATCCAGACACCTGCGAATCTCCTCGGCTTCTTCCTTCGTAATTTCTCTGCTGCTGCACAAAGCAGAAACCACATTAGAAATTTTTCCCTGAAACCAAAAATCAGTTTCCTCCTGAATCAGCCTCTGTCGATATTCCTCTTCACTTTTTAAAATTCGTATATAAGCATACCGCCCCTTTCTGTAGGATCTAACAAAACCTTTTTCTGAAAGTTTCAGAAGAAACGTAACCACCGTTGTCCGGGCATAGTCCTTTCCGTATTTTTCCCGGAGTACACGGATCAATTCCTGAACCGGAGCATCCTGCCCACATTCCCAGACAGCTTTCATAATAAGTTCTTCCGTGGAACTCAGAGTTCGTTCTCCATCTGCAAATGGTTGATTCATGTTTATATACCACCTTTACATCACCATATTACTATACAGTTATTTTTATAGATATTTTCTATATTTTATTATATAACTGATCGTGATAAAAATCAATTAAATAGGAATACAAAGCCGGGCAGAGCAGAATTTACAGGGATTAGTATCATTTTTCCTACGACAACTCCACCAGTATTTTCATTCGTTAATTAAGTGTAATCGGAGAAACCTGCCCTTCACCATCAATATATTTCATCGTATGTTCAAACCCGCTTTCTGCTGTCAGCTGAAGATAATAGGTTGCCCCCTGTTCAATATTATTAAAGGTTAACCCGCCTCTTACGCCATTGGCATATGCCGTATAAGAACCTACCGTTACCCCGCCAACAATCGTTTTCTTACACAATTTTACTGTAAAGGAAACGCTTCCGTCTGGTATTCGGTTATCCGCAAAAACATCTGTATTGCTGACCCACGCCTGCGTTACGACCGTTAATGAACTTCCGTTAGCGGTAAATTCATCTGACAGGAGATTAACCCGGAAATTAAATACAAAGCTTCCATTGCTGCTCATTCTCTCCTGCCCTGCCACAAATTCAAAATATCCATCTGAACGCTCTTCTGCAAATGCCGGTGTTACACACAAAGAAAATACCAATTATCATCTCCATACATGTGCTAACATTTCTTTATGCCCATTGGAATCACCTCCCCAGCAGAAAATAGCTAAAACACTATTTTTATAGTTATATAAATTAATATGTAAAGGGGTATCAGCCCCTTCACAGTCAGACAATAAAACTGCCTTCCACTTCAACAGTGACATCGTTCATATTCTCTACAAAAACTCTGTAGTAGCCGCTTTCTCGGATGTCAAATTTATATGATATATAGCCACTTCCCACTATATACCTTCTATTGCCAGTTGAAGTCATAATGCCCATTCTCATATTTTGATTGTCTGGATTGAACTTAACTGAAACCAAAATAGATTCCCCTTCCGCTGCATACACCTCCGCAGTATATTTCGCCTCATTCCCCGCCAGGCTCCAGTTGAAGGTCGACATTGACCGGGTAATCGCGTCTGTCGCGCCTTCTTCCGCCTGTATGTTTTCACCAAATCCGCTGTCGTGATATTCTGTATATACGGGCTGCGGTCCCGGCACTTCTTCAATATCCACCACCGTATCATAATACAGGTCCCTGTATCCTGCCCCTGCCTCCACAGAGAGGGCATAAGCTGATATTCCGCTCCCGAACAACCATATCGCGCACAGCAGCATCACGATTCGTCGGGATCCTCTTTTCTGATTGATATAAGTTTTCATATACATCACCCTTTCATACACATCTGATTTTCTGCCTGATACCTGGTATCTCAGCGCCCCGTTTCTGCCTGCCTGTTCAGCTGCCGCCAGAACCGTTTCGAAGTAGATCTTGACGCCGCCTGCCATCCCATAAGATTTTTTATCGCATATGTACTCGCTCCACCGTTTTTCCAGAGTGCGCAGATGCCATGCCAGCGGATTAAAAAAGTGCACGATCAGAACCAGAGTCATAATCAGGCCTGTCCAGTGATCTCCCTGCCGGTAATGGGTCAGCTCATGTACGAATATGACCCGGAGCTGCTCCTGAGAATAATGGCATCCCGCAGGCAACACCACTGCCGGACAGATACATCCCTGCAGGTATGGTACCCTTCCGCGGTATGTCTGATATAATTTGACTTTTCGGCTGTCAATGTTCATCTCCCCGCATATCTGCCGGAACAGGCTCCGGACTTCTGTTTCACATTCAAACATAAAATGACTTTCCTGTCTCTGCTTCCAGGCACATCTGAAATAAAAGACCGTCATGCCGACTGCTCCCAGCCCCCACACCGCGCCAATCCACCGGCACACCTTCAGAATCAGCGAGGAATAGAGAAAGAACACGCCTCCCCATGCTCTCACCTCCCACTTCAGCATATAAGCTGCCGCAAACATGACCGGGAGCAGAAACAGAACAGCCGTCAGCCGCAGCAGACCATATAAAGTCTCAGCAAAGCCCAGCCTTTCCAGTATCCTCCTCACAACATGCCATCCGAGTACAAACACACTTCCGGTCAGCGTTGTGAAAAAAAGTAATTTTATCAGCCCCACACTCCACCCGGTCATTTTTCTTTTACCTCCCTCCCGAAACTCTTATCCCGCACTCATTGTTTTTCGTGAAAAATATTTCTCCGCCAGTTTATAAATCCCAAATCCCGCTGTCGCGCCAATCGTCCTCAAAAGAAAGGTGTCGATGTCCAGGCTTCCGCTCTTCGTCAGAATCTGCAGGCATTCCAGCACAAATGTAACCAGCAGACTGTAAGCGGCCATTCTTCTCCATACTCTGGCCGACGGAAACAGTGCAGGCAGCAGATAGCCCATCGGCAAAAACACAATCAGATTCCCGGCAAAAAACCGCACGACAGTATCTGTATTTATCACATTCCGGCTCATCATCTCCACATAGCTCCACATCGTCCGGAAAGGCACCAGATTCGTAAATTCCATCAGAAAGCTGCTCCATGGCCACCCGCTCCAGGTAAAACGGATCCCCCGGACAATAAAAATATAGATCAGTATCAGGGCATACAGGCCAAACAAAATCCGATTTACGCTTTTAATGCCCTTTTTCATAAATACACACCTCCCCATTTATTTCCTGTTATTAACTCTACTATACTATATTTGTAGTCATTTTGCAACCTTTTTTACGCATTTATGTAAGATTTTCTTTTTTACTTTTTATGTTATAACAAAACCTGATAAAATCATCTCTGTCATTGATTTGCCATCCCGGAGAGAGTATAATGAAATTATGATAAAAAAAAGTGTGAAAGAAAAAAAGCAGAGCGTTCAAAAAAAGTGGTACCCCCTGGATCTGTCTGGAACGGTGTATCCGACCCTGCAGCGATGGAATTTTTCTTCTGTTTACAGGCTTTCCATTACCCTGAAGGAGCGGATCGACCCGGAAATCCTCCAGAAGGCGGTGGACAGGGCGATGCCCAGATTTCCCGCCTTTAAGGTGGCGATGCGCAAGGGGCTGTTCTGGCGGTATCTGGAACCCAACAACCGTCCCGGGCCTTTTGTGCGCCCGGACATCGCCAACCCCTGTATGCCCATGTCCTTTAAAGGCCGCAGCCGGTATCTGGTCAGGTTTTATTATTATGAAAATACCATTTCCCTGGAAATGTTCCATTCTCTGGCTGACGGAAACGGCGCTATCTGCCTGCTGAAAACCGTGGCGGCCCAGTATCTGGAGCTGCGGGACATTCCCGTTTCCTGCACCGACGGAGTGCTGGACATCCGTCAGGAGCCGGACCCGGAGGAACTGGAGGACGCCTATTCCAAGTATGCCAGTTCCCGGCGCCACCCGCCGATCCGCCAGAAAAAAGCTTACCGGGTGCGGGGCACCAGAGAACCTTTTTATACATTAAATGTGGTGCGGGGCGTAATCCCTGCCGACCAGGCGCTGAAAACAGCGAAACGGTACGGCGTCTCCCTGACGGAATACTTAAACGGCGCGCTGATCTATGCGCTGATGCAAAAGCAGAAAAGCGAAAATCCCGCGGCGGAAAAACCGGTAAAGCTGGCGATGCCGGTGAATCTGCGCAATATGTTTCCCTCCAAAACCATGCGAAATTTTATCACAATGGTATACCCGTCCATCGATCCCATGCTGGGGGATTATACCTTCGAGGAAATTTTGAATGAAATCCATTATTATATGAGATATTATATTAATCCGAAATTTCTCCGGGCGGATATCACCACCAACTACGCCACCAGGACGAATCCGCTGATCCGGATCGTCCCTCTGTTCGTCAAAGACCTGGTAGTCCGCAGCTTTTATATCCGTGTACAGGACCGCCAGTCCTCAGCCGGACTGACCAATATGGGACGGATCACGCTGCCCCCTGAGCTGGACGCCCATACAGAGCGGATTGATATCCTGATGGGACAGCCATTCTCCGCCAGAACCAACTGTGCTATTGTCACCTTTCAGAATCAGCTGAGCATCAGCTTCGCCAGCTGTATCCGGGAGACAGATGTGGAGCGGTTGTTTTTCACCCGGCTGGTAAAGGATCATATCCATGTAAAAATTGAAACCAATCGACGCGCGTCTCTCAAAGAGGTGGTACTATGTCCTACTGTGTAAACTGCGGTGTAGAGCTGGCAGACGATATCAATGTCTGCCCGCTGTGCCGCACACCGGTTTATCATCCGGGGAAAGAAACGGATCCGGATCTGAAGCCTGTTTTTCCCGTCGGCCGGGGAGAAGTGGGGGCGATCCGCAATGATGTGGCCATGCTGTTTTCTGTGGTTCTGGGCTCCACGGCGGCTGCCTGCATTCTTCTAAATCTGCTGGTATTCCGGATGAATCTCTGGTCTGCCTATGTGGCCGGGGCCTGTCTGGTTTTATGGGTGCTGAGCCTGCCGGTGATGTTTGTCAGAAAAGTCCCTGCGGCCCTGGCCCTTCTGGCAGACGGCGCTGTCGTCAGTCTGTACTGCGGCATGATCAGCTGGTTCCATCCGGGAGAGAACTGGTATCCGGAAGTCGCCCTTCCGCTGATCTGGATGATTGCGATTTTTATCGGAATATACGGCGCCTGCCTGCGGATGGTAAAGATGTCCATCCTCTCCCGGGCCGCGTTGTTATTTGGAGAAGCAGGCATTCTGGCTTTGCTGACGGAGGTGGTGCTGACCCTGCATTTTGACGGACATATTTTTGTGTCCTGGTCCGCGGTAGCGGCCACATGCTGCGGCGTCATCGTGGCAGCCCTGCTGACCATTATCAAACGCTCCCGGCTGCGGGAGGAGGTCCGCAGAAGAATGCATATCTGAAACAACAGTTCAGCCATGCAGAAAATGAAAAGACAGGCTGTGCACGCTTGCGTGCTAAAGACTGTATTTTCATTTTCTGAGATGTGCGGA
>CAJFOT010000028.1 GCA_904397815.1 Candidatus Paralachnospira sangeri
CATCAGGATTTTTCTTCATGTAAGACCGGTTCTGTAAAAGCAGGCTGATATTTCCTTAGGATTTGTTCAGGTCGGGAACAAAGTCTGTCTCCATCCCCGCCCCTGCAAAGAACGATGCCGGCCGGCAGTTCCCGGAGTCGTTACGCGACTGATTTTTCCGTAAGGAATGAATATATCCCTTACCTGCCGCCTTCAATCCTCTCCAGCTCTTCCAGCCACAGCCTGCTGCACGCGTCGCTGGGCATCCTCAGATCCCCTCTGGGGGAGAGGGCCACGGAGCCGACCTTTGGGCCGTCAGGCAGGCAGGAACGTTTAAACTGCTGGGCGAAAAAACGGCGGTAGAATACCTTCAGCCATTTCATAATGGTTTCGTCATCATAGGTCCCCCGGAAGGCTTTTCCGGCCATCCGGTATATTTTCGCCGGCCGGTATCCGAACCGGAGCATATGGTACAGAAAGAAATCGTGGAGCTCATAGGGACCCACCAGATCTTCTGTTTTCTGGGCGATCACGCCGTCTTTTGGAGGCAGCAGTTCCGGGCTCACCGGAGTGTCCAGGATATCCAGCAGTACCCCTGACAGTTCCGGATCGCCGCAGGTATCGGAATAATAGCGCACCAGATGGCGCACCAGTGTCTTGGGCACTGACGCGTTCACCCCGTACATGGACATATGGTCGCCGTTATAGGTGGCCCAGCCCAGGGCCAGCTCTGACATATCGCCGGTTCCCACCACCAGGCCGTTCATCCGGTTGGCGTAGTCCATCAGAATCTGAGTCCGTTCCCTGGCCTGGCTGTTTTCGTAAGTCACGTCATGGACATTCTCATCCTGGCCGATATCCCGGAAATGGATCGTAACCGCCTCCTGAATCCGTACTTCCTTTAGAGATGCCCCCAGCCGCTTTACCAGCATGCAGGCATTGTTGTAGGTTCTGTCTGTCGTCCCGAAGCAGGGCATGGTCACTGCCCAGATATGTTCTCTGGGAATATCCAGCATGTCGAAGGCCCTCACTGTCACCAACAGCGCCAGAGTAGAGTCCAGACCGCCGGAAATGCCGATCACCGCCGTCTTGCATCCGGTATGCTCCAGCCGTTTTTTCAGTCCCAGGGACTGGAGGGCCAGGATTTCCTCACACCGCTTATCCCGGTCCTGTTTGGAGTCCGGGACGAAGGGCGCCGGGTCGATAAACCGTTCCAGTTCCAGATGTTCCACAGTCAGGTCGAAGGGAACCCGGCGGTAATCCGGGTCAGGGCTGACCGCAAAAGTGGTCATCCGCCTGCGCTCACTGCGGATTCGCTCCAGATCCACATCTCCATATGCGGTTTCATGGCCGAAACGGGGAGACTGGGACAGCATCGTGCCGTTTTCCGCGATCAGATTGTGGCCGCTGAACACCAGGTCAGTGGTGGACTCTCCCTCTCCTGCGCTGGCATACAGATATACACAGATCAGCTTCGCCGACTGTCCGCTGACCAGACTGAGGCGGTACTGATCCTTTCCTGTGGTCTCATCGCTGGCGGACCCGTTGACAATCACCGTGGCGCCGGCCAGTCCGTGGCGTATGCTGGGGGCATTGGGCATCCACACATCCTCACAGACCTCCCCGCCGATCACCAGCCCGGGCATCTGACGGCAGGCAAACAAAATATCGGTTCCGAAAGGAACCATCACAACATTTCCCGCTCCGTCTTCCACCGGCACGTCCACAGCCTTTCTCCACCCGGGAGAAAAATGTCTGGCCTCGTAAAATTCCGAATAATTCGGAATAAATGTTTTGGGAATCAATCCCAGCAGCCGGCCCCGGCAAAAGGCCGCCATCACATTGTACAGTTTCCCGTTATGCTCCCAGGGCAGCCCCACAAAGCAGATCATATCCGCGTCTGCCGTCCCGGAGATCAGAACTGCCAGCTGTTTTCTTGCTTCTTCCAGAAGGGGGGTCTGCAAAAACAAATCACTGCAGGTATATCCCGTCAGACACAGCTCCGGAAACACCATCACCTTTGCCTTCCGCTCTGCTCCCTCTCTGATCACAGTCTCAATCTGCTCCCTGTTATAAGCCGGATCCGCCACTCTGATTTTCGGCGTGGCCGCCGCCATTCTGATAAAACCCTGTTCCATCTTTCCCTCCCTGTCAGGCCTGTCCTCTGTCAGCCTGTATAATACGCGATTTTATAAAACTCCGGATACTCATCGAAAAACTGCTGAAGCGTGGTTCTGTATGAGGTCAGGGGATCATTGATGATAAAATCCTCCTCTGTAAACTCTGAGGCGTCTCCCTGATAGCCGGTTACCAGCACCCAGTGGGGCCGCCCGTTATGCCGCTCCGCCCCTACCAGAACCGGGATGCCCTCATGGAGCTTCCCGAAAATCACCTCCAGATAATGGGTTTCATCCGTCGTCCAGGTATAGGTATCCGGCCATCCCATATCCCCGTTTTCATCATACCACAGCTGATCCTCCATCTCATTCGGCAGAATCTCAGTCCGGGTCAGATAAGATTCCGACATTGCCATACAGGTGGTGGTGCAGCCGATGGCGCCGATGGTTTTCTTCGTTGCGCCGATCTTCTCCTCCGCCCACTGGGAATCGGTCTGATAATAAGCCGCGATATCCAGCTGCACCTGAGGCTCGCCCGGCTCTTCAAAGGTCAGATACTCTCCATAACAGTATCCGCTGATCTGCTCACCGCTGTAGTAATCTGTCCCCACAGCCAGATAAAAACCATTTTCATCCGCCCCTGTCACGGTAATCTCCTGCCGGTACTCAAAAAAGCCCAGCACCTCCGACTCCGTATCCGGGGCCTGCCGTACATTCAGCTTTCTGAAGCTGGAGATCCAGGCCGGGCGGTCTCCCGTATATTCCTCCGTCTCCACCGGCGCCGTCTCCGCGTCTGCATCCTCCGGAACTGCCGCCTGATCCGCAGGCTGTTCCGGCGCAGAGGCCAGATTTACAGCTGCCTCTCTCGGCTCCTTTCCGGAAGGCTCTGTCATCTGCGTCAGGGGAATCGCCAGCACCATCGCCATAATCAGCGCCAGCACTGCCCCGCACATATGCTTTTCTTCGATCTTCATCGCCTCTCCTCCCTGCCGGGAATCTCCTCCGGCTCCGCTATTTTCAGCAGCCTCATGGCATTTCCGTGGGAAATCAGCCTCCTCTCCTCATCTGTCAGAGGAAGCCGCTCCAGATATGCCCTGAACACGCCCTGATCCGCCCACGGAGAATCTGTCGCCCACAGAATCCGCTCTGCCCCGTGGTTTCTGATGATCCGCAGCAGCTGTTCCACGCTGATCTTGTCCAGAGAATGGGCAGTATCCAGGTAAACCGGCCGTCCCACCATATACCGCTCCACATCATCCCACAGCCCGTGGCCGCCGATATGAGCAAATACCAGCGTCCCTGCCCTGCCGTCCACCGCGTCCATCAGCTTCACCGCCCGCCGGGGCGTACAGCGAAGCATGTCCGGATAACCGATATCCACCCCTGCGTGAAGCACCACCGTCAGCCCCAGTTCCATGGCATAGTCCACACAGCGGATCAGGCGGATATCATCCACATATACATCCTGATAATCGGGATGTATCTTCACCCCCTTCAGGCCGCTGTCTGCAATCCGCCTGATCTCCTCCTTCCAGTCCGGGGACAGAGGATGCATCCCGCCGAACGAAACGATGCCGTCCTTTTCTGTAATCTGTTCCGCGAACCGCTGAACCGAATCAAACTGCCGCGGCTTCGTCACCACCGGAAGAATCACCGACATATCAATGCTATTCTTCCGCATGGACGCCTTCAGCCCCTCCAGCGTGCCGTCAGAACAGGCCGTCGTCTTCGATATCTGTTCCAGCTTTCCCACCGCCCTGGCCGCAATCTGATCCGGAAATATATGGGTATGAAAATCAATATACATATTTCCACTCCTGTCATAAACATAGTCAGCATTTATTGTACCCCATTTTTCCGGAATGCGCAATGAAGAAACAAAAGGATATGTTTTTGTTCCTCCACACATCCAGTCGCAGGAAAAGAAGGCACCGGGACAAGGGAATGGCCTAACAGTGTTCGCGTTTTACGGCGTGCAGTGACACTTTATTTTTATTCTTTTCAGCAGCCAGTATCCAGAACCGCCGGACGGGGAGGCAATGTCCGGGGCACAGCGCTGCATGGGCGGGACATTCTGCCGCATATGAAGGCCCGATTACAGGTACTTGCAGATGACGATGTGATTTTTCAGGCGGACATCGGTTTACAGAACCGATGTCCGAGGACTTCCTGAGGGAAAAGCATCAGGCTTTTCCCGAAGATAAGTCCGGTCCTGAAAAATTACGCCGAAATCTGCTTAGTACCTGTTCGGGCCGGGAATCAAGCGACAGAATGTCCCGCCCATACAGCGCTGTGCCACGGACTTTGCCTCCCCGTCCGGCGGTTCGTCCTCCCTACTGAAACCTCACGATTTCTTTCCTCAGCCTCTTAATAATCTTCTTTTCCAGCCTGGATATGTATGACTGGGAGATACCCAGCAGGTCTGCCACTTCTTTCTGGGTCATCTCGCTGCCGTCCTCCCGGTTCAGACCGAAGCGCAGCTCTACAATAGTTTTCTCCCGCTCACTCAGCGTATTGATAGCAGAGTTCAGGAGCTTCTTCTCCACCTCATCCTCAATATCTTTGTAAATCACATCCTCATCGGTGCCCAGAATATCGGAGAGAAGAAGCTCATTTCCGTCCCAGTCCACATTCAAAGGCTCATCAATGGATACTTCCATCTTTGTCTTGCTGTTTTTCCGCAGATACATAAGGATTTCATTTTCAATGCATCTGGAGGCGTAAGTGGCCAGTTTGATATTTTTGGAACTGTTAAAGGTATTGATTGCCTTAATCAGGCCGATGGTTCCGATGGAGATCAGATCCTCTACGCCGATGCCTGTATTGTCAAATTTTTTCGCTATGTACACCACCAACCGCAGGTTGTG
The DNA here is from genome assembly GCA_904397815.1 of Candidatus Paralachnospira sangeri. Lineage (GTDB taxonomy): Bacteria > Bacillota > Clostridia > Lachnospirales > Lachnospiraceae > Paralachnospira_A > Paralachnospira_A sangeri. The sequence continues at coordinate 4,964 of CAJFOT010000028.1, forward strand.
CTCGATCAGCATGGATTTGGCTTCCTGGTCCCAGGCGGTTCCTAATCTGGCGATCTCCTGCGCCTCCCGCTGTGCGTCCAGCGGCGCGGGCAATATGTCGCTGCCGCCGATGTAATGTACCTCGCCTCTGCCTGTCAGAAACATGTTCTTAAAGCTGGGAACCACCTTGAATTGAAAGCGCTTTGGTACTGATACTTTAATAACCATATAAAAACCCCCTGTTGATTAATGTTTACATGATACTGGTTCCGCGGGAACAGCTTTTTGGGAGTGGCTGCCGGCATGGATCAGGATATCCGGGTGAAGTATGATCTGATAGCGTCCCTGGCCGTTCAGCCTGTTCGGGGAAAGGCCGATGACCGGATGCTCATACCGGTACACCTGCTGCCGGCCGGAGAGAATCATTTCCTCAGCCGTAAATATTTTCATCAGCCCTGCCTCATTTCCCACGCTGTGATAGGGCACATAGAGAAACTGCTGTCCGCCGGCCAGAAGATCCTTCAGGCTTTCTTCCTCCGCGATATGTACCGGGCGGCCCTGATAGGGCTCATACAGCTGATTGCCGGTATCCACAAAGCCTGACAGGCAGGCGGACTTCCCATGGCAGGTCAGGACTACCCGGAACAGCTGTCTCTGCACACTCTGATAGCGCCAGAACCAGTCCGCCGCCTTCCAGATCAGCCCGGAACCGATGGCGATCACCGGAAGCAGAATATAGGAGGGCACTCCCCCAGCCTGCAGATAATACCCGGCGCCGGAGTGATAATAGACCAGATTCACCATTCCTGATAAATAAAATGACAGTCCCAGGAGAAAAAAGCTCATAAAAAAAGCAGCCTTCACCCTCCGTACCTTAAAGGCCAGAACAGTCATCATCAGTGCGGCTGCCAGGCTGCCGGCCCATTCCATCCACTGCGGCATTGCCATAAGGACCGCCAGGCAGGCCCATACAGCTCCGGCCAGAGCGCCCGCGCACAGGCGCATCCAGCCGCTGTCCCGGCGCAGAGTCATCTGCACCAGAGATAAAAGCAGCAGATCCATCATAAAATTTACCAGAAACACCATATCAATATATATGGTCTCATATCCCATGCCGGTCACTCCCGTTCATGTGCTGATGCTATTATAGATAAAAGGCGATAATTATTTTGTAAAAACCAGGGAAGAAAACGGGGGTTTTCATCGTTAAAATCCGATTCGTTTTTCCCTTTCCTCCATAAAACAGAAAAAAAGTATTCCGGTCAGACAGCAAAATTTCTGAAGCGACAGAAGTGAAAAGTATTCGTTGTGTTCCCTTAAAAAAAGGATTATAATGAATTCCGTATATGAACGTATATTAAAGTAAAGGAAGGGTCTTCCATGGAAAAACGTCTGCCATTCCGTCTCAGTTCCAGAACCGCCAGATACCTGTTCTGCCTTCTGACTGCCGCTGTTCTTATGACATTGTTCAGCCGCTCTTCATTTCTCTACCCCTTTAACAACTGGTCTGATACCAATGTATACATGACCATCGGGCGGGAAATGCTCAGAGGCGCCGTTCCCTACCGGGATTTGTTCGATCATAAAGGACTCCTATGGTATTTTATTTATGCCGCCGCCAATCTGATCAGCACCAGCTCCTACCTGGGACTGTATCTGATCGAAGTCCTGTCCTTCAGCTTCTTTCTGTTCTACTCAGAAAAAACACTGGAGCTGTTTTGGCCGTCGGTCTGGTCTCTGGCGTGCCTGCCGGTGCTGGGCTGCCTGATTACGGTTTCTGACGCTTTCGGCATGGGCGGCAGCGCGGAGGAAATCCATCTGGCATTTGCCGCCGCCGGCATGTATTATCTCATCCGGTTTATCCGCGATACCAGGACTGAAAATATGTCCTGGCCGGTTGTGTTCGGCAACGGGGTTCTGGCCGGCTGCGTGCTCTGGATCAAATATTCTATGCTGGGCTTCTGGTTCGGCTGGATGATGTTTGTCTTTTTCCTGCTGATCAGCCGGAAGGAATGGAAACGGGCCCTGGCCAGCTGCGCCGTGTTCCTGTTGGGCATGGCCGCCGCCTCCCTCCCCTGCCTGATCTACCTGCTGGCCACCGGTTCCCTGGGGGACTTCTGGCATGTATATATCGAGATCAATCTCCGCTATGCCAATGTAGGCGAACAGGGCAGCCTGGCCGAGCGGCTGTCCAACTCCCTCCACTATTATCTGATGATGTACGGATGGAATAAGATCCTGGGAACCTTAACCCTGACAGGACTGGCGGCTGTGATTCTTCTTCCGGTCCTTTCCCCCAACATCCTGAAACGGCTGATCCTGCCCGCGGTCTATCTGCTGGCGGTGGGAACCGCGTACATGGGAAAGGTATCCCATTTTTACTATTTTATGATTACCGGGCCATTCCTGATCACTGCCTTTATTGCCCTGGGCTTTCTGGTCAGAAAAATGGCTGCGCTGATCCGGAAAAAGGAGAAAAAAACGGCGCTGAGCGGTTTTCTGCCGGCGGCAGGCGGGGTAGTTCTCTGTCTGTTTTCTCTGCTGATCAGCTGCCTCTACGGCTGGATGCGCAGCCCCAATGTCTTTTTCATGGAATACGACAAAGAGGATCTGACCCAGTACCAGGCAGCCGCCCTGATGGAAGGAGTGGAGGAACCCACCCTGATGTACTATGCCAACATCATTGACATCGGCATCCTGATGGCCTCTGATGATGCCCGCCCCTGGGGCAAATATTTCTTTATGCCGAATATTTCCTATGAAACCTATCCCGAGATCCGGGACGCCCAGGAGGCAGGCCTGCGGAACCGTGAGGCGGATTTCGTCCTGACCTATCAGTACGGCACCGAGTCCCTGCGGCAGAATTACCACCTGGTCCGCTATTTTCCCAGCAGCGAAAAAGACCGTGGAGATTCCTACCTGTTTCTGCAGGCCAATGATTACGATCTCTACACCGGCTCCAAGCTGGATTTTTCCGGCGACGGGGTATTCTCCTATACCCTGGGGGATATCGACTGGACAGAGGAGGGGGACGAAAATGCCTATGTTCTGATCGGGCAGCTCCGCCAGCCTGTGACCGCTCAGAATGTTACCGTGATCGCTCCCCGGGACGCGAACCCGGAACTGTATTTATATGTATCAGAAGATGGGGAAAACTGGCTGCCGGCAGAAAGCCGGACAGAATTTGACGAGATTACCCTGAATTTTGATCCCGCTGAAATCCGCTATATTAAGATCGTGCGGGCCAGAAACCTGGGCATGGAAGGCACCTGGCAGGTGCGGGTCTATGAGCCCTCCGGCAGCGGCCAGCAGGCGGAAAACCGAAGCAGCGCCATCGGGAGTCTGACAGCCGGCCTGACATGCTCCGCCGGCGCCGGGGAACCGGACTCCGGCAGCCTGGATCTGCTGACCGACCACGATGTGACCACAGGATGGGACTCCGGCATCAATCAGACAGCCGGCCTCTGGCTGGAGGCCGGCCTGGCGGAATCCCGGACCATCAGAAAGATCGGTCTGAAAACCTTTGAAGATCAGATTTCCGCTCCCGATCAGATTCTGCTGGAATATGAAAATGAAAACGGAGAGATCCTTTCCCTCTCCTGCGCCCCGGACCAGAATACCCTCTGGCCGAAGCAGACAGTGGAAACCAGCCGGCTCCGCCTGGCCCTGGAAAATGGACAGGACCGCTCCTGGCATATTGATGAACTGGAAATCTACGTGATCCCGGACTGATCACGCCAGCTTGCACACATCCACCCACTGACCGTGGGAATACTGTTCCAGCTGGTCGCAGGTCAGTTCAATCATGCTGTTGCTGCTCCCGGCTGCCGGAAATACGGTGTCAAACCGTTTCAGAGACTGGTCCAGATAGACAGGAATATCCTCCGGAATGGCAAAGGGGCAGACGCCGCCCACGGCGTGGCCTACCATCTGGGCCACCTCTTCAGGGGAGAGCATGCGGGCCTTCATCTTAAACCGGGCCTTAAACTTACTGTTGTCAATCTTTGTATCCCCGGCTGTCACAATCAACAGACATTTATCTTCCATCCGGAAGGACATGGTCTTCGCGATCCTGGCCGGCTCCACGCCGATGGCTTCTGCCGCCAGCGCCACAGTGGCGCTGGACTGGGCCAGCTCAATTACCTGCTTCTCCATTCCAAACTGGGCGAAATACGCCTTTACCTTTTCAATCGACATTTGTCACTGCCACTCCTTTACACACTTATCGTATCAATATTTTTATCGCTGTTTCATCTCTCTGGCTGTTTTCAGCCCGTATGCCGGCTCTGCCGCCAGCACCGCCTGCTTCACCGCTTCGGCGATCACCCTGGCCGCCAGGGTTCCCGCCACATTCAGATCGGCCTCCACATCACCGACAGACATGGCATAGATGGTATCCCCGTCTGCTGTCGTGTGAACCGGCCGGATGCTGCGGGCATATCCGTTGTGGGCCATGGACGCGATTTTCGTCAGCTGGGTCTTGGTAAACCGGCCGTTGGTAATCACCGCGCCGATGGTGGTATTGGCATGGGGCTGCATGGACAGTTCTTCCTGCATCTGATACATCATCTCCTCGCTGTCCAGAAAAGCGCCCGTCTCAGGGTCCAGAAGCCCTGCCAGCTTCTCATTGGTCTGGAAATCATAGATATCGCCCAGGGCATTGACCGACACCACAGCCCCCATTTTCAGTTCTCCCAGAGAAACCGCGTAGATTCCCAGACCGGATTTCATCATGCCGGCCCCGCCCAGCAGCTTTCCTACTGTAGCGCCGGTTCCCGCGCCTACATTGCCCTGGGCCGGGCAGTTTTTCTCCGCGTTTCTGCACGCCTCATAGGCCATCTCCTGATCCGGGTGGACATTGGCCTGAAGCTGCAGGTCAAAGATACAGGACTGACATACGATCGGCACCACCAGGTCTCCTACCGGAAAGCCGATATGCCGCTCCGCCAGATACCGCATCACCCCGCCGGCCGCGTCCAGGCCGAAGGCGCTGCCGCCGCTGAGCACTACCGCGTGCACGCCGTCATTGGCCGCTGTGGGATTCAGCAGGGCAGATTCCCGGGAGGCCGGGCCGCCGCCGCGGACATCCACGCCGGTGGGCGCCCCCTTCTCACACAGAATCACTGTACAGCCAGTCGCCCCCTCCGGATCCTGGGCATGCCCGATTTTTACATTTTCAATTTCATTCATCTTAATTTCCTTTAGCATTTACTGACACCCTCCTTGTATCTCATGTTTTTTCCTGATTTTTGTTCCGGCATTTCTTCACAATATATCCGTGACCGAAAATTCTCCCCCTCCGATCACAGCACGCCCCGCAGCCAGCCCAGCACCAGCAGATGAGCCGGGTAGAAGAAATAGAAAAACCATTTCATGCCCTTCTTTCCGCCCAAAGTGCCGTCATAGCAGCGCAGCAGCGGAATTGCCAGAAACACCCCTGCCTGACACAGCTGTGTCCACCACAGAGCGGGAGACTCTGCCCAGGCAGACAGCAGGAAAAACATCACATCCGCCGCTGCCACAATGGCGAAAGACCGGAACTGCCTGTCTGGCATCCCCCTGTACCGGGCAAAATACCAGGGCCACAGAACCCCCATCACCGGCCAGTCGCCGATCAGGGAGAGCAGACAGAGCAGAAAGATCGCTCCCCGCTTCACCCCCTCCGGCCAGCCGGTTCGTTCCCACACCGTGATGGCTGTCAGTCCCAGAAAAAGGGTATAAATCATCCCCATACCCGCAAAGCGGAACACCCCGCCCCACTCAAAATAACCGAAAGCCGCAGCAGATATCAGACCAAACAGGCCCAGACGGGTCAGATAACCCTTCAGATTTTTGGTATAGTAAAAGCCCTCCGCCAGAAAATAACACATAATCGGCGCCGTCAGCCTGCCGATGATATGGGCCAGCTGCCCCGCCGCCGTATTCAGCGGCACAAAGGCCCAGGCAATATGGTCAACTACCATAGCGGCGGCCGCGATCATTTTCAGCTGAAAGGCATTCAGGCGCAGGCCCCTTCTCTCTGCATCTCTCATCCTCTGGCCGCTCCTTCCCATAACTGTTCCACACAGATCTCATATTCCGACAGGCGTTTACACTTCCGCAGCTTTTTCATCCACTTCTCACCGCCCGGAAATAAAACTGCCATATAGCTCCAGATCTCCTTCATTTTAAAGAGCACATTGTTGTCCTCCTGCATCTCCCGGCTGTAGTCATCCACCAGCTGACAGTGAAAGGCCCGGAGCCTGTCCAACTCCTCCCGACTCAAAGACCTGCCCGCTCCGCCCGTCTCTTCCGCTCTGCCGGTCCCCTCAGTTCCGCCGGTCTCCTCCGCCCGGCCAGGCAGCCGGCCTCTTAGCCGTTCCGTCAGAAAAGGATCCGCAATCACGCCCCGGCCCATCATCACCCGGTCCACGGCCGGGAAGCGGGCAGTCAGCCGGCTCCAGTCTCCCACTGTCCGGATATCCCCGTTATAGCAGACCGGGTTCCGGCTGTCCTCCATGGCGGTTTCAAACACATCCCAGTCAGGACTGCCCTTATAAAAGGCCTGCATCACCCGTGGATGAACAATCAGTTCTTCCAGGGGATACCGGTTATAAATCTCCAGCAGCCGGGGGAATTCCTCATGGCTGACTGTCCCTGTCCTGGTCTTGACAGAAATTCTGACCGAGGGATCGGTATGGCGGAAAATGTATTCCAGAAACTGATCCAGCTCATCAGGCCGGGCCAGGAAACCGGCGCCCCGCCCCTTCGATGTCACAGTTTTGGAGGGGCAGCCCAGGTTCAGGTTAATCTCCCGATACCCCATCTGTGCCATGGCGTCCGCTGTCCGGACAAAATCCTCTCCGTCGCAGGTCAGAATCTGAGGCACCGCATACATTCCTTCATTATGTTCCGGAGACAGATCATTTTTCTCCCTGGTGTTGAAGCTCCGCTTCACATGGGGCACGATAAAAGGGATGAAATACTTATCCATCGGCCCGAAAAACCGGTGCAGAGCCCGCCTGTAAACATAGGTGGTAATCCCCTCCAGCGGGGCCAGATAAAACCTCATCCCACCGCCTCCCGGGCCGCTTCCAGCCTTTCCCGGAAGACCTCATAAAAATCCCTCTCCCCATCCCAGGGCAGGAGATAAAACTGTTTCAGCATATACAGATTCAGCTCCCTGACTTTCCCGGCATCCTGACAGCTCCTTACCCGCTCCTCCAGATAATTCAGGAAATAATGCCACTCTGTCACAAAAGCCTCATAATCTTTCAGTCTGGGGGTATCCACCCATTTGCTGACCCGTATCTTGGAGCGGCTTTTGCTGGGGCACTCATGAATCTGAAGAAAATACCGGAATCCATGATTTTCATAATACCGTCCCAGGGGAAACAGCCGGCAGACGCCGGGACGGGCCGGATGAACCGCGCATCTTCCCGCATCATTCAGGAAAGGACACCGCTCCTCCGGCCCTGCCATTTTCAGGTTTGGCAGAATCACCCCGTCTGCCAGATTCAGTTCGATCTGCCGCTCCAGCATCTGATCAAAAGACAAATGGAGCCATGTCCCCAGCCGCCACGCATCCAGGGGATCCAGGACAATGGAACTGCCCATCCCCCGGCAGCAGGCGGAACATCCCTGACAGCCGCCGCAGTCAGCCTTTACCATGTCATTGGCGCTGTACAGCCGGCCGTCAGAGATTTCTTTTAAATCTACATTTCGTTTCATATCATATTCCTTACAGATTAAACATCCTGGTAGCAATTCCAAAGTAAATAATAATGGAACAGGTATCCACCAGCGTAGTGATAATCGGCGACGCCATAATCGCCGGGTCCAGCTTCACCTTCACAGCCAGCAGCGGCAGGACGCAGCCGATCAGCTTGGCGATAATAATCGTGCCCACCAGAGAAAGGGAGATCACCAGAGCCAGGCCGGGATTGTCATACATCAGCAGAATCCGGAGCCCGTTGGCCAGGGCCAGAACCGCGCTGACAATCAGCGCGATCCGGAACTCTTTAAACATCACCCGGAACAGATCGCTGAAATGCACTTCATCCAGAGCAATACCCCGGGTAATCAGCGTAGAACTCTGGGAACCGCAGTTTCCTCCGGTGTCCATCAGCATCGGAATAAAGGATACCAGAATCGGGATCGCCTGAAAGGCCTCTTCATATCTGCTGATAATCGCGCCGGTCACCGATGCCGACAGCATCAGCACCAGCAGCCAGGGAATACGGTTTTTGGCATGTTCGAAGACAGAGGTATCAAAGTAAGTTTTCTCACTGGGACTTACTGCCGCCATAATTGCGATATCCTCTGTCGCCTCATCCTCCATGACATCCATCGCGTCATCGATTGTTACAATTCCCACCATACAGCCGTCCATATCCAGCACCGGCAGCGCCAGCAGATCATATTTTGAGAAAAGCCGCACCACCTGCTCCTGGTCATCGTGGGTATTTACCGATTTAATCTCTGTCTCCATCAGCTGGCTGATCTCCATATTGTCATCCATGGTCATCAGATCCTTGGCTGAAACAATGCCGATCAGCTTCCGCCCCTCCAGCACATAGCAGGTGTAAATCGTCTCCTTGTGGATGCCGGTCACCTTGATATGGGCCATGGCCTCAGCGACGGTCATTGTCTTTTTCAGGCTGACATACTCAGTGGTCATAATGCTGCCGGCACTGTCCTCCGGATAATTCAGGATCTGATTGATCATATTCCGCTTATCCGGCTGGATATTTTCCAGAATCCTGGTCACCAGATTGGCCGGCAGGTCCTCCAGCAGATCCACCGTATCATCCATATACAGGTCGTCCAGCAGCTCTTTTAACTCATTCTCCGTAAACACAGACACCAGCTTCGCCTGCATAGAGTTGCTCATATTGGCAAATACGTCCGCAGCCTGATCCTTCGGGATCAGCCGGAAGGCCTGTACCAGCTCCCTGTCATGAAGCTGAGACAGCAGGGAGGCAATGTCCACCGCGTTCATGACACGCAAAATACTTCTCACTGCCTTGAATTCCTTCGCCAGCAGGAGATTGGTAAAAATTTCCTTGTCCATTCCAATTACCTCGATTCTTTTGATTCTCTTTGATTAAGCCACACGAGTAATAACTGACACCAGAGTCCATTGCCTCACCTCCTTCTGTTTCCCGAAATTCACAATCTGCCTGCCAGTCCCGGCACAGGCTCCGCCGGACCAGCCCCGCCGGTCCGAACCAAACCCGCAGTTATAAAAATCCGCCAGGACTTTCGTCATGACGGATTCTGTAAACAGACACAATCGTTTGCTTATTCCTCGTCCAAGCTTTAGCATCACAGGGCATATCCAGCTGCGTTAGATAATGCCTTACCTTCGACATTACCTGCTAACCAACTCCTTGTGTCTCCACAATCTCGCGGCAGCAACCTTAGGAAAACTCCGAATCCCTGTGGTAACCTCACCTACCGAAAATTCCTATCACTCTATTGTAGGCATGGACAGGGGGAAATGTCAAGCAGAAAATAAAATGATCCGCAAATCCGCGAATGATCATCCTTTTACCAGATGGATGAACAGCCTGTTCAGCGGCTCCCAGTCAGGATTTCTGTCATCCGCCATGGTCTCCGGCAGTTTTTTATAGTATTGCGCCTTTTCCTCAATATAACGGTTGACCGGCTCTACCCGCTCTCCCTTTTCCTTCTCTTTCATCCGGGTTTTCTTCTCCAGCAGCCAGGCCACCGGTTCTTTCATCTCATCCTCCAGCATGGCGCCAGCCAGCTCCCGGAAGGCCACCGGCGGCGGAGATTTCCGCTCCTCGATCCACCGGCATGCCAGCAGGGGACGAAGGACATAAAAATATTTTTTATATGGCACCATATCATCCGTCAGATATTGAAGATAATTCTTCCAGGCAGTCCCGTAATAGTGGTAAATCGCTGATTTGCAGGAGAAATAATGGGCGGCTGTATCAGCTATTTCCTGCCACTGGGAAGATACCTGATATACCACGGGGGAATTGGCCCACTCATAGATGGTGGCGTTGGATTTGTGAAAATGGCGCAGAACCTTTGTCAGATCCCAGCCGTTGATATCCAGTGTCTCATCCAGAGCCCAGTCGATGTAATCCTTTTTCTCTTCCAGCCCCAGATAATATTCTTCCGGCCTGACATACACAAACCGCACATCATAATCACTGTCCGGGGAGGCGATGCCCCAGGCCCTGCTGCCTGACTCCGCTGCCAGCAGGATTCTGACCTGCTCCCCATCCTCGATCTCTTTTAATTTTTTCTGAATCAGCCCCTGGGCAGGCCCCTCATAATCCTGATATTTCATTTCTCACCACCCTTTCATTTACCGACATCACATATTCCTGAACCCTCTCCATATCAGGGGCCTCCGGCAGTGAAGTATGGGCGGCCGCATACGCCAGCCGCTTCTCATACGTACTGACAATATCATAAAAGTCACTGGAAAATGTCCCGTCCTCATTCTGGTATTCTCCATTTCGGACAGCCAGAAGCAGGTCATGCTCTTTTTCCCGGTACACGCAGATCTCTCCCTTTTCCAGAATATCAATCCCTGTCATCAGCAGCCGGATCAGATGCATGGCATGCTTATTCAGGTGATTGTCATCCTTCTTCCGGTTCCGCTTTCCCAGCTTTTCATAATCCTTTACAATATTATTCATTTCCATCCACATGCTCTTGTAATCGCGCAGAGGATAGTGACGCAGATTCACATCCATAAAAATCTCTGTCTCCAGCTCCCGGTTCACCGCCCTGTCGGTATACAGCCGCACCTGCCCCTCCTCGAAGTCCCCATAGCGCCGGCGGAATTCATACATGGCATTGCGGATGGAATTCAGGATATGCCCTTCCTTCTCCTGCTGGGGATAGCTGTCCCTGGCCAGGGCATTCTGCAGGCGGCGCAGCTGGGCGTCCGCATATCCGCCGAAGGACTGGACGGCCCGTCTGGACAGGAAGAGTGTCCTGTTTTCGATCAGCTCCCTTCCCATATCGCTGAGATAGAGGTAATGCTCCGGCCGCAGCCCCAGCAGCTCCATTGTATTGGGATTACATTCCAGCAGCAGTCTCACGATCTTGGAAAAGCCGTAAATCACCGTATCGGTACGGCTATCTGTGTACTGCTCAAACTCCGTCAGGCCGATCAGGTCTGATTTCCGGTTCAGCGCCACGCCCCGGATGTCCACATCGCTGTTTTCATTGTCCGTCCCATAGGCATAGCTGCCCGCCAGGCCAACCAGCATCACATGCCGGCCCAGGTGAATATTTTCTCTGAGGAAATCATATTCCATGCTGTTGAGGCTTTCTTTTATCTTTCCGATGTCTCCCACGTCTTCCACCTCCGCGGCTTCATTTTCTTTCTGCCATTTTCCGTCTGCTTTGACTTTAACATGAAGCCGCAGAAAACGCAACAGAAACGGTTATCCTCTGCTGCCTCCCCCATATCTCCAGCTGCCGAAAGGCCGCATGGCAAGGGCCATCAGTTTTCTCGGATTATCATCTGCCGCCGTCCGGTTGGAGCCAATCTTTCCACACCGTGTACAGCGGTGTATAATGGCCCACTCCCCGTTTTTCCTGACCCACACGCCAATGGGTTCCATGCGGCCGCGGCAGTCCGAGGCCCGGTCTCCCGGCTCCTCGTCCAGATGGATGCTGTACAGGGATGTTTCCTGAAATATTTTTTATCATACATTCTCTTTTTATTTTCCCGGGTGAACTACCCATTGTCTAAAGCCAATGGGCTTCCTGCTTCATCGACCTCGTATACCCACTGGGCACTTACCTACTATCTCCACAG
>CAJFOT010000029.1 GCA_904397815.1 Candidatus Paralachnospira sangeri
CCCAAGTATGTCGTCACCCTGGATGAATTTGATATGAGCCGCAACGGGATCAAGCACCGCAATATCCGGGACTTTCTTCTGCAGGAGGAATGGAACTGATATGCCATCCGCCCTTTCGTGCCAGGCAGAAAATGAATCAAAAATAGTCCTGAAATGCAAACAGCCGCAGGTATTTCGTCTGCGGCTGTTCCAAACTTATTCTATTTTTTCTTCTGTCTCTGCCTCTATTTCTTCCGGTTCCTCCATCTCCAGCCAATCCTCAAAGGACTGCCTGGAAATACGAATCATGTTTCCAATGCGGATGATTTTGAACGCCCCCGATTTTGCCAGCTTATAGGCTGATGAACGTCCGATACCAAGAATGGCAGCTATATCATCTACAGTATAGGTCCGATTTTGAGGAGCCTTCTTTTCGTTCGATGTACTCATAATGACCTCCAAAGCATACCGGCATTTTTTACAATACCAAGTATGAAGTGCTGATGGTATAAGGCCTCCCGCGCTGGTTCTCTGCTAATAATCTGCTAATTTGACCCTCCGGACGCCCCATCACAAGGCGGCATTTTGAGGATTTTTAGGCAGTTTGACCAGACGCCAGGTGAGCCTATTTACAACGAGAAAACATTGGAAGTCATCAGATAAACATTGTGCGAAGCCGGACGCCATACTCCTAAGCGGTAGGTCGGAGGTTCAAATCCTCTTGGGGACGCCAGAAAGTACCGCCGCAGACTTGAATTGGAGTCTGCGGCGTTTTTTCAATATTTTGCAATTTGTAGCGAAAGCATATCCTCCGGATATATATTTTATGGCTATTGAGTTGATTTTGCATTGCAAAAAGCATATAATATAAGTGCAATAAACTTGAAAGGGGATGATACAATGGCTAACACGACAAATTTCAGTGTCCGTATAGACAGTGACATTAAAAAGCAGTGCGAGGCGCTTTATAACGAATTAGGCATTAACCTGACTACAGCGATCAATGTGTTTCTGCGTCAATCGCTCCGAAGCGGGGGATTTCCCTTTGAAGTCCGTCTGGAACAGCCCAACAAGGAAACAATCGCTGCTATGTTGGAGGCGGAGCGAATCGCTCACGATCCCAGTGTGAAGCATTACTCCGATGTAGAAGAAGCTCTTCGGGAGCTAAAAAAATGAACCACGAAATTGTTTGGACGACAAGGTTCAAAAAAGATTACAAGCTGGCAATGAAACGCCACATGGATATGGACCTGCTTGATGATATTATCAGGGTTTTGTCACGTGGCGAGAAATTGCCGGAGAAAAACAAGGATCATGAACTAACCGGCGATCGGGTGGGACACCGTGAATGCCATATCCTTCCGGACTGGCTGCTCATCTACCGCATTGAAGATGATGTATTTGGTTCTGACGTTAGCCAGAACCGGCAGTCATAGCGATCTATTTGGAAAATAACTCTTAAATGCAAAACAGCCGCAAGTTGAAGATTCATATCCTTTTGGAGATGCCAGAAAGCACCGGCACGTCACAATTTTCCAGCCAGCACCGATAGTTCCGGATAACAGGAATCTGCGCCCGCTCCGCAGCCTGCAGCAGACGGCGGCTCCATTCAGGACAGGGCGTATCCTGGTCTCGGGTATCTATGACAAACCCTGTTCTTAGCAGCTGTTCTTCTGCCTGCCGGTACAATTCTTCTGTCACCGGCTGAGAAGCGTCTTTGCTGAATACCTGTACGGCCAGTTCACGGGCTACCTGGTAGTCCACATCATTCCGGGACAGGATTCCGGTAGCAAAGGGCAGGCCCTGTCTCTGCAGAGCCCGGTAGCAGGGGATCCCCTTTCCCCCTCCGGCCAGCACAAACATTCGGGGTTTGCCCTCAGGGCGGCCCAGTTCTACGCTTCCAAACAGCAGATTAAAAGAACCCTTCTGAATATCATAAAGGGACTGTACGGTGCCGTCCTGCAGCACTTCCTCCGGTTTCCCAAAGGCATACAGCCGATCTCCCTTGACACAGCAGACCAGATCGGAAATCTTGGCAGCCAGATCGATTTCATGAAGAGACAAAATGACAGTTGTCTGTTTTTCCCGGGCCATTTGCCGAAGGATGTCCAGCAGTTCAATTTTATATCGGATATCGAGAAAGGCGGTGGGTTCGTCCAGCACAATCATCTCCGGCTCCTGGCAGATGGCCCGGGCCAGCATAATCCGCTGCCGCTGGCCATCGCTGAGGGTAGAAAAATCCCGATCCTCCAGTTCCTCCCCATGGACCCGGGCCAGGGCCTGCCGCACAATATCACGGTCATGCTGTGTCATCTTCCCCAGGCGATTGGTATAGGGATACCGGCCGGCCGCCACGATCTCTCCGCAGGTGGTCAGCTCAGTCTGCACCCGGTCTGTCAGAACCACGGCTACTTTTTGGGCCATCTGCCGGTTTGGGATACGGGACATATCCTCATCCTCCAGGAAAAGCTTTCCGGATATTGGAGGAATCTGCCGGATAATTGTCTTTAAAATGGTGGATTTTCCCGCTCCGTTGGGGCCGATCAGGCTTAGAATCTGCCCTTTTTCTACGCCGATATTGATATCTCGGATCAATGCTTTTCTGCGGTATCCTACCGCCAGATTTTCTGTGTGAAAATACATGTCTTTTCTCCTGCGCCGTTTATAGTCTCTTTTATTCACCGAGTTTCTGAGAAATTATTTTTTCCGCCGGATCATCATGGCAATCACAACTGGAGCCCCAAAGATGGAGGTCACGGTCCCGATGGCCATCTCTGTAGGGGCAAACACTGTGCGGGCAATCAGGTCGCAGTACAGACAGAATACCGCCCCGCCCAGATAGCTTACCGGAATAACCCAGATAGGCCGGGAAGTCCGCAGAAGGGTTTTTGTGATATGGGGCACCGCAATTCCCACAAATGAAATCGGCCCTGCAAAAGCTGTCACACAGGAGGACAGAAGGCTGGAAAGCACAATCAATAATGCCCGGAACAGTTTGATGTTAATTCCCATGCTCTGGGCGTATCCCTCTCCCAGCTGATATGCACCCATGGGCTTGGAAAGGAAAAAGGCGGTCACCAGACCTGTCAGGCAGATGACTGCGGAAAACTTTACATTTTCCCAATTGGCGCCGGAAAAACTTCCCATGGACCAGGATGTCAGATGGGCCACGTCAGCCGCCTCCGCAAAGGTGATAAAAAAATCCGTGACGGCTGAACATATATAACCTACCATAATTCCAATCACCAGCAGCATGGACATACTGTGGACACGCTGGGAAAACACCAGTACCAGGCCGGTCACCAGCAGAGAGCCGGCAAAGGCTGCCGCCACCAGCAGAGAAGAGGAGACACGGCTGATGTGCTGCAGAGCAATCAGCATCACGAAGCCTACTGTCATCTTGGCACCGGAGGAAATGCCCAGCACAAAAGGGCTGGCAATAGGGTTTCGAAAAAACGTCTGCAGAAGAAAGCCGGAAACTGCCAGGGCGCCGCCCAGGAGGGCTGCCAGCAGGATCCTGGGCAGGCGGATTTTCCAAATGATGTTGCTTTCCACTGAGTCGTCCATGATCCGCCCGCCGATGATCCGGACAATATCTTTTGTAGAAATGGGCACACTGCCCGCTTTAATGTTCCAGATTACTGCGGCAGCCAGCAGCAGAAAAAGAATCAGAATCACTGCCTGACAGCGGAATGATTTTTTTCCGGAATTCTGCATCATGTTCATATTACTCCATTCGAATCAGATGGTCCGTAGTAGCGGTTCCATCAGAGGTAAAGATGGTGTGCATATCCTGAATGATAGAGCCGATGGCTGCTGTGGACTGGATAAAGTCCTGGGAAGTATACCAGACATGGCCATTCTGGACTGCCTTGCAGCTGCCGAACAGCTCATTGCCGGCAGTCATATCTGCCAGAGAATAGTATTTGTCCGACAAATTAATATAGAAAATGTAATCCACGTCCTGGATAGAGGCGTAAAGCTCTTCAAAAGACATTTTGGCAGTGCCGCTCTCGTCCGGATTCAAATCTTCCTGTAGATAATTTCCACCGGCTAATTCTATCATCTTAGCCATATAGTCGCCGCCGTTGCGGACATAGCAGGTTCCCCGGCTGCTGCTGGCATAAAACATGGCCACGGACACATCCGATTTTTCCTCTTCAGCCAGACTTTCCACCATGGTTTTCTGCTCTGCAAAGTAGGCTTCCGCTTCCTCTTCCATGCCGCACAGAATACCCCACAGCTTCACCCATTCCACACGTCCCAGCGGATGATTTTCCTGGGAAGAAGTCTCTACCAGAGTCGGGATTCCCAGTTCCTCATACTTTTCCAGGACATCGGGGCTGCCATTGATCATGGTGGTTTCGATGACCAGCTGAATATTTTCCGCTGTCACCTGCTCGAAATCTGGCTCGTCATATTCACCGGTATACTGGATACTTCCATCTTCCATTCGGTTTTTTACATCATTTATGTACCAGTCGTCCGCCTCTGTTGTCACCAGTTTTACATGGTCCAGAGCGCCGATGGCAGAAAACAGAGAACACATACCTGTGCTGGAAAGGAGAATCCGGTCCAGAGGCATCTGAAGAACTGTAACTTCCTCCGGGATTCCTTCCGGAACACTCTGGCCTTCCGGCACCACCAGGTATGGCTGCTGTTCTGCCCCGGCGGTAAACAGCACGTAGCCGTCCTGATAGTAGTCCGCCTGAAAGTTCTCCGCATATTCCAGCTTCAGCGCATGGTCAAATACCATGCTGCCTGCCCATGCCGCTGTGGCCTGGTTTCCGGCGGTTTCCGCCGCTGATGTCATTTCTGTCTCTGATGTGTCTGCAGGGACGCTTTCCGCTGTCTCTGCTGAGGCGCTTTCCGCTGTCCCGGCCATTGTGCTGATGTCTGCCGTTTCAGAGCTTTCCCCGTTTTGGCCGCATCCGGCCAGGCTGAAAACTGCCAGTACCAGAACCATAAGCCAGGCCATCCACAATTTTGCTGTCGTTTTTTTCATTTCAGTCTCCTCCTATGGATTGAATTCTGCCCGGCAAATTAAAAAGCCGCGCAGTCTTTAACTGCGCGGCCGGTATTCCCGCACAAAATGTGTTCCAGCCGCTGGTTTGTATCCATACGCTGGCGGCTGGCGTGCTATGAGCAGGTCTTCTGGCTTACGCTTATGAAGGATGATCCTTCTGCGCTTCTGTCTGCCTTCCCAGTTTCCCAGTGACCGATTTCCATCGTAAAACAAAAGCTCAGCGTCTACAGCGGCGGTTCCGCCGGGGCTTGTCCCCGTTCCCTATTCTCCCTGTACTGCCCAAGGGCTATACAGAGCACTCAAAGCCGATAAAAAATTTGTAAATTCTTTTAGAATCTGCTGTCCATTATAGCATTCCTGTTCCGGCATGTCAATCGGGGGTGCTCCGCCGGCAGATTAATCCGCTTTCTGCATAAATACCCGGGGAAAGTGAATTGCGTTTCGGCTTGTCCATTGGATAAAATGGTGTCAAAGGAAGGTGAATGTAATGGATGAGAAGAAAACGAGGATTACTGCGCTGGACATCCGGATCGTGCTGGCGGTCGCCGTCTGTTATCTGACATCGACGGCGCTGAAACAGGAGGGAGTGGTATTTGTATGGGGAGAGCGGCAGCTGGATATCATCCAGGGGATGACTGCCTGCGCGGCCTGCCTGCTGTGCTGTCAGGATACCACAGCAATCAGCTGGAAATCGGGTATTAACCGTATCATTATCACGGCCATCGGCGGTCTGACAGGTGTCTGTGCGGTGCTGGCAGACCAGGCGGTCGGAAATCCCTGGTTTATGGTTGTGCTTGTCGCGCTGGGCGTGCTGCTTACCCTGTTTTTCTGCAAGGCGGCTAAAGTGCCCTACATAAACGCAAGAATCGGCGCCCTGACTTTTATTCTGGTTTCCTGTAATCTGACCGGGACGACAAGGATTCTTTACGCCGGATTTCGTCTGCTCTCTACCATGTACGGCGTATTGGTCACTATTGCGGTGACCTGGCTTTGTACCAGGCTGTCGGCCGTGAGACAAAGCAGGGCGCAGTAAATCGCCGAAAGACCGGGAATTCAGGTCAGGAATGAAAATACTGATCTGAAATTTCCCGGCAGTATTTCAGAAAAATTTTCTTTCCTGTCGTCTTTTTCTGATTTCCTGAGTAAACAAGGGCCAGGGAGGTGGGAATCTCAGGCTCTATATCAATCAGGCGCACGCTGCCCTGATTGGTATATTCCGCAGGGATTTTGCTCAGGATTCCAATTCCGAAATGATGTTCCACAAGGGATAAAATAACATCTTCTTTATGTCCGAAATAATTGACTTTCGGATGAAATCCATTTTTCCTGCAGGAAGCGAGAAAATGCAGAAATACCACGCTTTGCATGGGCATGGTCAGAAAACGCTCGCTTTTCAGCTGGGGCAGGGATACGGTATCCTGCCCGGCCAGGGGATGCTGCGCGGGTACGGCCGCTACCAGCCGGTCATGGGCAATGGAAAGTTTCTGAAACCGCTTATCCACAGGTTCCATTTCATGGATCAGGGCAAAATCAGTGGCGTGACAGGCCAGATCATCATAAACTTTGTCCAGATCATCAATTTCCGTAATTTCCAGTCTGTAATTGGGATTATCATTCTGAAAACGCGCCACGACCTCCGTAAAATGATAAGGGGCCATGGCGGGGATGGCTGCCAGACGGATGATTTCGTAGGGCTGTTTATTAATCTGAAAAAAATCATTGTAAAAATCCTGTCCGACGCAGACCAGCTCCTGGGCATAGGGCAGGAAGAATTTCCCGAATTCGCTGAGCTGCACAGACCGTGTGGTGCGGTCGAATAACTTGTTCTGCAGCTCGTTTTCCAGGGACTGGATATGCCTGGAGAGGGTGGACTGGGAGATGTAAAGCGCGTCCGCGGCCTCCTGAAAGTTATTGATATTTGCCAGAAAAACAAATTCTCTGATTTTAATTCCATGGCTGGCTCCTTCTGTCGATTCATGCAGTTCCTGCATAAATTATAGGGTACTTCGAATTGCTTTGTCAACTCTGATATGATACGTTTGGTATGTAAAGAAAAGCGGCCGTTTACACAGAAGGAGGAGGAAAACATGTCTGAGAATATGTTTGAAAAAAGACTGCAGCTGGCTAATCAGGCGATTGCCCATGAGGTACCGGAACGGATTCCGATCTGGATTAATTACGGCAGCACGCCCCATATTCTGAATGAAAATCCGGACGCTGCATTTAAAGATACGTTTTACAACAGAGAACGGGCTAAGAATTCGACTATTCAGTTTCATCAGGAATTTCAGCCGGATGTCAGATGTCCAATCTGTACAGCGGAAAAGCGGAGGAAATTGCTGAGACAAAATATATTGACTGGCCGGGGCGTCCCGGCTCTGCCGTTCTGGATAACAGTATTTATCGGGTGCATGAATATGCTTTTATGGAACAGGAGGAGTATCCGGAACTGCTGAAAGATTTTACCGGATATATGTATATCGGACAGCTGAATAATCTGTCCAATGCCCAGGCCATGGATGCCTGTGAGAAGCTGCTGAAAATCGGAAAGCTGCAGGCAGAAGCCCAGAAAGATCTGGATGATCTGCGCAGGACACTGGCAGGAATGGGGTTCCCGCCGATGCAGACGGGTGTGGGGCTGGTACCCTATGACACCCTTTCCAATTATTTTCGGGGAACCATCGGTACTTTTGAGGATCTGATAGAGGGCCCGGATCTGGTAGAGCAGGCAGTGGATCTGTTTACAGATCTGCAGATCGCAAATTTCCAGTATTTCCGTTATGCGCAGATGCCGGTGAAGCGGGTTATGTTCTGGATGCATAAGGGAATGGACGGATTTATGAGCCCCGGCCAGTTTGAGACCCTTTACTGGAAACCCTTTATGAAGGTCGTTCATGCGCTGGCAGAGATGGATGTAACATCGATTATATATACAGAAGGAAAATATGATTCCCGGCTGGAACAGATGGTGGATCTGCCGGAGAATAAATGTGTTGTCCATTTCGAAAATGTTAATCTGCAGAACGCAAAAAATATTGTAGGTAAGAACAGCTGCATCACAGCCAACTTCCCTGTTTATCTCCTGGAGTACGGGACGGAGGAACAGGTCATAGAGGAGGCGAAGCGGCAGATCGACATCGGAGCGCCGGGAGGCGGATTCATCTTCGAGACCAATGCGTCTATCGAAAATGTGAAGCGGGAAAATCTGCTGGTTTTATATGATACCGTACGTACATACGGGAAAAAATAACAGAGTGCAGTCCCCGCTTTTCATAGTGTTTGTCAAGCCGGCACAGATAGCGTATCCCAGGGCAAATGTAATCACTGCAGCAATGATTACTCAGTACCGGCGCCGCTGTCGGAAAAGATTCTGGCATATATTCCCGAAAAAAGTATAAACATGAGTTGGCGAATACATGTTATAATAGAAAAAGCGGAGCGGATGGAGAATGCTTGTGACGGAGGTGTACTATGCTTACGATTATATACGGAAATGCGAAAAACAGTATTTACAATACAAGTGTTTATTTTAAAAATACCTATGAACCGGAATGGCTGGAAACAGATTTGGCAAAGGAAATGATTCAGGATATCGATGGCTCGGAGGTAATAAGCGGGGGATGTATTAACAGTCCGGTTTTAGGGATGATTCCGCCGGAACGGTTATCCGGAGGCGTAAAGACCTTATTACTGATCCTGAACGAGCCGGATCGGATATTTAACGCCTCTACATGTGGGGATAACTGTGCGAAATGGATACTGGAAATCGGAAAACAGCAGGACGTGACGATTAATCTCAGGCATATGATGAGCTTCGGAAAGGATACAAAGTTTGAGATTGTCATACAGAACGGAGGAGAAATCGTTCATTCCATGGAAGAAATGATTCCCATTGCCAGCAAATATCTGAATGCGATGGAGCAGGAGTAGAGAGTATGAAAGGTGCCCATAGAGTAATTGTAGAATCCAGGAAAGTGAAATATGATTTTATCATTAAAAGAAATATTACAATTCTGACTGGAGACAGCGGATCCGGTAAGACAGTTCTGATTGATTTGATTCGGGAGAACAGAGAATATGGTTCTGACAGCGGTGTACAGGTCTCCTGTGACTGTGCGTGCAGAACAGTCAATAATGAGGATTGGGAACGGCAGATTACAGAAACATCAAACAGCATTATATTCATAGATGAAGGCAACCGCTTTCTGACTTCAAAAAAATTTGCAGAGCTGGTACAGAAATCGGATAATTATTTTGTGCTTGCGACCAGGGAAAAACTTCCAATGCTTCCTTATAGTGTCAGTGAAATTTATGGTTTTCGTGTGTCCGGGAAATTTCATGAGGCCCGACAGACATACAACGAAATTTATCATTTATATGGAGAAATATCGGAAAAGGGTGTGATTAATCCCCAATATGTAGTTACAGAGGATTCCAATTCCGGATATGAGTTTTTTGCAGAACTGTCAAAGAAGAGAAATATCAGTTGTGTTTCTGCAAACGGCAAATCTAATATGATTGCCAGCCTGAGAAATGTGAAGCATAAAAAGGGTATCTGCCTGGCTATTGTAGATGGCGCGGCTTTTGGCTCAGAAATGCGTGATGTCTGTGAATATATGAAAGTAGCCGGAAACGTTGTCCTTTATGCGCCTGAGTCATTCGAATGGCTATTACTTTCAGCGAATGTGATCCCTGCAGTTCAGGTATCGGCTATTCTTGAAAAACCGGAAGATTATATCGACAGCAGAGAATATGCCAGCTGGGAAAAATTTTTCACTGCGCTGCTGATCGCTCAGACGCAGAGCAACCCAGTCTGGGCATACTCGAAGAGGAAACTTCCAGGCGCCTATCTGTCTGCAAAAATGACAGGTGCGGTTAAAAAGATAATGAAACGAATTATGTGGGATGTATCTGGAGAAGGGTTCACAGAAAGTTCACAAAAAAATTAGCACTCACCTCTTGACAGTGCTAACAATGAGTGTTATATTACAACTAGAACAAAGGAAGGGGAACAGATTAGGGAGGTTCCGAAAGGAATCAGACCGATTGAGTCAGATCAAATCAAATCAGATCACCCGGACCGGTGTTCGGAAGGCGGGCTGAATGGCCCGGCCGGTATAGAAGTTACAGAAATGTGAATGACAGAAGTTTGAATTTGACGTAAAGGAGAGATGACTTATGATGATGCCGAGTATTTTTGGAAACGATTGGTTTGATGATTTCTTTGGATATCCTTTTGGAAGCTACAGTGTGAGCACCAATGAGATGATGAAGACCGATATCAAGGATACAGAGAACGGTTATGAAATCACGATGAGCCTGCCTGGCGTGAAGAAAGAGGACGTAAA
>CAJFOT010000030.1 GCA_904397815.1 Candidatus Paralachnospira sangeri
GCATCAGGCTTTCCCCGAAGATAAGTCCGGTCCTGAAAAACCGCCTCGGAATCTGCTTTAGTACCTGTTCGGGCCGGGAATCAAGCGGCAGAATGTCCCGCCCATATGGCGCTGTGTCCCGGAGCGTTGCCTCCCCGTCCGGCGGTTCGTACCTC
Source organism: Candidatus Paralachnospira sangeri (assembly GCA_904397815.1). GTDB lineage: Bacteria > Bacillota > Clostridia > Lachnospirales > Lachnospiraceae > Paralachnospira_A > Paralachnospira_A sangeri. The sequence continues at coordinate 156 of CAJFOT010000030.1, forward strand.
CCGCCTGTATGCTGAATGAAAACATATCCGTTTTCAGGAAGTTTTTTGCGCCGGCGCCCCACTTCCCTGCCCTTTCACCATATCTTAGGAATAAGTACAACATTTCCGGCCATAAAATGGATTATGAAACCTAGATTCAGTTTTTGGAAAGAAAAAACAGAACATACTCTGGATATGCTTCAGGTGACCAGCGATATCTCTCAGGGAGCGGTTCTCCTGTCTGTCAATGGGAGGCAGGAGGTATATATTGAGAATTACAGAGGGATCGTAGACTACACCGATCAGCTGATCCGTGTGCAGACCAGACACTGCCGTCTGGTGATTATGGGGCACAGGCTGCAGATCGATTATTATACCGCGGATGAGATGAAGATTATCGGCTGGATTGACGCCATCCAATATGAGTAGAAAAGAGGCCGGATATGACAGCGTATCTGAAGGGATATTTGAAGGTCCGCCTGACCGGGTTCAGCCCGGAACGTTTTTTGAATTTATGCCAGCATCATCAGATTGCCGTATGGGGGCTGGCTTATCGCGGCGGAGCGTATGAATTTTATATGTATCAGAAGGATTATATCCGGTGCCGCTCCCTGGTGCGCAAGACCAGAACCAGGCTGACGATCGTGGAGAAGATCGGACTGCCTTTTCTCCTGCGCCGCTACAGGAAACGGAAAGCCTTTGCCCTGGGGGTTCTGCTCTCCTTTGTCCTGATGTATCAGCTGACCACCCATATATGGGACATCCAGTTCACCGGAAATTATACTTATACTGATGAAATGCTGGCAGAGTTTCTGGATGAGAACGCAGTTGTTCATGGAATGAAAAAAAACCAGGTCTCATGCGCCGAGATCGAGCAGATGATCCGCAGCGCTTATACGGATATTACCTGGGTATCCGCCCAGATTTCCGGCACCCGGCTGATCGTGCAGATTAAGGAAAACAGCGGGACGATTGAGAAAGCGGAGGAGGACGATACGCCCTGCGACCTGGTGGCATCCAAAAATGGGATTATCACAGAAATGATTACCAGACAGGGAGTGCCCATGGTCAAAGTGGGAGATGTGGTGCAGGAGGGGCAGGTGCTGATCTCCGGCACCATCCCGGTGATGAACGACAGTCAGGAGATTGTGCGATATGAGCAGGTGCATGCGGATGGGGACGTGACCGCCAGGACGGCCACGGACTATTATGATGAGTTTCCCACGGTAGAGCAGGTGACCTGTGAGACCGGGCGGACACAGACCTCCTGGTATGTGAAATATATGGATCATAAGGTCGGTTTTACCTTTGGAAAAGCCGATTATCTGCTGTCAGACCGGCGGGACGAGGAATACCAGCTGCGGATTCTGAAAGACTGGTATCTTCCCCTCAGCGTGGGAACCATCACCACGGCCGAACTGTCCCGGTATGAAAAGCGGCTCTCAGAAGAGGAAGCGACTGAAAAATTTCAGAAAAACTTAACGGATTATTTTGAAAAATCTGCGGAAAAAGGGGTTCAAATTCTGGAAAATCATGTTACAATGAAATATAGTGCAGAGATGTGCACAGGCTCCGGCAAGATTATCGCGCTGGAACCGATCGGCATACAGCAGGAAATTATGATGACAGAGGAGACAGAACAGCCTGATGAGCTTAACGGAGACATTAATTGATATCCCGGCCGAGCATGAGCGGAATGTGTGCGGCCAGTTTGACGGTTTTCTGAAAAAGATCGAAAGAACCCTTAATGTGACCATGATATCCAGAGACGGCGCGCTGAAGGTAATCGGCCCGGAACAGACAGTGGCGAAAGCAAAGAGTGTATTTCAGAATCTGATTGAGTTATCCAAGCGGGGAAATGTAATTACAGAACAGAATGTGGACTATGCCCTCTCCCTTTCCTTTGAGGAAAAGGACAGCCAGATTCTGGAGATTGATCAGGATATTATTACCAGAACCATTACGGGGAAACCGGTGAAGCCGAAGACTTTGGGGCAGAAACAGTATGTGGACGCTATTCGGGAGAAGATGATTGTATTCGGTGTGGGCCCTGCCGGCACCGGAAAGACTTATCTGGCCATGGCTATGGCGGTGCAGGCTTTTAAAAATGATGAGGTGAGCCGGATTATCATGACCAGGCCGGCGATTGAGGCAGGAGAAAAACTGGGATTTCTGCCGGGGGACCTGCAGAGCAAGGTAGATCCATATCTGCGGCCGCTGTACGATGCTCTTTATCAGATGATGGGGGCGGAAGCCTACCTCCACAACGCAGAAAAAGGGCTGATTGAAGTGGCCCCTCTGGCTTATATGAGAGGGCGGACTCTGGACAATGCTTTTATTATCCTGGATGAAGCGCAGAATACTACACAGGCTCAGATGAAGATGTTTCTGACCCGGATCGGATTTGGTTCAAAAGTGGTCGTCACCGGAGATATGACGCAGCGTGATCTTCCGGCAGGCACCGGCTCCGGTTTGGAACATGCACTGAAGGTGCTGAAAAAGATAGACGATATCGGTGTCATCCGTCTGACCAGTCAGGATATCGTGAGACATCCTCTGGTTCAGCAGATTGTCAATGCCTATGAGGATTATGAAAAACGTGAAAAAAAAGATAGCGGTCGGAAAAAATATGTCTGATTTTGGCGGATTGATTATCTGAGAATCTTTTGCTATAATAACAAAATGGGGTGCCGTGATGACAATAGAACTGGAGTATGAAACAGAAGAAAAACTGACATTTTCATATGAAGAGATTATCAGCCAGGTGGTCGAGGGAGCCCTGGATGATATCGCATGCCCTTATGAGGCAGAATTAAGTATTGTACTGACAGATAATGACAGCATCAGAGAGATGAACAGGAATTTCCGGGGAATAGACCGGGCAACAGATGTCCTTTCCTTTCCTATGCTGGATTTTGATGTTCCGGGGGATTTCTCCCATGTGGAAGAGGAATTCGAAGACTGCTTTAATCCTGAAACAGGAGAACTGATGCTGGGAGATATTGTGATTTCCGTAGATAAGGTAAAGGAGCAGGCAAAGAGTTACGGCCATTCTCAGGAGAGGGAACTGGCCTTTCTGGTGGCCCACAGCATGTATCATCTTTTCGGCTTTGACCATATGGATGACGCAGAGCGTGAGGTTATGGAAGAAAAACAGAGAAATCTATTAACTTTTTTAAATATTAATAGATAAAAACAAACACAAAGGAGAATATGATGAAGAAGATATTGCTTTTATTGGCTTTGGTTTTTTCGGTCTTCATTTTTGCAGGGTGTTCCAATGACACTGAAGTGGACCGGCAGGAGGAGACGACAGCAGCAGCTGAGGAAACAGAACCAGTGGAAGAGACGGGTGAAGCAGTGGCAGAGGAAACTGAAGCCGAGACACAGAACGCGGATGAGAATCCCGGATATGTCAGAAGCCATCTGACAGGAGAGTGGATCGATGAGGAAATCGGAGCAAAGCGTCCGATCGCAGTGATGATCAACAATATTCAGGCAGCAATTCCGCAGAGCGGCATCAGTCATGCAGATGTTATTTATGAGTGTATGGTGGAGGGGTCTCTGACCAGACTGATGGCTTTGTTCCAGGATGTGGAGGGATTGGATAAGATCGGCCCTGTCCGCAGTGCCAGAACCTATTTCGTATACCTGGCAGATGAGTGGAATGCCTTCTATTTCCATTTCGGCCAGTGTGAGTACGCAAAGCCTTATCTGGAAGCTTATATTACCCAGAATGTGAATGGCGTGCTGGGCAGTGACGGAAATGCGTTTTACAGAACCAATGACAGACCGGCTCCTCATAATGCTTATACAAGCGGAGACAGAATTGAGGCAATTCTGGAGGAGAAAGCAGAAAGCAGCGGATATATCCGCAATCTGGATGAATTCTACTCAGTGCTTCAGGATACATATACCACGGAAATTGAGCCGGAGTATAAAGAGCATTTCCAGTTTGCCGCAGATGATGAAGTGGTTACCCTGGACGATGGTGTAACAGCGGAGAATATTACAGTTGGCTTTACCACCAACGATTCTACTTTTACATATGACAGCGCTACTGGCAAATATCTTCACAGCCAGTACGGCGGCCCTCATATCGATCAGGAGACCGGAGAACAGCTGGCTTTTGACAATGTGCTGATTTTATACAGCGAAAAATCTGATTATTATGGCACACAGTACCTTCAGTTTGATCTGTGGTCTGATGGCGACGGCTATTATATTACTCAGGGCAAGGCAATTCCGATTCGCTGGATTAAGAATACAGAGTGGGGTCCGATGGAATTTGTAGATGAAAGCGGCAATGAAATTACCGTAAATCAGGGCAAAACATGGATCAGTATTGTTCCCACACAAGATCAGGATAAAACTGTAATTGAGTAATTTGATGATTGTACTTAAGGCCCTGCCATGGCAGGGCCTGTTTAGAAAAGGCGTGGATTCATGACAGACCAGAGAAAAAAAAGTGCTAATTTTCTCGTCCAGGGCAGCATCCTGGCGGCAGCTTCGGTGATTGTCCGGCTGATTGGCATCGTATACAGGGTTCCCCTGACGAACATATTGGGAGACGCGATCGGCGTCTACAGTTCAGCGTACTCCATATATTCCATTATATGGCTGATTGCGTCCTTTGGCATTCCCACGACTGTGTCTAAAATGGTAGCCGCCCGAAGAGGACTGAAACGGTATCGGGACGCAAACAGAGTCTATAAGACAGGGTTGCTGTTTGCCCTGGTGGTAGGCGGATCCGCTTCGCTTATCATGTTTTTTGGAGCCCCCTTTTTTGCCGGGACCGTATTGAATATGGACGAAGCAGAAATAGCGATCCGCTTTTTATCCCCCACAATATTTTTCTCCGCTTTTCTGGGCGTGTACCGGGGATATTTTCAGGGGCTTGGAACGATGGTTCCCACAGCGATTTCCCAGATTATTGAACAGATTGTAAATGCCGTGGCCAGCGTGATTGCCGCATATCTGATGCATGACTATGGACAGACAGTGGACAGGACGCTGAACACTTCTGTGTGGACCAATGCTTATGGGGCTGCCGGCGGTACTGTAGGTACCTGGCTGGGCGCGCTGGCGGCGCTGCTGTTCTGCGTTATGGTTTATGGGATGTATAAGCGGGTGCTGTCCAGGCAGTTCCGCAAGGACAAAGCCAGCATCAGGGAAAGTTACCCACAGCTGCTTATGGTATTGACTGCCACCATTCTGCCGGTTATTTTTAATTCAGCCATTTATAATATCAGTTCAGTGCTGGATAACAGCATATTTGGACATTACACATCCTTTGCGGGCATTGAAGACCAATACATCAGCCTGTGGGCCAGTTATGAGGGAAAATATCACCTTCTGACCCATGTGCCGCTGGCATTTGCCACCGCACTGGCATCATCCATTGTGCCGGCGATTACCACAGCCTTTACGGCAGGACTCCGCACCCAGGCAGTAGACCGGATCAAGACATCCATCCGCTTCACCATGCTGGTGGCGATTCCTTCCTGTGTGGGCCTGGGCGTGCTGGCAGGGCCGATTGTCAATCTGCTTTTCTCCGGCGATGGGAATGATCTGGCGGCGGTTCTGCTCAGGATCGGATGCATTACTGTTGTCTTATATTCCTTCTCAACGGTGACCAATGCGGCGCTGCAGGGAATCAACCATATGAAGGCTCCTGCAAAGAATGCGGCCATTGCCCTGGCAGGCCATGTGCTGGTAATGGTAATTTGCCTGTGGGGCTTGGATTTGGGTATTTATGGCGTTGTAATTGCAGATATTGTGTTTGGGTTGTTTATGAATATCCTGAATTTGCTGTCCCTGTCAAAGTACATGCGGCTGCGGATTGACATATCCAAGTCATTCCTGCTTCCGGCTGTAGCTTCCCTGGTCATGGGAGCGGCGGCATGGGGGATCTATCAGCTTCTTTACAATGTGAGCAGCAGCAATACAATATCGACGATCGGTGCAATTATTGTGGCGGTGCTGATATACGGAGTGGCATTGCTGCTTACCAAATGTGTGGATGAAGTTGATCTGTATCACATGCCCCTCGGCAGAACGATTGCATCAGTGGCGAAGAAGCTTCACCTGTTAAAGTAAAGTGCGGCAGAAATCTTCGGCTTATTTATTGCCTTATGGAATTATATTTGCTGAAATAGCAGGAAGATTTGATTAAAAATGGAAAAACAGCAGATAATATACGTAAAAGGAGTGGATTCCATGAAATTACGTTATATTATCTGCTTTTTCAGCTTTATCTGTATTTTTACTTTTACTTATTATATCAGCTATGGACTGCTGGTCCGCCAGCCGGAAACCGGAACGCAGCAGGCTCAGGAACCGACTCTCAGCGCAGAACCGGTTCAGGAAAGCTATGCTGTACAGGCAGCAGAGAAGGATGAAACCGGGGAGGAAGAAGACCAGAACCAGCCCGCCGTCCCCGTCCAGGAAAGCCCCGCTTCGCCGGAGGAGACATACGCCTTCTTCATCACGGCAGAAGATGGGACAATCACGGTCTATGAAGGGGATGGACAGACCGTCTACCTTCACACCAACATCGATATCCGGCCCCTGCCCGAGAGCGAACAGCATAAGCTGCTGAAAGGGTTTTTTGTGCCGTCGGAGGTGGAGCTGTTTGATTACCTGGAGAATTATACCAGCTGATGATTTGCTTTCGATCATAGTAGGCGGAAGGTACGAACCGCCGGACGGAGAGGCAACGCTTTGGGGCACAGCGCCATATGGGCGGGATATTCTGCCGCC
>CAJFOT010000031.1 GCA_904397815.1 Candidatus Paralachnospira sangeri
GCATCAGGCTTTCCCCGAAGATAAGTCCGGTCCTGAAAAACCGCCTCGGAATCTGCTTTAGTACCTGTTCGGGCCGGGAATCAAGCGACAGAATGTCCCGCCCATATGGCGCTGTGCCCCAGAGCGTTGTCTCCCCGTCCGGCGGTTCGTACCTCCCGCCTGTATGCTGTAACAGAAACGAAAACAGATTCACTCTTCATATGCAAATCCGGCAAAGGACAGCGCGCAGTCCACGCCGATTCTGCTGAAAATATTGACAATTTTCGTCATAACTTCCGGATATTTCTTTTCCCCTGTCAAAATCAGAATCTTGGTTTTTTCTTCCGCAAACTCCGCTTTTTCCACATCACTGATGTCATGTATTTCCTTTAAGATCTCTGTCGCCATATCTTCTGTAATTTTTTTTGACAGCCGGTAATATCTTCCCATACTTCAGAACCTTCTTTCTTAAAAATAGTAAGCTGTATGTATTATAGCCCTTTATTCCTTCGCTGTCAAAAGGGTATTGCGCATTACCTGCTTTCATCAAATATGGAGGCGATATCTGTATCATATATGAACACCGAAACGAACAGAATTCTGAAAAATATAACACAATTTCGTCTAAATATTACAATATCCTTGACATTCCTCTTTGATATCTGTAAAATTTTACACAAGTAGAATCTTCGAGCCCCTGTTCCTAAGGCAGCTATCATCACAATGCTATGGAACACTGGCCAGGGTTGATTTGGAAACGAAGCAGCCTTCCGTGTTTGAAAAGAAGACAGAATACGACAAGCTTTACTGCGCTGCCAATTGATGCCAGATCTTTTGGTGTTGGAACTGTCTGCTTTTTCCGGAGAAGCAGACAGTTTTTATATTGTCAGGAATGCCCCTCAGGAGAGGCCTCTTTGCCGGCAGGACATTCCTTCAGCACCTCCCCCTGTGAGAGATTCTATTTGTGTACCCAAAATGAAAAAGTACAGGAGGAAAAAAATTGAAAAGGTGTATCTCAATGTTATTAACCGCATGCCTTGCTTTATCCCTGCTGTCCGGCTGCTCCGGCCAGAGCAGCGAAACCACTGCTGCCGAGACGACTGCCGCGGAAACCACCGCCGCTGAGACGACTGCCGCTGATGAGGAAACCGCAGCTGTGGCAGAAAGCGAGACAGCTGCCGCAGCCGCAGAGGGTGATTCTGTAGAGTTGATCGTATTTGCGGCAGCTTCCATGACAGAAACGCTGACAGAGCTGGGAAACAGCTATATGGCGGATAACCCCGGCGTTACACTGGTCTTTAATTTTGATTCGTCTGGCACGCTGAAAACTCAGATCCAGGAAGGAGCCGAGTGTGATATCTTTATCTCCGCCGGCCAGACCCAGATGGATCAGCTGGATATTGCCGCAGACCCCGAGGTAAATACCGAGGGACTGGATTTTGTTCTGGAAGATACCCGCTTCGATATCCTGGAGAATAAGGTGGCGCTGGCTGTCCCCGACGGCAACCCGGCTGAGATTACTTCCTATGATGATCTGGCGGCGAAGCTGGAGGAAGGCAGTATCCTGATGGCGATGGGCAACTCGGATGTTCCGGTAGGGCAGTATACCCAGAGAATCCTGGAATACTATGGTTTAAATGAAGAGGATCTGGCAGCTGCCGGCTGTATTACTTACGGCTCCAACGTCAAGGAGGTAACCTCTCAGGTAGCGGAAGCGACCGTGGACTGCGGTATTATCTATCAGACTGACGCCTTTTCTGATAATCTGACCGTAGTGGACACCGCAACCGCCGAAATGTGCGGACAGGTTGTCTATCCCGCTGCTGTGCTGAATGTGTCCCAGCATCCGGATGAAGCCCGGGCATTTCTGGATTATTTAACCGGAGACACAGCAGACGCTGTATTTGAAAATGTAGGCTTTACGCCTCTGGTATAATAAAATATGGATCTATTTCCACTGGTAAATTCTCTCAGAATCGCCGGTATCAGCACTGTTATCATTTTCTTTGTGGGGATTTTCGCCGCCTACTATATTGCGAAGGTTCCCAGCGCCATCAAAGGGGTGCTGGACGTGATCCTGACCCTGCCGCTGGTACTCCCGCCCACTGTGGTGGGGTACCTGCTGCTGCGGGTACTGGGGCCCCGGCGTATTATCGGCGCCTGGGTGCTGGACGTTTTCGGGGTACGGCTGACGATGACCTGGTGGTCAGCGATTTTCGCCACCACTGTGGTGATCTTTCCCCTGATGTACCGGACTGCCCGGGGCGCCTTTGAATCCTTTGACGAAACACTGGCCTATTCGGCTCAGACCCTGGGTCTGTCCAACACCTACATATTCTGGCGGATCCGGATTCCCTGCTGCTGGCAGGGGATTATGGCAGGAACCGTCCTGTCCTTTGCCAGAGCCCTGGGCGAGTATGGCGCTACCAGCATGCTCTGCGGCTACACGCCGGGGCGGACCGCTACCATATCCACCACCGTATATCAGCTGTGGCGCACCAATGACGATGAACTGGCCTTTCGCTGGGTTATCGTTAATATGGCCATCTCCTTCGCTGTCATGCTGGCAGTGAACATGCTGGAGCGGCGGACCGGAAAGGTGAAAAAACGTCCTGCCAGGAAGGAGGCGGTGTGAGATGTCCGCAGAAGTAAATATTGAAAAAGATCTGGGCAGCTTTTTTCTGAAAGTCTCCTTCCGGGCCCGGGACGAAGTGCTGGCCCTGCTGGGCGCCTCCGGCTGCGGCAAAAGTCTGACCCTCCGGTGTATCGCCGGCGTAGAAAAGCCGGACAGAGGGCGGATCGTGGTGGACGGCGTCACCCTCTTTGATTCCGGGAAAAAAATCAATCTCCCGCCCCAGAAGAGAAATGTAGGGCTGATGTTTCAGAACTACGCCCTCTTCCCCCATATGACAGTGCTGGAGAACATCCGGGCAGGGGCGGCCCGGGAGAAAGACAAAGATACAAGAACACAGAAGATCAGCGAAATTCTGGAGATGTTCGGCCTGACAGACCTGGCCGGACGCTACCCCTCCCAGCTGTCCGGCGGGCAGCAGCAGCGGACGGCCCTGGCCAGAATTCTGGTATCAGCGCCTTCGATTCTTTTGCTGGACGAGCCTTTTTCCGCCCTGGACAGCCATCTCCGTTTTCAGCTGGAGCGGGAAATGCGGCGGGTGATCAGCCGTTTCGGAAAGACGGTGATTCTGGTTTCCCACGACCGGGATGAAGTGTTCCGCTTATCCGACTCGATCGCGGTTATGGAGGAAGGCCGGATTGAAGCCTTCGGCCCCAAATCTGAGATTTTCCGCAATCCCCGGACCCGGGAGGCGGCCATTCTCACCGGCTGCAAAAATATTTCCCGCTGCCGTCCGCTGGCGGATAACCGTATATTCGCGGAGGACTGGAGCATGGAGCTGCAGCTCTCTCCGGGCACGCCGGTTCATCCCTGGGCCGGCATCCGAATGCACGATATCTGCCCGGGAGACGGAGAAAACGCTTTCGACTGCCAGGTTACAGAGGTGATCGAAAACCCCTTCTCCTACACCATTATGCTGACCCCTGCCGGGGCGCCGGGCGCAGTGCCGGTGGGATGGGAGCTGGATAAAAAGCTGTGGAAATCTATAGAGGCAGATACTGTCAGGGTTCACCTGCCCGCCTCATCTATCTTAACACTGGAGGAAGGATCAGTATGACAAAGCCAATGGATTACAAAAAGGCCCGGGAGCTTCTTTTAAACATGGTATCCCCGGCAAAAACGGAAATATGTCCTCTGTCAGAATGTGCCGGCCGTATTCTGGCCCGGGAAATTCGGGCAGAGGACAATATCCCTCCTTTCGACCGTTCCGCCTACGACGGCTATGCCTTTCGTGCAGCAGACACCGCTTCCGCTTCAGAGAACAATCCTGTCACCCTGCGGATTCTGGAGGAAGTGGCAGCCGGCGCAGTCCCTTCCATGGAAGTTACCGCCGGAACTGCGGTAAAGATTCTCACCGGAGCACCCATCCCCTGCGGGGCGGACGCTGTCATCATGTTTGAAAAAACCAGTTTTACAGATGAGACTGTGACACTTTTCACTCCTGTTAAGGCAGGAAGCAATATTGTAAAAGCAGGCGAGGATGTTCAGGCAGGCCAGCTGCTGGCTCAGCCCGGAGACCGCATTGATGCCGGCATGGCAGGAACCCTGGCCTCCCAGGCTGTCTCCTGTCCCCAGGTTTACCGGCGCCTTAGGGTGGGTATCTTTTCCACCGGAAATGAGGTCATCGAAATCGACATGCCCATGGCGCCAGGCAAGATCCGGAATTCCAATCGGTATACTCTGGAGGCCGCTCTGATACAGTCAGGCATGGAGCCTGTCTGGCTGGGCTCTGCGGGAGACCGCACAGAGGATATCGCCGGATTGATCCGCAGGGGTCTGGACAGCTGCGATGCTCTGGTGGGCACCGGCGGCGTATCCGCAGGCGACTATGACCTGACTCCGGACGCGATGGAGGCGGCAGGCGTCTCTGTCCTGATCCGCGGCATTGACCTAAAGCCGGGCATGGCCTGCGCCTACGGCGTAAAGGGACAGAAACTGGTCTGCGCCCTTTCCGGCAACCCCGCCTCCGCCGTCACCAATTTTTACGCGGTGGCACTGCCAATACTGAAAAAGATGGCCGGCGACCGGAAACCCCTTCCGGAGGAGATTGAGCTGACGCTGGGACGGGATTTTGGCAAATCCAGCCGCAATACCCGGCTGATCAGAGGGCGCCTCGTTCTGTCCTCCGGTACCGCTGTTATCGATCCGCCAGCTGACCAGGGCAATGTGGTTCTCAGCAGCACCATCGGCTGCAATGTGATGGCCATCGTGCCTGCCGGCAGCGGCCCGCTGTCCGCAGGAACAAAACTGAAAGGATTTATAATATGAAGAAAATAAAGGTAGAAGACGCTGTGGGCATGACCCTCTGCCACGACATCACCGCCATGCGGGACGGTTTCAAGGGGGCTGCATTTAAACGGGGACATGTGATCCGGGAGGAAGACATTGAACCGCTGCTGGATCTGGGAAAACGGACCATCTTCGTCTGGGAAGAAAACGCCGGGGAAATCCATGAGGAGGATGCCGCACTGCGGATGGCGGCCATGGCTCCGGCAGAAGGGGCCCATTATACAGCCCCCTCTGAGGGCAAGGTGCTGCTGATGGCTGACATCCGGGGCATGTTCCGGGTCAATACCAGGCTGCTGGAGAAAATTAACGCTATCGGCGACATCACCATCTCCACACTGCCGGATCACTATCCCGCGGAGCCGGGCGCCCGTCTGGCCTCCATGCGCATCGTCCCCCTGGTGACAGCAGAGGAGCAGATCATCCAAGCAGAGCAGCTGTGCCGCCGGGAGAAGCTGCTGGACCTGCGTCCCTATCAGCACCGTAAGGCAGGTGTCATCATTACCGGCTCAGAAATTTATACCGGACGGATTCAGGATAAATTCGAGCCTGTGGTGCGGCAGAAGCTGAACTGCTACCCCAGCGAAATCCTGGGAGTGGCAATCTGTGATGACGATCTGAATATGATTACAGAAAAGGCCAGGACATTCCTGGAGCAGGGAGCTGATTTTCTGATTTTCACAGGCGGCATGTCAGTGGACCCCGATGACCTGACGCCCACCGCAGTCCGGCAGCTGGGAGCAGATATCATCACCCACGGCGTGCCTTCCCAGCCGGGCAATATGACCCTGGTAGCCTATCTGGGCGATGTGGCCATCCTGGGCGTTCCGGGGGCTGCCATCAGCCTGCCCACCACGATTTTCGATGTGCTGCTGCCTCAGATTTTCGCCGGAGACAAACTGACCAAAAAGGATCTGATCCGGCTGGGAGACGGCGGCCTCTGTCAGACCTGCAGGGTCTGTCATTATCCCAACTGTACATTCGGACGATACTGATGACAATGATCCGTCTCGGGAGGTGAATAGCGATGAAAGACGATTTCGGCAGAGAAATCAATTATCTCCGGCTCTCCGTGACAGAGCGGTGCAATCTCCGCTGCCGCTACTGCATGCCGGAGGAGGGGATCTGTAAAAAGTCTCACGAAGAAATGCTGACGGAGGATGAGATGATGATGGCCGTAGAGGCGGCCGCTTCCCTGGGCGTCCATAAGCTGCGGATCACCGGCGGCGAACCTCTGATCAAGAAAAATATTCTGTCGATATGCCGCAGAGCCTCCGCAGTGGAAGGCATCCGGGAGGTCTGCATCACCACCAATGGCACGCTCCTGCCCGAACTGGCTCCGGCGCTGAGAGAAGCCGGCGTGCAGCGGGTCAATATCAGCCTGGACACCCTGGACCCGGCGAAATATGCCCGCATCACCAGAGTAGGAAGGCTGGAGCAGGCGCTGGCCGGGCTGGAGGCTGCCCTGTCAGCCGGTTTCGAAAAAGTAAAAATCAACTGTGTTCTGATCGGCGGCTTTAACGATGATGAGATTCCCGCCCTGGCTGACCTGACCCGTATGTATCCTGTGGATATGCGCTTTATCGAACTGATGCCCATGAGCGGCAATCAGGAATTCGGCCCGGAAGCCTTTATCCCCTGTTCCTGCGTACTGGAACGGCTGCCGGAACTGGAAGCCGGCTCCCGCCACGACGGGGTCGCCCAGCTGTACAAGCTGTCCGGTGCCCGAGGGAATGTGGGGCTGATCAGCCCGGTCAGCGCGCATTTCTGCGGCGAATGCAACCGCCTCCGCCTGACAGCGGACGGCCATCTCAAGCCCTGCCTCCATTCTGCGGAAGAATACGCCCTGAAAGGGCTGGACTTCGCCGGCATGCGCCGGCAGATTCAGACTGCCATCCTGGCCAAGCCTGCCATGCACCGGCCCCTCTCTGTCCGGAGCCGCAGCCTGACCGGACGGGCCATGAACCGGATCGGAGGATAAACGATGCACACCATTCCCATTCTGGCCTTTGCGGCCTATTCAGGAACCGGAAAAACCACACTGATTGAAAAGCTGATCCCCGCCCTGAAGTCCAGGGGCCTGAGGGTGGCCGTCATCAAGCATGACGCCCACAGTTTTGAGATCGACCATGAAGGAAAGGACAGCTGGCGGTTTGCCCGGGCCGGAGCAGATATCACTGTCATCTCCTCCCCGGAGAAGACCGCCTATATTGAACAGAGAAACCTGTCATTTTTCCAGTCTGCCGCTATGATCCATGACGTGGATCTGATTCTGGCAGAAGGCTTCAAGGAACTGGGACTGACCCAGATCGGGATCTGCCGGCAGGCTTCGGGAAAAGGATTCACTGCCGGTCTGGACCGGTATATCGCCGTCGTCACAGACCTGACAGACCTGGATACAGCCATCCCCCGGTTCGGTTTCGCAGACAGCGAAATCCCGCGGATCGCTGATTTTATTCTGAAAAATATGGCGGGTTTTACCCGTCTTTGTGATATATTATAGAGAGAAAGCATTACAGCCTTCCCTGTCGGCAGCGGAGGGTGGAAAACAGGAGGAGAAAACATGGATTATACAGCAGCAGTCATCACTGTCAGTGACAAAGGGGCGAAAGGTGAGCGGGTCGATACCAGCGGCCCTTCTCTGAAAAAACTGTTGGAGGAAAACGGCTGGAATGTCGTATATCAGACTATCATACCTGATGAGACGGAACAAATTCAGAGTGTCTTAAAGAAATGCGCCGATGAAAAGCAGATCGCCCTGGTTCTGACCACCGGCGGAACCGGTTTTTCACCCAGAGACGTTACCCCCGAAGCCACACTGGCCGTCATCGAGCGGGAAACCAGAGGCATACCGGAGGCCATGCGGGCCGCCAGCATGGCGATCACGCCCAGGGGCTGTCTGTCCAGAAGCGTGGCAGGCATCCGCCGGTCCTCTCTGATTATCAATCTCCCCGGCAGCGAAAAAGCAGCCAGAGAAAATCTTCTTGCCGTACTGGACCCCGTCAGGCATGGTGTGGAAATGATCCGCTCCGCCGGCTCCGCCGACTGCGGCGCGCCCTCGGGCATCATCAGAGCAGTCTGTATCAGTGAAGTAAAAGGCGTACAGAAACACCCCGTAGATATGATTGTGCTCAGACCTGACCATGGCATCGAAGGAGACGCTCACGCCGGAAACTGGCACCGCCAGGTCAGCCTGCTGGGCGTCGAAAGCGTGGCAAAAGTCCAGCAGAATATTGATTTTCAGCTGCTCCCCGGCGCCTTTGCGGAAAATATTCTGACAGAGGGGCTCTGCCTCTACCAGCTTCCTGTGGGAACCAGGCTGCAGATCGGCACCGCCCAGTGCCAGGTCACCCAGATCGGCAAAGAGTGCCACAATGACTGTGCCATCCGCAAGGCCGCCGGAGACTGTGTCATGCCCCGTGAAGGCATCTTCGTCAAGGTGCTGACACCCGGAGAAGCTAAGGCGGGGGACATCGTAAAAGTCATTTAAAATTTTTTCGAATTTTTGAATGAAAACTGCCCTCTGAATCGTATTTCTGTTGAAACAGTCTTATGCTGGTTCAATATTTATATATCAATATGAATCTGGAGGGATCAGACATGAAAAAAATCAAATGGATCACACTGGCCGCGGCCCTTATCCTGGCCCTGGGCTGTACCACACTTCTGGCGTCGGCCCACGGCCGCCGGTATAATGTCCAGAGCACTCAGAGCAGCACAGCCTCTGTCTGCGCGTACTGCGCGGACGGCTCCCACTGCTTCACAGACACAGACGGCGACGGAATCTGCGACTACCGGGAGGGCAGGAGCACTGCTGCCGTCTGCAGGTATGGACAGCACAGCTGCCAGGCAGGGACAGGCAATTGCCAGACAGAACATCATCAGGAAAGGCATCACGGACACAGATAGACGAGGACGTGACAGAACATGCGCAGCGCAGAAGAAACCAACCGGGCCATCGACAGGTACGGAGATATGATCCGGCGGATCTGCATGGTACATCTGAAAAATTACGCAGATACTGAGGACATATTTCAGACAGTATTTCTGAAATATGTCCTCAGCTCTGTTGTCTTTGAAAGTGAAGAACATGAAAAAGCCTGGCTGATCCGAGTTACGGTGAACGCCTGCCGTGATCTGCTCAAAAGCTTTTTCCGCAGCAGAACCGTTCCCCTCCAGGAGGCCCTGGCAGTGGAACAGGATATCCCCGAGGATGACCGGGAGATTCTGGAGGCCGTACTGACACTGCCGCCCAAATATAAAGATGTGATATATCTGTATTACTACGAGGAATATTCGGCGAAAGAAATCAGCCGTATCTTAAAGAAAAATGTAAATACCGTTTACACCCTCCTGTCCAGAGCCCGCGGGCTGCTGAAGGAGCTGGACCCCTCTGTCACACTGGAGGATGTCAGCGGCATGACCATGCGGGAGATTCAGGATCTGATCGACGCCCGTTCCGGCGATTTTTCCCTGACGCCCCAGGACACAGAGACTTCCGGAAGCACAAATGGAAGCACCGAATCAGAATCCTCCTGCGAATCAGAAACTTGGCAGGAACAGCATCATAGTGAAAGAAACCACCACAGCAGGCAGAACGGCCACGAGTAACCTGCCTGCTTTCCGCCCGCCCTGTTTTACCTGTCAGGATGAAATTCCGGACAGGTAAGCAGAAAACTGTCCAGTACTTCCCCCATAGTCAGATTATCCACATCCAGAACCACTTCCCCATACCTCTCATAGAGCGGGGCACGCTCTGCATAGAGATCATCCAGCGTCATGCCGTCCTTCAGCAGAACACCGCGGCTCTTCAGGTCTCCGAGGCGCTCCTTCAGGCTGGAACAGCTGATCCGCAGATAAACGATCAGGCTGATCTGGCTGAGATGCTCCATAGCCTCTTTGCAATATACCACACTGCCGCCGGGAGCAATTACAGTTTTCACAGCCTGAATCTGCGCATTTACCTGATTTTCAATGCGGGAGAAACCTTCATCCCCTTCACGGGCGATGATGTCCTTCAGCAGCCGCCCCTCCTGCTCCTGAATCAGCAGATCCGAGTCAATAAACCGGTAGCCCAGCTTTTTCGCCAGCAGAACGCCTATCGTACTTTTGCCGGAGCCCGGCATGCCGATCAATGTTATATTATCCACAGTTCTCATATCGTTTCCTCCGTTCTTCTCATACCCGCATCATTTCTGCCTGCGGGGTTTTCTCACCAGAATAAATCAGGGCTATCCCAGACGGAACAGCCCCTCCTGCTATTTTCAATTCTGTGTCATAGCCATCATCAGCGACGGCACCATCTGCTTTTTTCTGGACACAACCCCTTTCAGATAGTAGCCGATCTCATCTTCCTTCCCATCGGGAAATGCCTCTGTCAGCAAGGCAACCGCAGCTGTTTTCCCGGAACTGATCACAGTGGTTGATTCATCCAGAATGCTGGTAAGCATAAAATAAATAATATCCGGTTCTGACTTTTCCTCCGCTTCTTTCACAAAGGGAAGCAGTCTCTGGCCAATGGTTTTCAGTTCATCCGCATTCATGGAATTTACCTGCCCGATGCCCACTTTCTGCTCACCTACCGTAAATGTTTTATAATCCTGATAGAAGATCTCTTCCGCTGTTTTTGACAGCAGGTTGCTGCCCGCCGTAAACATATCTCTGGCCAGTTCCGCCGGGTCCACGCCGGCAATTTTTGCCAGCTCCTGAGCTGTCTGCTGATCAATCCGGGTACAGGTAGGCGAACGGTACAGCAGAGTGTCTGATATAATAGCGCTCAGCAAAAGTCCCGCAGTCTGCCTGTCTACTTCCACGCCCTGCTCCTGGTACATCTGATAAATAATAGTGGCTGTACATCCCAGGGGCTGATTCCGGAAAAATACCGGAGCCATCGTTTCCAGAGAACCCAGTCTGTGGTGATCGATAATCTCCAATATGTCGGCTTTCTCGATTCCGTTTACCGCCTGTGTCCGTTCATTATGATCCACCAGAATCAGCTGCTTGCGGCGCACACCCAGCAGATTTCGCCTGGAAATCAGCCCTCTGTAGCACCCCGTATCATCCAGCACAGGAAAATACCGATACCGTTTGCTGGCCATCACATCCTTAATATCGTCTGTAAAATCCTGAAGATTAAATGCGGTCAGATGTTCTGTCTTCATAAAATGGCCAATGGGCATACTCTGATTCACCAGCCGGGCTACCGTATAGGTATCATAAGGCGTGCTGATTACAGTGCAATGCTTCTCTTCCGCCAGCATTTTAATCGTCAGAGAGACAGGCGCGCCGTCGCAGACAATGATGCAGGCAGCGCTCATCTCAATTGCACACAGCTGCGACTCATACCGGTTTCCCAGAATTACCAGATCCCCTTTCTCAATGTAACTCTCCATCAAATCAGGATTGGCCGCAGCAATCAGTACCTTGCCATGGTCAAACACCCTTTCCGGATCACCCACTACCATCTTGCCCTCCAGGGTTTCAACGATATTGGTATAACTGGTCTGCGCCTCAGACAAAATCCTGCTGTCATAGATATTCATATAGGAGTTGGCAATATCGCCCAGAGTAATCAGCCCTTCCAGCCTGCGGCCGTTAAGGACCGGGAGTGTCACAATATTCATTTGTTTCATCAGTTCCCAGGCTTTTTTCAGAGAGATAGAACTGTCTACGCCTTCTGTATCCCGAATCTCCATATCCTTCACCTGGGTTCCCACATCCCGGAGCAGTTCCGGTTCCGGCACCTGAAAATAGTGAAGCACAAACTCTGTCTCCGGATTGATTTTTCCTGCCCGTTTGGGTACATGACGGATTCCGGTCACTTTTTCTTTCAGCCGGGCATACGCAATGGCAGAACAAATAGAATCCGTATCCGGATTCTTATGACCTACCACCATGATATCCCCTGTGTGCGAATTTGCCATATTTCAACCTCCTTTTTTGGCTATTCATATATAATTTACCATTTGTTCACAATTTGTTCACAGTTGCCTGTTATGCTATTTGCATAAGAACAAAAGAGATCAAAAAGAGTTTTCGTCAATATGCACATAGATTTTTCATAATTACCCCGGGATTCCTCATCCCGGGGACTCCTCGTTTATGGGGAAAAAGAATTCTGCAGCGCAGAATTCTTTTTTGTGTTTTTCTTATTCCCCGGAAGTTTCTCCCTGAGTCTGTGCTGCAGTCTCCCCCTCGGATTCCGCTGCTGTCTCAGACTCTGCTGTTGTCTCTTCCGCTGCTGTTTCAGACTCTGCAGCCGTTTCTTCCGCTGCTGTTTCAGACTCTGCAGCTGTTTCTTCGCCCGCCGCTTCTGTCTCGCCGGACTCCTCTGTTATTTCCTCCAGAACGCCGGTGAGGTCGCTGAGAATCATCTCTTCCCTCTCATAATTAGGACGGGCTGCCAGCGCTGCCTGATACTCATTGTAAATGGTTACGCCGATTGCGGCGCCAATTCCGGCGACAACAGCGACAGCAATGACCCAGGCAATGATTTTTTCAAATTTCTTTTTCTTCTTTTCTTTCTGCACATTCTCTTTTCTGTGCGCTTTTTCCTGCTTATATTTTTCTACTTTCTCCTGACTCATATCAATTTATGCTCCTTATATCCAGATTTTATCTCAAATTACATTGTATACTCCACAAGGAAAATACGCAAGTCCTTCTTCGGTTTTCCGGCATACTTTTATATCCTTATGCGGTCCTGCCCGCCGATACAGCTGCATTATCCCACATACTGAGCCTGATAGAGCCGGCTGTAGGCACCGCCCTTCTCCAGCAGTTCCTGGTGGTTTCCCTCTTCTTCGATTCCGTTCTCCGTCAGAACCAGAATCCGTTTCGCGTTCCGGATTGTAGACAGCCGGTGAGCGATCACAAAGGTCGTCCGCCCCTTTGCCAGCTTCTCCAAAGACGCCTGGACGATCCGCTCACTCTCATTATCCAGCGCAGATGTGGCCTCGTCAAAGATCAAAATGGCAGGGTCTTTCAGAAACACCCGGGCCAGAGAAATTCTCTGCTTCTGCCCTCCTGACAGCTTAACGCCCCTCTGGCCGATATCTGTCTCATACCCGTCGGGCAGTTCCATAATAAATTCATGGGCATTGGCACTCTGGGCAGCCCGCACAATGTCCTCCATAGAGGCTCCCGGCCTGCCGTAGCCGATATTCTCCGCCACTGTACCTGCGAACAGATAGACATCCTGCTGGACAATCCCGATATGCTGCCGCAGGCTCTTCAGCTTCACATCTCTGATATCCGTTCCATCAATGCGGATGGCGCCCTCGTTTACCTCATAAAAACGGGGAATCAGGCTGCACATGGTGGTTTTTCCCACACCGGAAGGCCCGGCCAGTGCCACATATTCTCCCGGCTCTATGGTCAGATTTACATTGCACAGAACATTTTCCGACATATCCGAGTAGTGAAAACTGACGTGATCAAAAACAACCTGCCCCTTTACATCTCCCAATTCGATGGCATCTGGTTTATCCTGAATATCCGGCTCCACTGCCATCGCCTCCAGAAACCGCTCAAAACCGCTGGCCCCATTCTGAAACTGTTCTGTAAAATCCACCAGCCGGTTCACCGGCTCTGTAAAATTATTGATATACAGAATAAAAATCACCAGGTCCGCCGCCTCCAGCTGTCCACGGGTCAGCAGCACTCCTGCCACACCCACAACTGTCACAGTCACCAGAGTCAGAAGCGCTTTCATCACTGAATGATAGCTTCCCATATACCGGTATGTCCGATCCTTGCTTTCCAGAAAACTCCTGTTTCCCTCCCGGAATTTCTCCATCTCCACCTCTTCATTGGCGAAAGATTTCACCACCCGGATGCCAGACAGGCTGTCCTCCATCTGGGCGTTAATACCGGCCAGACGCTTTTTATTCTCTTTGGATGCGTTCCTCATGCGCCGATTCATAAACAAAGCATAAGCCACTACAAAAGGCATCATGACAAAAGCCGCCAGAGCCAGTCTCCAGTTCAGCCAGAGGAGGATGATAAAAGCACCTGTAAATTTAATAACCGAAATCGCCAGATTTTCCGGTCCGTGATGATACAGTTCCGTAATATCAAACAGATCGGCCGTCACCCGTGACATCAGCTGACCTACCTTTTCATTGTCAAAATATGTAAAGGACAGCTTCTGGTAATGACCGTACAGTTCATTTCTCATGTCTACTTCCATCCTGGCTCCCATCATATGGCCGGCATAGCCGATATAATAATTGCAGTAGCATTCCACCAGCACCATTCCGATCATCAGCAGCGTCAGCCGGAGAATGATTGCCGGTCCCCGCTCCGGCCCCAGATAAACCACAGTTCCTGTGATGTACCGGACAATCAGCGGAATCGACAGAGACATCGCCGCCCCCAGGCAGGCAAAAAACATATCTGTCCAGAACAGCCGTTTATACGGTTTATAATAAGAAACAAATCGCTTCCAGTCCATAATCAAACCTCATAAAGCCCGGCCAACCGGCCAGGCTTCCAAAAATTATTTTTCGTTCAGGGGCTGTTACCCCCCCCCGGACGGAAAAGGAAACGCCGGGTGGGTAACAGCCCCTGAACGAAACCTCTTTATATGTTCTCCAGTTCTTTGTCCAGGATGAGGCGGGCTGCGCCGTACATGCCGGCATCGTTGCCCAGGGTTGCCAGGCCGATGTCTGCCTTGCGTCTGCCCATCACGGTAAAGCCTTCATAATATTCCCGGATGATGTCCAACAGGAACTGGCCGGCTTTTGACACGCCGCCGCCGATGACGAAAATCTCCGGGTCAGTTACATGGCTGACATAGTGCATGGCCAGGCCCAGATACCGCATGCAGCGATGGACTGTCTCCAGCGCCAGCCGGTCGCCTGCCTTCGCGGCGTCCAGCACATCTTTGCAGCTGAAATCGGGCTTTTTACGCAGTACGGAGGGTTCCTCCGAAGCCTCCACAGACCGATGGGCTTCTTTTACAATGCCGGTGGCGGAAGCATACTGTTCCAGGCACCCGTGGTTATGGCAGTTACACTGGAGAGGCTCGTCAAAGTTCACCACGATATGACCCAGCTCACCACCCATGCCGCGAAAACCGGACACAATCTTTTCATCCAGCACCACACCGCCTCCTACGCCGGTACCCAAAGTAAAAAGCATCAGGCTCTTATGGCCCTTGCCGCCGCCCTGCCACATCTCGCCCAGAGCAGCTACATTGGCGTCATTTCCGGCTTTTACATAGACGCCGCCCAGCAGGCGGCTCAGTTCCTTCTCAGGATTCACATCTGTCCATCCCAGATTGACGCATACCTCTACATTTCCATCGGGCATAACCGGACCCGGCACACCAATCCCGGCCCCTGCCAGCTCCTGAACAGATATTTGATGCGTCTTCAGGTAATCCAGAACCGAGCGGGCAATATCCGGCAAAATGTACTTTCCGCCTTCTTCTTTTCTGGTAGGTATCTCCCATTTATCGAGAATCTGTCCCTGCACAGACAGCAGACCTATTTTCGCCGTTGTTCCGCCTACATCAATGCCGATACATTTCTTTTTCATACGTACCCCTTTCCGGCTTATTCTTCATATCCATTAGGGTTGTTTTTCTGCCATCTCCAGGAATCCTCACACATTTCCTCCAGTCCCCGCTGCGCAGTCCAGCCCAGTTCTTCTCTGGCCTTGGAAGGGTCCGCATAGCAGGCCGGCACATCCCCCGGTCTCCTGGGCTTGATATGATAAGGGATTTCTACTCCGGAAGCTTTGCTGAAAGCGCGGACGATATCCAGAACGCTGTAGCCGGTGCCGGTGCCCAGGTTATAAGTAAAAATACCGCCCTGCTCCCGGTTCATCTTCTCAATGGCCTTCACATGGCCCAGAGCCAGATCCGTCACATGAATATAGTCCCGGACGCCGGTTCCGTCCGGCGTGTCATAGTCATCGCCGAATACTCCCAGGAAAGGCAGTTTCCCAATGGCTACCTGGGTGATGTAGGGCATCAGATTATTTGGAATGCCCTTGGGATTCTCCCCGATCCGGCCGCTCTTATGAGCGCCGATCGGGTTAAAGTAACGCAGAAGAACGATATTCCATTCCGGATCGGCAAATGACATATCCCGCAGGATATCCTCGATCATCAGTTTTGTCCTGCCGTAGGGATTGGTAACCGACAGCGGGAAATCCTCCTTAATCGGCACAGTGGCAGGGTTTCCGTATACAGTGGCGGAGGAACTGAACACCAGCTTTTTAACCCCGTGGGTCCGCATCACATCGCACAGAATCAGTGTTCCGGTAATATTGTTATAATAATATTCCCATGGTTTGCTCACAGATTCTCCCACCGCCTTGTAACCGGCGAAATGAATCACCCCGTCTATCTGATGGGCGCCGAAAATCCGCTCCATTTTGCCCCGGTCTAAAATATCCACTTCATAAAAGGTCAGAGTCTTTCCGGTGATTTCCTCCACTCTTCTCAGCGCTTCTTCTGAGGAATTAGAGAGGTTGTCTACCACTACCACTTCATATCCAGCGTTTAACAGTTCCACACATGTATGACTGCCAATATATCCGGCTCCGCCGGTTACTAATATAGTCATAAGCCCTCCATTATTGATGGTTGAAATCTTACAGATATTTTTTCAGCAGATCTGCCTTGTCTGTACGCTCCCAGGACAGATCCAGATCATCACGGCCGAAATGTCCGTAAGCAGCGGTCTGCTTGTAGATCGGCTTGCGCAGATCCAGCATCTTGATAATTCCCGCAGGACGCAGGTCGAAATTCTCCCGGATGATCTCCACCAGTTTTTCATCAGACAGTTTTCCTGTACCGAAGGTATCTACCATCACAGAGGTAGGCTGTGCCACGCCAATCGCATAGGACAGCTGAATTTCACACTTGTCAGCCAGGCCTGCAGCCACAATGTTCTTTGCCACATAGCGGGCAGCATAAGCTGCGGAACGGTCTACCTTGGTACAGTCTTTGCCTGAGAAAGCGCCGCCGCCGTGACGGGCATATCCGCCATAGGAGTCTACAATGATCTTCCTTCCGGTCAGGCCGCTGTCGCCGTGAGGGCCGCCGATAACGAATCTTCCTGTAGGATTGATAAAGAATTTTGTATTTTCATCAATCATTTCCTTTGGAATGACAGGATCAAAAACATATTTCTTAATATCCTCATGGATCTGCTCCTGGGTCACATCCTCACCATGCTGAGTAGACAGCACCACAGCGTCCAGACGCACCGGCTTTCCAGCCTCATCATATTCCACTGTTACCTGGGTCTTTCCGTCTGGTCTTAAATATTTTAATGTGCCGTTCTTTCGCACTTCTGTCAGCTTCCGGGCCAGTTTGTGAGCCAGAGCGATAGGATAAGGCATCATCTCCGGCGTCTCATTGGTAGCATATCCGAACATCATGCCCTGATCGCCGGCACCGATTGCCTCGATCTCCTCATCGCTCATCTTATTTTCCTTTGCTTCCAGAGCCTTATCCACACCCATCGCAATATCAGTGGACTGCTCATCCAGTGCCACAATCACACCGCAGGTGCTGGCGTCAAAACCATATTTCGCTCTGGTATAGCCAATTTCCGCTATTGTGTCCCGGACAATCTTCTGAATATCCACATATGCCTTTGTGGTAATTTCTCCCATCACCATCACCAGACCGGTGGTGCAGCATGTCTCGCACGCTACACGGCTCATCGGGTCTTTCTCCATCAGTGCGTCCAGGATCGCGTCGGAAATCTGGTCGCAGATTTTATCCGGATGTCCTTCTGTAACAGATTCTGAAGTAAATAAACGTCTTTCCATTTTCTGTTCCTTTCTTTTTATCTTACTTTTTGTAATTTGCTGTTCAGAACGCGTATACTTTCGATACAATCCAGCTCTTCGCCGTCCAGACTGTACAGCAGTCCGTTCTGTACATGGGCATATACCTTTAAGTTATCTATATATACCTCTCCATCGCTCTGGATGTTAAGTGTATAATCTCCTGTATTGGGAAATGTCAGCTCCCATTCCCGGCTTTCTCCCGGTCCGCATTCCATGGTTGCCGGCTCCGCGTTTCCCAGCGTAACTGTCAGAGTCACAGTATCCCCGGACAGATTCTGATACTCACCCCGCACAAACATGGTCTCCTCTCCGGTATCTGTTTTGCGGTCGGCAGGGATATTCTGCCGCAGCCATCCGCCTGCCTCGAGGAGAACCTTCGCAGAGCCGTCTGTCTCCACCGTCTCGGCGCCGCTGCTCTCCCATCCCTCCAGACCCAGACCGAACTGAGGATTATAGAGAAGATCCACCGCATAATCCCGGTAGGTCCACACGCCATAGCCGATGGTTTTCTCTCCCAGCACTGTGTGGATATTTTCCAGATAATCATCTACCTGGTCATCGATGATCTGGGCATTGTGGGAAAAGCCCGGTGTATTGTCCGCGTACAGGAACTGATCCACATAGACGCCCTTTCCATCATTTTTTTTCAACAGATCTGACAGGATTTCATCCGTCTTATTCATCGCGGTCTGATAATCCACCCGCTCCCCCTGATTGGCGAAACCCATGGGAATTCCATACATCACAGTGGTGAACTCCGAATCCTGGCAGCTGTAGGTAGCCTCGTGACTGTAGTAATAGGAGGTCCCCTCCTGATCCACCGCCAGGTCGCCGTCCAGACGCACCTCCATGGACAGATTGGGGAATACCTGCTGGGATCGGGCCAGCAGCCGGTTCAGGAAATCGTCATAAAAGTCAAAGAACAGCCGGAGAGCCGGACTGTCCTCACCGGGAAAATAAATCTGAGAATAGTCTGTGAAGTTTTCCCCATACCATTCATTAATCTGCTCCAGGGTGAACCGTTCTTCCAGATACTGATGATATCCGATAAATTCCGCTTCCTCGGCGCCCAGCTTTTCCGCGCCCATGGATTTGGCCGTATAAGTGTAGGTCCAGAAATCTTCCCAGCACAGAAAACCGCCCAGGAAGGAATCGTACTCCTGGCAGATCTCATAGATCTGAGTCAGGTAAGAAATCCAGGCATCCTGATAATCCTCATTTCCCAACAGCTGATAATAGCGGGGCAGCACACTGTCATCCTCATAATAATCCCAGGTATAACCTGGACGGATCACCACCCCCAGCTGATGCTCCTGGGCCTTCTCCAGCACAAAGGCCAGCTGCTGCGCAGCATAATCATTCAGTTCCATCGTCTCAATATCCGGCTGGAATTCCCGCCAGGGAATCACCAGGATAATGCTGTTGAACCCGTCCGCCTGAATCTGGTCCAGCTGACTGTCGATCTGATCCAGCTCGCAGTTCCAGAAATTCAGGCACCATCCGTCGGCAAAATAATGGGCTGACTTCAGATAATCTTCTCCCAGCACCGGGATCTCAGCCTTTTCCGGCACCGCCTGCCCCGTCCCGCAGCCGGCACAGAGCAAAGCCGCTGCCGCCGCGCACAATATCCATCTCGCTGTCCGTGTCTTCATAGTCGCCTCTCAAAATCCGTATAAAAAAATGAGTCCGCTCCGCGCGGACTCGATATTTTTATCAAATCCACTTATTGTTCGATTTCTCGCTCAGGTTGGCACCTTCCTGACTGCAGGGGTTGCCGTGACTTCTCAGATCCTTTGTATCTCCATCACTCTGAATAAGGGAATGGTATAAACAGTATTATATTCAATTTATGCCAGGCATATTTCACAGACGGCAGTTCAGCCTGCCCGAAGTTTGAATTTCTGAATGCCCTTTTCGTCTGTTACCTGCTCTATCATAGCACCCAGACTGCGTAATTTCAAGTCAAATTTTTCATAGCCTCTCTGGATATACTCGATATCATCCACAATCGTATAATCGTCCGCCGCCAGACCGGCGATCACCAGCGCTGCTCCCGCCCGCAGGTCAGGGGCACTGACATGGGCGCCGTTCAGACATTTCACGCCGTCAATAATAGCTACATTGCCTTCCACCTTGATGGAAGCACCCATGCGGATCAGCTCATCCACATATTTAAAACGGTTCTCGAAAATACTCTCTGTCACAATACTGGTCCCTTCTGCCAGAGCAAGGGCCACAGCTGTCTGAGGCTGCATGTCTGTAGGAAAACCCGGATAGGGCAGGGTTTTTACCTGGGTATGACGCATACGGGGCTTTCCGACTACACGCACCGCATCGTCGAATTCCACCACCTCGCACCCCATCTCCAGCAGCTTGGCACTGATAGCCTCCAGATGCTTGGGAATCACATTGCGCACCATCACGTCGCCCCGTGTGACGGCGGCAGCCATCATAAATGTCCCCGCCTCGATCTGATCAGGGATAATGGAATACTCTGTGCCATGGAGTTTCTCCACGCCGTTGATCCGGATCACATCTGTGCCGGCTCCCTTGATATTGGCGCCCATGCTGTTCAGCATGTTGGCCACATCCACCACATGGGGCTCCTTCGCCACATTTTCAATAATCGTCCTGCCCTCAGCCAGAGACGCCGCCAGCATGATATTAATAGTAGCTCCCACGGAAATCACATCCAGAAAGATATGATTGCCCTTGAGGCAATCCGCCTTGACAGCCACCGCTCCTTTTTCGATATGGTTCTTTCCGCCCAAAGCGGTAAATCCTTTCAGATGCTGGTCAATGGGTCTGGTACCGATGTTGCAGCCTCCGGGAAGCGCCACCACCGCTTCCTTATACTTGCCTAACAGAGCTCCCAGCAGATAGTAGGATGCCCGGATTCTCCGAATAGATTCATACTGTACACTGACTGTATTGATCGTACTTCCGATAATTCTCACACTGTGCTCATTGATCCGTTCCACGATTCCGCCGATTCCCTTAATGGCGTCCAGCATCACATTGATATCTCTCACATTCGGAAGATTATCTATCATAACAGGCTCATCTGTCATAATTGCGGCAGCTAAAATACCCAGCGCGGCATTCTTTGCCCCGCCGATTGCGACATCACCCACCAGCGGGTTGCCGCCTTTCATAATATACTGAATCATAATTTCCTCCCGGATGCCGCAGCAGCGGCTGGCCTTCTGCGGCCTTATATATCATAAACCATATGGCATTCTGCCATACTTCTCTTAATTCTGTTTAAGAAAATCTAAAACTTTTCTTATCTGATTATAACACAAGATTTTTATTTGTAAAATCTTTTTTCTCGATTCTTCAACGGGACGCCCGCTGCTGACACCGGACCTGATGCCCACCGTCTGCAGAGACGGGAATCTCCAAATCTGATAAAAAGTCAGGGAAGATATCCGATAAATTCATTCCCGCAGGATTCGAAATATTCTGCCGCTGTATCAATATCCATGGATGTCTCCTCGCCGGTCACCGGATCATAAAGGCTGATGTCGCTGTAATTGTAGCCGGTGATCAGCTGGTAAGACTGACCGGCGGTCCGGACAATCAGCGGATAACCAAAGGACAGATAATAATACATAATCTGCTCCAGACTGCATCCGGTCAGGTCATGGGCATTGCCGGGCAAAGCGCCCCGCAGAATCTCCGCCGGCTCTGTCCCTTCCTCCAGCTGCCCCTCCACATCCGCGCTGCCATCAGCCAGATTCAGGAGGATCTCCAGACAGGAAGCCAGACTGTCTGCCTCACTATTTGCGGTAATGGCCGGCATATCAATGGACACACTGCTGTCCCGGTATCCTCTGCGCAGAACATAATTGCCATCGCCGAACACCACTGTGCCGATATCATCATAAGTCAGCTGAATCGCTTCCGCCGCTGTGGCACAAATCTGCTGCAGCTTTCCTTTTGCATACGCATAGTAGAACACATCCTCCTGGCTGTTTTCGTCCCCAAGAGTGATGGTATTGCTGCTTCCGGTCAAAATTCCTCGGGGATCTGTCACCGCCAGCCCGGTCGAAGCAGCGGTATTTCCAGTTGCCAGGCTGATGACATATACATTGCGCCGGGATTCTGAATTGTTCTGGACCAGCACCTGCTCTTCCTCCTCATCCCGGGAGGTATTCTGAATCAGGGCATCCTCGGATATTTCCCTCCAGGTACCGCCGGTACCCCGCTCCACCCGGTACAGCTTCACGCTGCCCGGTTCCACGCTGATTCCGGAGATATAAATCCCATCCCGCTCATACCGGGTCTCAGGTTCCGCGCTCTGTCCGTAGATCTCCACCGCATACATGGGGAAGGGCACCGACGCGTCGCCGCTCTCTACATCCGCCTGACGGGCCACGCCGCAGATAAAGTCATTTTCAATAAAGCCCAGGGCCTTTACATATTCACCCTCCTCCGCTTCGATGGTATACTGGGCTGAGGTCTCCAGGTCCATCACATGAATCACCTCGCCATGGTCAGCATCCTGGCCTTCCTGCCAGGCAATGACGCTGCTGTCCGCACTGATGGCCATCCCTTCTTCCTGAACCTGATCTACCACAACCACAAACTCATCACCGGCAAAATCAATGGCATAGATACTGTCATCAAACATCAGATAAAACAGTCCCGAATCACTGAGATAGGAGAGAATGCCCACCTCCTCCCGCAGAATCTGATAAGGTTCTGTACACGGCAGGTAGAAAACTTCTGTCAGATCATTGGAGTCTTTCCGATATACATAAAAGGCCATGCCCACTTCCCCTTCATGAGCGCCGTTGTTCATATATCCATATACAATGAAATGAACATCTCCATTGTCCGCCGCCTCAACGATCTGAATCTCATGTTCTTTCAGCCGGTTTCGGATATCCTCCTCCCCTTCCTTCTCAAAACTGAATATTCTGGTCAGCTCCCCGCTCTGCGCCGCATAACTCCACAGTTCGCCGCTGACAGAAAAAACAGTCTGGCTGCCGTTATTGCTTCTGACCGCCTGCACCGCCGTATCCTCCAGAATGCCCAGGTCAATGGCGGAATCTGTGATCACCTCTCCGGAGGGTACAAATATCTGGTTCATGGTCCGCTCAAAAGACAGCACATACCACTGACTGCTGGACCACTGCACACAGTAAAATTCCTCGATATCGTACGTATCTGTTTCCCCTTCCCGGTCAGGATTGGCTGCCTGCACCTGATAGGACAGGGTGAAAGAGCCAATGGTTGCATTCAGGTCTTTGATATCCAGCCGGGGCTCCGTGACCGGAACCGGTTCCAGATCCCCCCATGTCAGCTGAGAGAAGGTGGAACGCAGGCTGACATTGGCCAGTGTATTCCTGTCTGCTGTCGTCTGCCGCATATATACCACCAGATCCTCTGACTGATCCTGATCAAAAGTCTTGTCATGAAATTCCCTGATAAAATCAATCATCTCTGCTGTATGAAAACCATCCGCCAGCGTCACTCTGGTATAGTAATAAATTTCAGAATCTTCTCTGGTAGACAGAATCAGCGTCAGCAGATATTCCCGGTCCGCTTCCAGCAGATTCTGAATCGGCAGCACTGCGGTCACACTGTCCTCCTGACTGTCCCACCCGGTCAGCTGGGTATCCTCCACCAGCCGCTGGGTATCCAGACTTCTGATCTCATATTCAATATTGATAATTTCATCCTGTACATCCTCGATGGTAATCTGCAGCTGTCTGTCTGCCGGCAGAGGGGTTACCGTATCTCTGATGTATTGCGCCTGCATTGCGGTCCGGTATCCGTGAAGCCCGTTTACCTGCTCCCCTTCTACTTCCATATATACGACCGGCAGAGAGGCCGGGCCGGAAGCAGCGTAAGAAACCTCCGTCTCATCCTCTCTGTTCATGAAAAAAAGAATGCCTGCAACCGCTCCACAGAATACAAGCAATAATATCAATATGCGTTTAATTCCTTTTTTTGTTCTTCTCATATTCATCTCTTTCCAATTCAAGACTCGCTCACAAGTCTTCCCACATCTGATAAAAATATAGCCATAGTATTCCACTATGACTATATTGTAAAGGTTGGGACAGGAAAGCTCAATAAAAAAATTTTAAAAATTTTATTATCTTCGGCCCCGTCTTCTGCGGCGGCGCCGGGTTATTTCATGATACAGCAGAATTTCAGCCATGTCACTGGCAGCAGCGCCTCCCGGTTCGCCGAAATATCCCGTCTCACCAAACAGCGCCGGATCGTCTTCCGCTTCCTTCAATACCATATTTTTCAGCCGCATCATCGTCACTCTGTCCGGCCAGACATCATACATCAGAGAGCCGTCATACTCAAACCGGTCACAGAGATTTTCCACATGCCGCTCCATGGCCCGGACCTGTGCCGGACACATCTCCAGGAAATACTCAATATCCTGCTCTGTCTCCCAGTCCTCCTCCCGCGCCGGCATCCAGAATCCGCCTGCGCCGGCCTGCGCCGTTCCTGCTGCCTGCGCCATTCCTGCCGCCTGCGCCTGACAGATATCCCAGGGGCTGCAGCTGCCCCAAATGTCTCTGCCTGTCTCAGGCCAGAAGGAAGGAGACCAGAACCTGGGATTTTTCCACATATCATTCATAAGCTGAACCCACTCGCCCTTTCGCTGCGTCTCTTTACCTCTATGATATGCGGCGGCCCCCAAAAGGTTCCGTTCCCTGTCACATCAGCCGGCGCAGGGCTTCCAGCTCCTCAACAGTCAGCTCCCTGTACTGGCCGGGCGCCAGCCTGCTGTCCAGGCAGACGGGGCCCATGGAAAGCCGTTTCAGATAGGCCACTTCCATTCCCACCGCCTGAAACATCCGCTTGATCTGATGGTAGCGCCCCTCCCGGACCGTCACCTCCACCTGAGACAACCCTGTCTGCGGGTCAGCGGAAAGAATTTTCAGCTCTGCCGGCAGGGTCAGTTTCTCATCCCGGATGTCCAGTCCCTGCTGAAACAGCTCCCTCTCTTTTTCCGTCACCACACCTCTGACCCTGGCGAAGTAAACCTTGTCCACATGCTTTCTGGGAGACAGGAGGCTGTGGGCCATCCGGCCGTCATTGGTAATCAGCAGCAGCCCTTCCGTATCCTTGTCCAGCCGGCCCACGGGGAAGAGATCTTTGCGCTTTCTGTCTGCGATCAGATCTACTACCACCGGGTCACGGCTGTCCCTGGCGGCGCAGACCCAGCCGGCAGGCTTATTCAGCATATAATATTCCCATGCCGCATAAGCCACCGCCCGGCCGTCCGCCTCCACCCGGTCATGATCGGGATCGATCTTTATCTCCGGGCCGGAAGGCTTCTCCCCGTTGACCCGGATCCGCCCTTTTTTAATCAGCCCTTTCACTTCGCTGCGGGTTCCCAGCCCCATCTCGGTCAGAAATTTATCCAGACGCATCAGGCCTGCTCCGGCTCACAGCCTTCTGCTTCTTTTTCCTCTGCAGGAGCAGCCAGGCAGATGCCCAGCTCATCCAGCTGCTTCGGGTCTACAGGTCCGGGAGCCTCTGTCATCAGACAGGAAGCATCCTTCACCTTCGGGAAAGCGATAACCTCCCGGATATTGTCCGCGCCGGTCATCAGCATCACCAGTCGGTCCAGGCCGTAGGCCAGTCCCGCGTGAGGGGGCACACCGTACTGGAAGGCATTCAGCAGGAAGCCGAACTGGGCATGGGCCTGTTCCTGGGTAAAGCCCAGCGCCCTGAACATCCGCTCCTGAATATCGCTCTGATGGATTCTCACGCTGCCGCCGCCGATCTCGCAGCCATTCAGCACAATGTCATAGGCTTTCGCCCGGACAGCCCCGGGGTTGGTCTCCAGCTGGTCCAGATCTTCCTCCATCGGCATGGTGAAGGGATGGTGCATTGCCATATACCGGCCCTCTTCTTCCGAATATTCCAGCAGGGGAAACTCTGTAATCCATACAAAGCGGAACTCATGGTTATTCTCCAGCAGGCCCATGATCTGCGCCAGTTCCAGCCGCAGGCTGCCCAGAACATTGAATACAATCTTATTCCGGTCAGCGGCAAACAGCAGCAGGTCTCCCGGCTGTCCGTCCATAGCCTGGATCAGCGCCTGAAGCTGCTCCTCTGTCATAAACTTCGCAAAAGAGGACTTCACGCTGCCGTTGGGATGGATGGCGATATAAGCCAGTCCCTTCGCCCCATAACCCTTGGCAAAATCCACCAGGGCATCGATCTTCTTTCTGGGCATCTGTCCCTGGCCCTTTGCGTTCAGGCCCCGGACAGAACCGCCGTTTTCCAGGGCGCCGGTAAAGACGCCGAATCCGCAGCCCCTGACCACATCCGACACATCCTGAATCTCCATGCCGAAACGGAGATCCGGCTTATCAGAGCCGAAACGGGCCATCGCCTCCGCGTAAGGCATCCGCTGGATCGGCAGCTGCACCTCCACGCCGCAGATCTCCTTAAACAATGTGGCCAGCAGCCGCTCATTGACATCGATGACGTCATCGATATCCACAAAGGACAGCTCCATATCCATCTGGGTAAACTCCGGCTGTCTGTCTGCCCGCAGATCCTCATCCCGGAAGCATCTGGCGATCTGGAAATAACGGTCGTAGCCGCCGCACATCAGCAGCTGCTTAAACAGCTGGGGAGACTGGGGCAGGGCGTAGAAGCTGCCGGGATGGATCCGGCTGGGCACCAGATAATCCCTGGCTCCCTCCGGCGTGCTCTTGGTCAGCATCGGTGTCTCGATCTCCAGGAAGCCTTCATTGGCCATAAAATTTCTGGCCAACAGAGCCACCCGGCTTTTCACCATCAGATTATGCTGGATATCCGGACGGCGCAGATCCAGATAGCGGTATTTCAGCCGCAGCTCCTCCTTTGTGGCGCTGTTTGCCTCGATGGGGAAGGGAGGCGTCAGGGATTCCGAGAGAATCCGCAGACCGGTCACCCGGATCTCGATGTCGCCGGTCGCCAGGTTCTCATTCACAGCGCCGGAGCGGGCCTCCACCCGTCCTGTTGCCGCGATCACATACTCGCTTCTCAGCTCGCCGGCCTTGGCGAAGCCTTCACTGCCGATATCATTTTCGTCAAAAATCAGCTGAAGAAGACCGGAACGGTCTCTCAGATCAATAAAAATCAAACTGCCTAAATTTCTCCGCTTCTGTACCCAGCCCATAACGGTTACGGTCTCGCCGATGTTTTTACTGGACACCTCTGTGCACCGATGGGTCCGGTGCAGTCCCTTCATGGATTCTGCCATGATGATTCATCCTCCTGATCTTTTCTGTATGCGCCCGGCACCTCTCAGTCCCGGTTGAAAAATTCTTTGAATTCTGTATAGCCTTCTTTGGCCAGCTGTTCCTTCTGGAACTTTTTGTTTTTATTCATGGTGACAGTCAGCACCTGGAAGCCCTTCTTCCGCTCATCCCGGGCCTCCTTCAGCACCTGGCACAGCCTGTCGGCAGGCATCCCCTTTTCAATCAGGAAAGCCTTCTTCTGTCTGGCGTCAGGAACCTGGAAGCCTCTGTCCATCAGGATGGTGATAATCCGCTCAAAGCCGATGGAGAAGCCGCAGGCACAGGTTTCATTTCCGGTAAACCTGCCGATCATCTTGTCATATCTGCCGCCTCCCGCCACAGAGCTGCCGAACTCAGCCATCTCAATCTCAAAAATCGTGCCGGTATAATAGGACATCCCCCGCACCAGGGTCGGGTCAAAGACGATTTCAAACTCAGAAACTGCCGTTGCCTTCACACTGTCCATAATGGTCCTCAGATTGTCTGCGGCATTTTCATCCAGCTGTCCGCCCATGGCGGCATTCAGGGCGCCGATGGCATCTTCCTGTCCCTCCATGGCCTGGAACAGCCCCAGATACTTCTCCACGTCAGCCGCGGGGAAGCCGCTCTCCAGTAGCTCTGCCTTTACCCCGTCCAGGCCGATCTTGTCCATCTTATCCAGGATAATAAAGACCTTGTCATAGGACTCCTCCGAGAATCCGCTGTAAGCTGCCATGGAGCGGAGGATGGCCCGGTCATTGATCCGCACCTTGAAATTCTTAAAATCCAGCCGGCCCAGCAGTGTGGTGGTAGCCAGAATCAGCTCGATCTCCGCCAGGTTGGTGGGATCCCCCAGAATATCAATGTCGCACTGGGTAAACTGGCGGAAACGTCCCTTCTGGGGACGGTCTGCCCGCCATACGCTGCCTACCTGCAGCGCCTTAAAAGGTGTGGGCAGCTGGCTCACATTGTTGGAATAATATCTGGCCAGGGGAACTGTCAGATCGTAGCGCAGCCCGCTGTCCACCAGATCCTCCTCTGACTGAGCAGCCTCCAGGTTCAGCTTCTCTCCCCGCTTCAGGATCTTGAAGATCAGCTTCTCATTATCTCCTCCCTGCCTGCTGCACAGATTCTCAATATGTTCGACACAGGGGGTCTCCATCGGGGTAAAGCCGAACCCCCTGTAGGTTTCCTTAATCAGTCCGATTACATAATCCCGCGCCTGCATCTCTGCAGGGAGGATATCCTTCATGCCGGTTACCGGTTTTTTGATCATCGCCATTTCGGCACCTCCAGTTTGCTAATTGGTAATATTTCTACGCTATATTTTAATGAAGAACAGAATTATTGCAAGGGTTTTCTGAAAGAATTCCCCTAAAAACCGCCTTTTTGCGCCTCTCTGCCGCCTGCTGCGGCACCGGAACCGCTGTTACTGCCGCTTGCCGCTACCGGAACAGCCGGGCGATCCGGGGCGTCCTGACTTCGATAGCCTTCTTCGGGCACATCTCCTGACAGCAATAGCAGCGGATACATTTGCTGTAATCATAGACCGGCGGCTGTGAACGGCCCTTCTGAAAGGAAACGGCCTTTCCCTCCACCGGACAGCTGTCCACACAGATACCGCAGCGGACGCAGAGGTCAGCCCGGATAAAGGGGCGCTGCTGGAAGGGCTTCATCACCCGCCGAAGCAGCTTCCACTCTGCCCGCTCCGACCGGGGATTCCGGTCCGCATCAAAGTCTGCCTTTCCCCATCGGGACACAGCCTCCTCCATGGTCAGCGGGACGATGGGACAGTCCCCTGTCTCTCCCTTCTCCCGCTTCACTGTCACCAGCTCAATCTTCTTTTCCTCCATGTTTCCAATGCCGTACTGCTGCCCGCAGAAATTCGTGGGCACCAGCGCCGGATCCAGGTGAATCAGCCGGCAGAACACCGTGTCCAGCGCCACCGGGTCAGTGGAAAACAGCAGCACCCCCATATGGACAGGAATGCCTGAGCCCGGCCCGTTGCCTTCCATCGCTGTGATCCCGTCCATGATATGGAGCCGGGGCTTCAGCGCCCTGTGCAGGTCACAGAGCATAGATGCGAAATGGGCCGCGCTGGGATAGCGGACATGTCCGGCGCTTTTATGCTTTCCCTGGACACAGCCGTACAGATTCTTCACCGCCCCGGTGACCCGCTCCAGGGCATGAGTTTTCATCTTACAGACATTGATGATGCCGTCAGCCTCCGCCGCGCCCCGGCAGAGGATAAACTCCCGCGCCGTCCTGCCTTCCGGCCAGGGATAGAAAACCCCTTCATGAAAATCGCCGGGCATCACGCCCAGCGCCTCCGCCGCCTGCCGGATGCCGGAGACCCGGGCCGCCTCCTCAAAGGGCTGCAGCCCCGGAGAATCCCCGTAAAAAATTTCATCACAGCCTGCTGCCTTCACACACTTCGCCACAGCGGCAAACACCGCCGGATGGGTGGTGACCGCCAGCTCCGGCTCCGCTTTTTTCAGCAGATTCGGCTTCAGCAGAATCTGCTCGCCGCTGTTCACATACTGTCCGACTCCGCCCAGGCAGGCCAGGCCGTCCCTGACAGCCTGATCCACCAGCTCCTGCTCATAGGAAGGGCAGGGAATCACCGCCACCCTGCTGATTTGTTCCATCTCACTTACTTCCTTTCCGTCTCGCCAGGATGATAATAACAATCTCAATCAATATCAGAGGCAGGTACCGAACCAGAATCTGGGCGCAGACAGCGCCCCAGGGAACATAAGCCAACATGCCCATCTGCCCGTACATCAGAACCGCTGAAACAGTCTGAAAAAGCGCCGCCGCTACCGTCACAATCAGAAACAGGCCGGCCAGCACCACCCACACACTGCGTCCTCCCGACGGGCGGGACCGGGACGCAGTCTGGCGGGGAAAACCGCCGCCTGGCGCTGCCTGACGGGCATTCCACGGACGGCTGCCCCCGGTCTGGCGGAATCCGCCGGCGCCGCCTGCGGGCCGGAACTGCCGGGCATCCTGCGTCCGGCCTGCTGTCCGGCCGGGTTCCCCACCCAGGTGCAGATGTCTCCTGCCTGTCTTTTTCGCCGCCTCCACTTCTCTCTGATAGTGAACCAACTCCTCCTTCCGCTCGTTGGCCACCGGCCCCGTATAATAGACCGGCTCCCTGACAAAGCTTTTACAGTAGGAGCAATAATGCTTCATATCCATCCGCCTGTCACAGATCGGGCAGATATACTTTCCGTCAATCATACCCATCTTCCCCCTTCCTGAAAATGGTTCCATCCTCACCAGCTGGCATCTATCCTCTGTATCTACTCATAGTAGCCCTCGACTCTCTCCACACCGTAAAACTTTGCCATCCCGCCGTTAGGCCAGGAGGTGGGATCTGACAGATCCAGATCCTTCAGCCCATACACGGCGCTGTATTTTGTCTCAGGATTGATCTGAGGGATCGACACCGTCATATTGCCCGCGTCCCGCTCCGCCTCAATATAAGCGATCCGATCCGCAGTCTTTACATAGCTGCGGTAAACATCATTGCAGCCTGTGAAGAACTGACTGGCGGCACAGATCACTACCGCCGCGCTGATGATGGACATGACCTGCCGCCTCCGGGTGCCAAACAGCGGCACCATCAGCACTGCGCTGGCCAGCACCATAAACATCACTGTCCCCTGCATACTGCGCTCGTAGTAATCAGCCGCCAGAACCATCACGAAATTGGCCAGAAGGCTGGCCGTCACACAGATCAGGGACAGTTCCCGGTATCTCCGCTCAACCTTCATTTCACAGGCCAGAATCCACACTGCCGCGAAAAGAATCACCAGAATCCGGAACTCGTCAAAATATACGCTGAAGGCATCCACGAAATGATTCCACATCGCCTCCAGACTCTGCTCCGAAGCATATTTTCCCAGAGTGGCCGGACGGGTTACCATAAACAGATAGCCTGCCATACCGGTCAGGGACGACAGATAAAACCTGGCAGGAACCTTTTTCTTCAATATCAGCTTCCGATAGCCGATCACCAGAATCCCGGTGCCCACCGCGGCAAAAGACAGGCTCTCCAGCCATGCACCGGTGATAAATCCAAAAATCACCCACAGAATCTGTCCCGGCAGCGTTCTCTGAAACCATGAGCCATCCGCTCTGTCCAGATGCATCAGCATAAACTGATACAGATAAGCCAGTGAGACCACAGCTGCCCACAGATAGTTTACTGACCCGGAGATCCACAGATACACCTGTCCGAAAGCAGGCACAAAATACCAGATAAAAGCACCCATCAAAAGCACCAGGCCGCCGGCCAGCCAGCCGACCGGCTTTTTCTCCTCTCCCGCTGTACTGATTTGATACATCAGCCAGATCTGGGCTGTGTACATCAGTGCGCTGACTACATTAAAGAATGTCTTCGGCAGCATTATGAACAGCTGAGCCAGAGAATGCCCCAGCACCCTGCCATTCATCAGCTCACAGTGCATGGCCATGGAAGCCGGGATCTGGGCGATGCTGGTAATCCGCTCCCCGGTTGCAAAACTGTAAGCATAAGTGTAATCATCAACGTAATAAAGAGTCAGGCAGTTCAATATCAGCATTATACCGAAAATTGCTGCCAGAACAATCCATCGGGAATTATGTTCCACTGCTTTTCTCATCTGTTCTCTCCATTCTTCCATTCACATTTTTTATATGCATGCCTCATGTCCGGCAGCAATACTTCCAGTGCAACATGCAATTATATACAAAAAGTGTACCGCTTTTGTGAACTACCCATTGTCTACAGCCAATGGGCTTCCTGCTTCATCGACCTCGTATACCCACTGGGCACTTACCTACTATCTCCACAGGCGTTAATTCGGGCAGTCCC
>CAJFOT010000032.1 GCA_904397815.1 Candidatus Paralachnospira sangeri
AAATGAGGGAAAAGGGCCAAACCGAGGTGGCGAAAACGCTGGAAACACCAGTGTTTTCAAGGGGTATAGAAATTTTAACTGAGAAAAAATAATTTGTCTTTGACTATAGCCCCTCCGGGGGATGCGCACGCTTTTTGCAAAGAGATATCTGCGCTTTGCGCAGCAAAAATCGGCGCCGGAAACGTCATAATAAAAATTATTATGCCGTTTCCTATATAAGAAAAACAGCCGGCCCATAAAAATTTACGGACTGGCTGTTTTTCTCATGAATCATTTATTCCGCACAGGCGATACACTCCACTTCTACCAGGCCTCCCAGGGGAAGCTTTGCCACCTGTACGCAGGAACGTGCGGGATAGCTGTCGCCAAAATAAGATTTATAAATCTCGTTTACTTTGGCAAAATCCTCCATATTCGTAAGGAAAATGGTGGTCTTAACGATCTGGCTGTAATCACTGCCCGCTTCCTTCAGGATCGCGCCCATATTGTTCATAGAGCAGCGCGCCTGCTCTTCTACAGTTTCCGGCATTTTTCCGACAGTCGGGTCAATTCCCAGCTGTCCGGAGCAATATACCATGCCATTCGCTTTGATTGCCTGCACATAAGGGCCTACAGCGCCCGGCGCGTTTGTTGTCGCAATAATTTCCTTTTTCATCATTTGATTACCTCTTTTCCTTTTTTTCTAAGCACCGCGCCATTTCTTACGCCAGTGTGCTCACCCTTTTTCACGGCAAACTCTCCGTTGATCATAACATACTCGATGCCATCCGGATACTGGATCGGATCGGTAAAGGTTCCTCTGTCAATGACGGTATCCGGATTAAAGATACAGATATCCGCGTAAGCGCCCTCCCGAAGCTCTCCCCGGTCTGTCATGTTGAAGGTGACAGCCGGTTTCTTCGTCATTTTATAAACAGCCTCCTCCAGTGTCAGCGCCTGATCCTCTCTTACATATTTTCCCAGAATCCTCGGAAATGCTCCATACACGCGGGGATGAGGCTTTCCGCCCAGCAGACCGTCTGTGCAGGCATTCATCTCCGGCCGCTTCATGAAAAGCTGTACATGCTCCTCTGTTCCGTAGAAATCTACCATGCCCACAGCGTTTTCTTCCTCATACAGAAGGTCAAAGGTCGCGTTATACGGATCAGTTCCCCGCAGCTCGCCCAGCTGGGTCAGGCTCAGACCCACCGCGTCTTTATTTTTCTCATTTTTCACGCTGGTTACAAAGATACCGTCCAGGCCGGCGAATTCCACAAAGTTGTCCCATCCGGGGATGCCATGCTCGATGTCGTAAACCATTTTCTCGCGCAGCGCCGGGTCAGCCAGCCGCTCCAGCACCTTATCTGTCCCGCCGTCATGCACCCACGGAGGAAGAATCACACCCAGCATGGTGCTTCCCGCCACATACGGATACTGGTCAAAGGAAACATCAATGCCCTCTGCCTTGGCCTGCTCCAGGAGCCGGATCACGTCATCGATCTTGTCCCAGTTTTTCTTTCCGCATACTTTAAAGTGAGAATAGTGGATCTTCACGCCGGATTCGCGGAATGACAGGGCTTTCCGAATGTCTCTACTACGATCTCACCCCGGCCTCTCTGACCGATCTTGATATTTAACTGAGAAGCCTCGCCGATCACCACATAGTCGGGGTTTACCGCCTTGCTGATCTCTCTGGCCGCAACGCCTTCGAAGCACTCCTCATGCACTACACCCGCCACATAGATTTCTCCCGCGAAATCTCTGTCAGTATCCTTCGCAAAAGCCGCTGCCGCTGTCACAAAGCCGGCCACCGCGCCCTTCATGTCGCTGGTGCCCCGTCCGTAGATCCTGCCGTCATGGATTTCAGCGGCAAAGGGCGGATACATCCATTCTGTCTCGTCGGTTACGGGAACTGTGTCGATATGTCCGTCAAACAGAACCTTCTTTCCCGGCCGTTTTCCCTTAATACATCCGATAATATTTCCATATTTGTCCACAGTTACTGAGTCGAAGCCTTCTTCCTTCAGGGTCTCCTGAAGCGCCTCTACTACGCCGTCCTCATGTCCGGAATAGCTCTGTCTCTGAATCAGCTTCTGGCATAAAGCAATTACCTGTTCCTGTCTCTCTTTGCTCAACATATGATGTTCCTCCCTCATTGATTTATTTTGCACTGGAATATTTTCCATCCCATACAATCGCTCTGTAATTTTCCTGATCGGTATCTCCCTCGGTGCTGAAAAACAGCACTCTGGAATTTTCGTCCAGTCCCAGCTTCTCCTTCATATCCGCCAGCTCCGGATTGGTCATGATCTCCGCCACACATCCGAAAGCCGCGGCGCCGCTCTCTCCGGAGATTACCCGGGTATCATCCTTTACCGGATTTCCCAGGATCCGCATTCCCTTCGCCGCCGCATAATCCGGGCAGGAGATAAAGTGGTCAGCGTAGTCAGCCAGGATATTCCAGCCGATGCTGCAGGGTTCTCCACAGGCCAGGCCGGCCATGATCGTATCCATGTCTCCTGTCACAAAATGGCGCTGCCCGTCATCCGCTTCGGCTGTCCGGTACAGACAATC
Organism: Candidatus Paralachnospira sangeri; assembly: GCA_904397815.1. Lineage (GTDB taxonomy): Bacteria > Bacillota > Clostridia > Lachnospirales > Lachnospiraceae > Paralachnospira_A > Paralachnospira_A sangeri. The sequence continues at coordinate 2,554 of CAJFOT010000032.1, forward strand.
CGCCTTATTCGGCTCCACGATGGTAATCACGGGGCGGTCTTTTCCGTAAATGGAAGAGAATAATCCGGTTATCGCTCCAGCCATGGAGCCTACCCATGCCTGCAGGAAAATATGGGTGGGCTTCTCCGGAAGCTGCTCATAAGCTTCCAACCCCATCGTTCCATATCCCTGCATAATCCAGGTGGGGATGTCCTCATACCCTTCCCAGGCTGTATCCTGTACCATCACCCAGCCCTTCTGCTGCGCCTGGCTGTCGGCCAGACGAACGGCCTCGTCATAATTCAGGTCTGTAATGCTGGCCTCAGCGCCTTCCGCCCGGATATTTTTCAGCCGCTCCTCAGCGCTTCCCTTTGGCATATATACAACCGCTTTCTGTTTAAACTGATTTGCGGTCCAGGCAACGCCCCTGCCATGATTTCCGTCTGTGGCTGTTACAAAGGTAATGTCCCCAAGTTCTTTTCTCGTCTCCTCTGAAACCAGTGTCTGATAATCTACGTCCTCGATCCGTCTGCCCAGCCGGCCTGCCAGATAGTTTCCGATGGCGTAGCTGCCGCCTAATACCTTAAAGGCGTTTAACCCAAACCGGTAGGATTCATCCTTTACATAGATATCTCCCAGCCCCAGGCATCTGGCTGTCTCAGGCAGATGGGCCAGGGGCGTGGGCCGATACACTGGAAAGCTTTTATGAAAATCACGGATTTTTTCCGCGTTCCCTTTGCTCAAAAAATCCAGATTGCAGGAGGATTCTCCATTATGCTCCCTTGTTACCAGCTTAAATACCTCTTTCATCTTCATTTTCCTTTCTGAATTGACTTCCGCGACTCCCCTTCCAAGCCCATATATCTGGAAGTATTTCCATTCATTAAAGTGCCTGTAAAATCTTCCGGGCTTGTACGGTCCGCCGTTGTTTATAAATGAATTTCTTTGACTTTTGATTGCCTTTGCCCTTATATAGTGCAAATCGTGTTCCCAATTGTTATGAACTGAATTTTTTGGCGAAATATACATATTTCCTTTATTTTTTTGTAAAATAAGTACAAAAAGAAGCGGTGTGGGGAACAGAAAAGTCTTTCCTGCTCCGGAATCTGCTTCTTTTTTCCTGAATTTTCTTCTGTATTCATTTCTCATTTTGAGAATTATTCTCGTTTTGAGAATGGTTGGTTCTCACTTTGAGAATTTTGTTCTTCTTCCTTTTCCAGCTCCTCTATTTTCCGGTATAGCGTAGCCAGTCCAATCCCCAGCCGCTTCGCCGCCTCCTTCTTTCCCTTTGTGGTATTGCCGAAAAGGCGCAGCGCCTTCTGGATTTCTCTCCGCTCCAGATCTTTCAGCGGGCAGATGGGTCCTTCCACATCTGCCTCTTTGCCTCCGGACGGCGTCTCACTATCCCCGCTCCTTCTGGCTGTTTCTGTCCCGGCTGCCTGCCCTTTTGAGGCTTCCCTCAGCCCGGCAGGAAGTGTGTCCTCATCCAGAACACCATCCTCGCCCATCATATTGATCATAAATTCCATCACATTTTCCAGCTCACGGACATTTCCTTCCCATCGGTATAACCGCAGCCGCTCCATCACGGAATCCGTAATCTTCCAGAAATGTTTTTTAAACAGCCTTCCGTACCGCTCCGCGAAATAGAGCGCCAGCTCCTGGATGTCCTCCTTCCGCTCCCTGAGGGGAGCGATTTCCATGGGAATGACGTTCAGCCGGTAGTACAGATCCTCCCGAAACCTCTTTTCCCGCATCATCTCCCGCAGATCCTTATTGGTCGCCGCCAGAATCCGCACATCCACCGGAATCACCTGGTTAGAGCCGATCCGGATGATTTTCCGCTCCTGCAGCACCCGCAGCAGCTTAGCCTGGAGATACAGCGGCATGTCACCTATCTCATCCAGAAAGATCACCCCGTGATTGGCCAGCTCAAATTTACCGATACAGCCATTGGGATCCGCCCCGGTAAAGGCCCCCTTCACATAGCCGAAAAGCTCCGATTCCAGCAGCGCTTCCGGGATCGCGGCGCAGTTTATGGCCACAAACCGGCCATTTCGCCGCTCGCTGGCGTTCCAGATGGCTGTGGCTACCATTTCCTTTCCCGTTCCGCTCTCGCCGGTGATCAGCACCGTGGAAGAGCTTTGGGCCACCTTCAGAATCTCCTCCTTCATTTTCAGGGTCTGCGGGCTGCTTCCAATAATGCTGTCACAGTCCAGCGTATGCACTGTGGAGGTCATCTCATAATATTTCTTCTGCAGATTCCTGCTGCTCTCAAAGATCAGCAGAGCAGCATAACGCTTCGAAGGATTAGGCAGGTCATACATATGCCCCATGACATAAAATTCCTGTTCCTGCACCCGCAGCTTATATTCGTTCAGATGATTCAGATGATCCCCCGTAGGCTCAACGGACACCCGGCTTCCTTCCAGCCCCTCCAGCTCCAGCTGGTTTTTTGCCGAGATATTGGCCGTAGTCACCACATAGTCGCTGCCCAGGAGCATGATTCCCTGATCAATATGGTCTATCGTGCAGTCCAGAGTTCCCAGCAGAGCGTTTTTTCCTTCCAGCTCTGTATGTTCCCTTGCCTTTGTGGCAATAAATACCGCGATCTGTTCCAGAAAATCCATGTAGAGCGCCTCATCCCCCAGGATCCTTTCTTTTTGTTCCCTGGTGCTCCCCACCACGCCGATGACGCCGATGATCCTGGTACCCAGGCGCAGCGGCATGGAAATCTCGATTTCCTCCTGACAGACATCCCGCTGAGGGCAGGCGTAGCAGATCATTTCTTTTCCCGGCTCATAGATCACCTGACGTCTTCCCGTCCTGAGCACCTGTCTGTACACATACCCCTCCTCAGACATATCCTCATTGACCTTCCCACTGAACATTCCTGTTCCCGCTACCCGGAACAGATTGTGATCCACCACCTCCGATTTATCTTTAGGGTAGCAATGGATTTCTGATTTGTCAACCTCCGGAGAACATCCCATCTTCTGATAGTTTTGGATTTTTGTGATATTTCACCGCTTAATATATGTACAAAATATGAATTTTCTCTTAATTTACGGTCAAAAAATTCGCCGTTTATTGACATAATCTTCCCCATATGTTACATTTATAAGTGTTCGCGATTATATTAGCAGGGGGTTTTAAACTATGAAGACAACAGGCGTTGTAAGACGGCTGGATGAACTTGGACGTGTTACCCTCCCAATCGAACTAAGACGTTCATTTCAGTTAGAGGAAAGAGACGCGGTAGAGATTTTTGTGGAGGGTGATAGTATTATCCTTAAAAAGTACATATCCAGTGACATTTTTACAGGCAGCAGGGAAGATCTGGTGGAGTATAAAGGAAAATTAGTTTCCAAACAATCTATCAAAGAATTAGCAGCTCTGGCCGGCCTTAAAGTAATCGATGAATGACGCAAAAAGAGAAACCGCGGGCCGGCTGATAATTATCAGCCGGCCCGCGGTTCTTTTTCTACTCGGGAATATCCGTAATATATTTCTGCATATACCTTTATAATTTTTCATTTTTTTCTCCGAATCTGGCCCAGTAAGAGACAGATACCTCCGGATCCGGATTTTCATAGCAATGCCGACTATGCGCTTTGATCAGGATACAGTCCCCTTCCTGAAGTTCAAATTTCTGCTCCTCTATCCTTATCATTAATTTGCCGCTGATGACGGTCCCAACCTCATCGAAGTCATGGCTCCGCCACGAACCGTCCCATTTGCACCCAGCCTCCAAAACCATATAAAAAAAAGAAGAATTTCCTGTTCCAAAATTTATGGTTTCCCTTCTGACATGGCTGTCCTGCTCTTCTGATATCTCCCTGTCCTTTTTTCGCACGACAATTCTTGCCTCTGCATTCCGCTCCAGCAAATCGGTAATAGAACTGCCAAATACCTCACAGATTTTCTGAATATTCTGCAGCGTGGGACTGCATAGGTTCCTCTCCAGATTACTCAAATATCCAATCGACAAACCTGTCTCTTTAGACATCTGCTGTAAAGTAATTTCCTTCGATTTTCTCAGGCTCCTGATACTGCTCCCAATTTGGCTGATGTCGCTCATGTTATTTCTCTCCTCCCACGTAAATACTCCCCTTTATACAATACCCATTGTATCAAGTATATCGTTAATCACAGGAAAATGCAATAAATTTTTTCAATTGCCAGATAAAAGGTGCAATTAGCCCATAAACAATTATAGATTTTCGACAAATTTCTTTTTTTCTTTAATTTTCATAAAAATATTTCCGATTTTTCATGTCTGCGTAATTTATTTTAAAATTTTTCATGTGTCTGATATACAAAATCTTCATCTCTTCACATGTCCGCCTGAAGAAAATACTGATACACATCCCGCCGGGATAGCCCTCTGTCTCTGGCCACCTGACGGATCGCCTCCTTTTTCGCCAAACCTTGGCTCAGATATTGCTCCAAATGTGCCTCCATAGACACAGACTCCCAGGATTGCAGCTGCTCCTTCTGGATTTCTTCCCGGCTCTTTCCCTGGATCACCAGAACGAATTCTCCCCTGGGCTCCGTCTCTTCATAGTAGCTGACAGCCTCCCCCAGCGTAGTCAGCCGCTGTTCCTCATACTGCTTCGTCAGTTCCCGGCACAGAGTCAGACGCCGGCCGCTGCCTAACACTGTCTCCAGTTCCCTCAGCGTTTTCCTGAGGCGATGAGGCGCTTCATAAAGAATGATGGTCCGGCTCTCTCCTGCCAGCTCCTCCAGAACCGCGGCCCGCTCCTTCTTGTCATAGGGGAGAAATGCCTCAAAACAGAATCTTCTGGTGGGAAGTCCGGATACGGTCAGGGCGGTCACACAGGCAGAGGGGCCCGGAAGGGATGTCAGCGGAATCCCTGCCTGATGGCACTGGCGAACCAGCTCCTCTCCCGGATCCGATATACCGGGTGTTCCTGCGTCCGTAATCAATGCCACAGTCAGCCCCTTTTCCATCTGCTCCACCAGATACCTGGCTTTCTCCACTTTGTTATATTCATGGTAGCTGGTCATCGGCGTTTTTATGCCGAAATGGTTCAGCAGCTTGATGCTGTGCCGGGTATCCTCAGCCGCAATCAAATCCACCTCTTTCAGTGTATTCAGCACCCGCAGGGTAATATCCTCCAAATTTCCGATGGGTGTGGCGCACAAATATAATTTTCCTGCCATCCTGTTACCTCCCGCTGCACAATTTCACAGCCAAACCGCGACCAAAACGGCACAATTTGCGGCATGACTTTTTTACTGATCCTAATAACCATAAATGCTGTAGATCTCCTCAGAATACACACCAGGCGCCTGGTAAACAATCACCGGCGCCTCCACCCGCAGCTGGGGGCGGCCACCGGCATAGGCTTCAATCAGCACCATATTTGCCTCCTCACCGATAAAGGGATGCACCATCTTCATCCGCTTCGGCTCCAGTTTATACGCCCGCATTGTCTCGAACAGTTCCGGCAGCCGGCGGGGCCTGTGAACCAGATAGAACCGGCCGCCCGGCCGCAAAATCCGCGACGCCTCCCTGGCCACATCCTGGAAAGTACAGAGGATCTCATGGCGGGCGATAGCCTTCGGCTCCTCCGGGTTTTTCAGGCCGTGGCTCTCATTCATATAAGGAGGATTACAGGTAACCACATCAAAAGAAGCCTCTCCAAACAGAGAAGAAGCTTCCTTGATATCGCCGCACACAATTTCAATCTTATGCTCCAGATGATTATAAGCCACACTGCGGGCAGCCATATCCGCCATGTCCGCCTGAATCTCCAGCCCGGCGAAAGATAACCCCTGCGTCTTTGCTTCCAAAAGAATCGGGATGATCCCTGTCCCCGTTCCCAGATCCAGAACCCGCTCCCCTTTTTTCACCTGGGCGAAACCGGAGAGCAGAACAGCATCCATCCCAAAACAGAACCGTTTCGGCTTCTGTATAATCTTATAATGGTTCCGCTGCAAATCATCCAGCCGTTCATCTTCATATATCACAGGCATCATGATAATTTCGAATTTCCTTCCTTTTTCTCCAGGGCCTCCAGCGCCTTCAGTTCTGCGTCATTGATATTCATTTTCTCTTTTTTCCTCTTCGGCTTAAATCGCAGCTGCTTTGCCCTGTATTCTCTCACATCCTTGTCATCCTTGTCCAGGGTGACGATTACCTTCACAGTCTGGCGCAGGACATTGACACTCTGCACCTCTCCTTTCAGGCCGTCATCTGTGGTCACGTAATCGCCCACTGAAGGCAGCCGGCTGTTCAGATACTCATAAGTCTCCTCCTCGTTTTTCAGGCAGCACATCAGTCTGCCGCAGGTGCCTGATATCTTGGAGGGATTCAGGGACAGATTCTGTTCCTTTGCCATCTTAATGGACACCGGTATAAACTCCGACAAATAGGTGTGGCAGCACAGTTCTCTGCCGCAGTTGCCCACTCCGCCCAGAATCTTTGTCTCATCCCGGACGCCGATCTGGCGCAGCTCAATCCGGGTTTTAAAGACAGATGCCAGATCCTTCACCAGTTCGCGGAAATCGATCCTTCCGTCAGCCGTAAAATAAAACAGCACCTTATTATTGTCAAAAGTATATTCTGTGGCGATCAGCTTCATCTCCAGCTTATGCTTGGCAATTTTCTCCAGGCAGATCTGGTAGGCGTTTTTTTCCTTTTCTTTGTTTTTCGCTTCGATCTGATCGTCCTCGGCGGTGGCGATTCTCAGCACCGGCTTCAACGGCTGAACCACCTTTTCTTCCGCCACCTCACGCACGCCCATTACCACATGACCGTATTCTACACCCCGGGCCGTCTCTACAATGACATGCTGGCCCTTTTCAATCTTCATATCCGCCGGATCAAAGAAATAAATCTTTCCGGCAGCCCGAAATCTGACTCCTATTACTTTTATCATAAAATGTTCTCCTAGTTCTCTTTGATCGTCAGGAGCAGCAGCTCCATAACCAGATCAAAATTCACATTGGCATTCAGCCTGGCGGCCGCTTTATCGATAGCGCTGATAATCTGGTCAATCCCGTGGAAACTGCTGAGATTGGCCGTCTCCCGGATAGCGGTCAGCTCATAGGCAAAAATCAGCACATTCACATCCTGGGTTGCCTTAAATACCATCACATCTCTGTACCACAGCTTCATCAGCTCCAGACATGACTTAAAATCTCCTGTATTTTCCTTCAGCACTTTCATGCTCTCCAGCATCACCGGGACCGACATTTCCCTCGCTCCCTTCAGAATCCGGAGAACGCCCTGATACATTTCCATAAATTTCTCTGACTGAACCAGGGAGATGGCTTTTCCCAGGTTTCCTCTGGCAAAGGCGGTGCATACATCTGCCTGCTGTTTTCCGATATGAAGACGCTCCGTCAGATATCCCCTGATCACCTCATCCGGCAGAGGACGGAAAGACAGGGTAACACACCGGGACAGGACTGTGGGCAGAAAGGCGTCACTGTTGGATGTCAGCAGCATAATCACACCGTAGCCCGGCGGCTCCTCTATTGTTTTCAGCAGCGCATTCTGGGCCTGGACGGTCATTTTCTCCGCCTCATCCACAATATAAATCTTATAGGGACTGCTGTAGGGCTTGATCTGAATATCATCCACCAGCTTTTCTCTGATATCATCCACGCCGATGCTTCCCGGCTTTTCATGAGTTACATAAATCACATCCGGGTGGTTGTCACTCTGGAACTGACGGCAGGAATGACACAGTCCGCAGGGCTCTCCTCCCCGTCTGTTCTCACATTCCATCGCCATGGCAAAGGTTTTCGCCATCATCTTTTTCCCCATTCCGGGCTCCCCTGACAGAATATAGGCATGGGAAGTATGCTCCTGTTCCATCGCTTTGATCAGATGCTCCTTAATCGGCTCCTGGCCTAAGATATCTTTAAATTGCCACATATTTCCCTCCCTGTTCCCGGTCTGCAGAGCAGACACCACTTTCTCTTTCATGCGGAGTCCTGGCACAGCCATGGACCTCCATCGGATGCGCAGCGGCTTTCCGCGGTTCCGCAAAACCGCCTTATGCACAGATATAATGTTCACTCCGTGAACATTATATCATAAGTTCCAGTAAAATGAAATTGTTGTTTTCTGGTTTGCAGAAAGTGAACAACTGTTCAGACAATGACCGGGATTCTCATATTCTCCGGTCCTTCTGACAGGATGCCATGCACTTCCAGGCCAGCCTCCAGATAATCCCGAATCAGGTCCAGACACCGGCTGTCGATCACTTCCCCTGGCGCCAGCAGCGGGATGCCCGGCGGATAAATATAAACAAAGGCCGCGCTGATTCTGCCCTCCAGCCCTTTTCCGACATGGATTTCCTGCTGTCGGGCCAGGGCCCGGGCGATGGACATAGCCTGGACAGGCCGAACCGGACGATAGCATCCCTCCGCCTGGTCTCTTTTCCCTACGCTGCATGTCCGGTCGATCTCCTCCGCCGCGCCCGCCAGCCTGTCCAGCCCTTCCTCACTGTCCATCAGAGAGGTCATCAGAAGGACTGTGCTCCGGGTTTTCATCTCCGGCTGAATCCGACACCGGCGCAGCATCTCATACAGCTCCGGCCCTGACAGCCCGGCTTTCCGCCCGGTCAGCAGAATCTTTCCCCGGTCCAGGTCCCGGATGCCGTACTGCCCTTTCAACTCCCCGGGCAGCATCTCCAGGGCCGTCAGCCTGCCCAGCCTCTGCCGCAGCTCTGTCAGCCTGCGGACATAAGCCTCCATCTGTTTTTTCCCCTCCTCTCCGGTCATATACCGGAGGCAGGCGTCGATGCCGGCCATTAAAATGTAAGAAGGACTGGAGCTCTGATAGATTCTCAGAAACATTTCCAGCCGTTCCCTGGAGATCCTGCTGCCCCGCACATGGAGGATGGCTGTCTGAGTAAAAGCAGGCAGCGTTTTATGGAGGCTCTGGATCACCGCGTCCGCCCCCAGCTCCAGGGCGGACGCCGGAAAATAAGAATGGAAGGGAAAATGGGCGCCATGGGCCTCGTCCACAATCAGGGGCACGTCATACCTGCGGCAGATTTCTCCGATCCGCCGGATGTCTGAGACCAGCCCCTCATAGGTGGGGGAAGGCAGCACCACCGCCCGTATTTTCCTGTCCCCGGACAGCGCCGCTTCTACCTGCTCAGGTCTGACGCCGCCGAAACATTCAAAAGCTTCCAGATAATCCGGATACAGATAGACTGCCTCCAGCTGGTTCAGCAGCAGCCCATGATAGACAGATTTGTGGCAGTTTCTGGCCGCCAGGACGCGGTCTCCCGGACTGACTGCCGCCGACATGGCTGCCAGGATGCCGCAGGTGCTTCCATTGATCAGAAAAAAAGAAGCGTCGCTGCCATAGCACACCGCCGCTTCTTCCATCGCTTCTTTTAAAATTCCTTCCGGATGATGGAGATCATCAAAACCATCGATCTCTGTAATGTCCCACGAAAACGGGCTGGCCCACTGGGGCCCCTGCCGTTTATGTCCCGGCATGTGGAAGGGATACATGCCTGATTCGCTGTACTGCCGCAGTTTTTCATAGAGGGAGGGAACCTGATATATGTTTTTCATCTGTTTCTCTTTCTTCGGAACCGGCCTTCTGCCGGTCTGCCGCGGGTGTTTTCTTCTGATTATACCCGCTGACGCCCTGCCCGTCAATGTCTGTCCGGCCGCGCAATCCTGTTATGCAGGTCACCGGCTGTTATGTGGGGGCCACCGGCTCCCACCAGACCAGGGCGCCCCGGTAGCGCAGACGGTAATGCCAGCTGCCGTCTGCCTCCTGCTGAAAATATTTTCCCAGAATCCGCTCCACCGTCTCTCTGTGATTCTCCATCAGGCTCTCACCGTCTCTGATCCGGGACACGACATGGCTGACTGTCTGCTCCCAGCTGCTCCATACCAGCTCCTTCGACAGAGGAATAATCTTTACATTTGCGTCTATCCCCATCTGATACAGAATATTGACGAAATGGATATAATCCTTTTTATCATATATCACATTTGCCCCCAGCTGTTCCTGCAGCTCCCGGTCATAAGGCGTCATCGCCTCCACGCTCATCCCCATAATACACAGCTTCGTCCCGATCTGATTCATAATGGCCAGACTTTCCCGCAGATCCAGCATCCGGTAAAAGCAATTGTAGCCGAATACCACATCAGAGCGGTTATCCTGGTACCTCATATTTTCCCATTTGGAACAGATAGAAAAAATATTTTTCTTCCCCATCTCCCGGGCTGCCCGGGAGATATATTCCAGCACATCCTCCGATATATCCACACAGGTCAGCGTATCACAGCAGTCAGCCAGCTCCATGGTGAAATTTCCCCAGCCGGGGCCGATTTCCATAATGGTATGGATGGAACAGGGCGCCAGAAGTTTTTTTACCTCTCTCATAATGACATGGGCCCAACTGTCCTGCTGATACCGGGATTTTTTCTGCATAAAATGATGCCAGAATTCCTTCTCTGCCTGATCGTCAGACAGTCTGCGGCTGTAGGTTCCATCCTCCTGTTTCAGTGCCTCCCGCCACAGCTGGCTGAAATCTGACCGCAGGTCTGCCCGGTTCGTTGCCCGCAGGATGCCGCAGGCTCTGGCCAGATAAGCGATCAGCTCATCGACGGCGGCGTACATACTGTGCCGCCGGTATACCACATATTTCTGGATCCGCGCCGGGCCGCTCAGCGTCAGGATTTTTCTGCGGGGATGCTCTGCCAGGATTCCCCTGGCATCGTCCATATACAGGACGCAGCCGAGCCCCCGGTCCGCTTTAATCATCGCCTCCATACTGTCAGCCGCGTGGCAGACGATCCGGGGAATAAATCCATTCTCCCGGCACAGCTGATAGAAATCCTGGTATGTCTGATTTCTCTCATATTCCTCTGAGCCGATGAGAATCAGCGGAAGTCCCTCAAAATCCTGAACAGACACGGCTTCTTTCTGAAACAGGGGATGCCGGTCATGAACCACCAGGCTGATTTTGGTATAATAAGCCGGCAGCATATCCAGCTCCTCTGTATCGCTGCTGTGGAGACAGGAGGAAAACATCACCGACAGTTTCCCCGTTTTCACCTTTTCCAGCAGGGTCTTATGCTCTCCGGTCTGGAAGGTATAATCCACGTCGGGATGCTCCCTCTGGAAGCCGTTCAGATAGGGGAGAATCCATTCATAATCAGAAAGGGTGCTGATCCCGATCCGGATCTCCCGCCGGCTGTCTCCCCGGTACTCCTGGAGCTGTTCCAGGGTAAACTGGTACTGTCCCATCATTTTTTTCATTTCATCATAGAAAAAACGGCCCGCCGGCGTCACCTTAATCCGGTTTCCATTCCGCTCAAACAGCTCTGTGTCCAGCTCCCGCTCCATCGAGGCGATCTGCTGGGTTACGGCCACCTGGGTGACATAATGTTTCCTGGCCGCCTTTGTAAAGCTCTGCTCCTCCACAGAGCTGAGAAAATACTGTATTTTATTCAAATTCATCTCATCCGCCCCAAATAAAAAATCCGGCTACAGAAAAAAACTCTCCACCAGTTCCCTGGTAAAAGGTTCCCTCGGCTCATTCAGGATCTGCTCCCTGGTGCCGGACTCAATCAGCTTTCCCTGGTTCATCACACAGATCCGGCTGCAGAACCAGCAGAGCACCTCCAGATCATGAGAAATCAGCAGGTAGGTCAGGCCCAGGGTGGTCTGGAGCTCTTTCAGCAGATTCATAATATGGGCCTGAATGGATACGTCCAGCATGGAGGTTGGTTCATCCAGGATCAGCAGCCTGGGCTCCAGCGTCAGCGCTCTGGCGATAATAATCCGCTGGGCCTCGCCGCCGCTGATCTGATGGGGATACCGGCCGTACAGCCCCTCCGACAGCCCCAGCAGTTCAAACAGACTGCCGATTTTCTCCATCCGCTCTTCCCTGTCCCTGCCGATATGATGGATCACCATCGGCTCCATCACACTGGCCAGAATCTTTTTCCCGGGATCCAGGGAGCTCTCAGGATGCTGAAAGATAATCTGCATCTCTCTGTGGAACTGCTGCGCCTCCTTCCCGGTGATTCCGGTGATTTCCCGGCCTTCCAGCCAGACCTCTCCCCGGTCAGGGGGAATCAGCCCCATCAGCATCCGGGCGATGGTAGATTTGCCGCATCCGCTGTTCCCCGCAATCCCCAGAGCTTCTCCCCGGGGAATGGCAAAGCTGACATCCGCCACCGCGTCCACCCTGTTCTTTCGGATCACACCCCTGGTAAAGCTCTTGCACAGATGGTCTGCCCTGAGCAGTTCATGACTCTGATTCATATAAAAAACACCTCACCCTCCACCTGTCTCCCGCGGAAAATTCACCGGGATGCTCTGTCCCGCACCTGCCGGTGCCGTAAGGGCACCGGGGATAAAAAATACAGCCTCCCGCTGCCCCCTCCCGCTCCTTCACGGGCTGGGGGATGGGCTTCATGCCATTTTTCGGCAGAGAATCCATCAGCCCCTTTGTATAGGGATGCTTCGGATGCCCCAGCACATCCTCCGTCCTCCCCTGCTCCAGAATTTCCCCCCGGTATAACACCAGAATTTTCCGGCACAGCTTCCTGGCCAGCTCCACATCATGGGTGATCAGGATCATATTTTTCGTATCCTGCTCTGTAATCTCTCTCAGCACCTGGTACACCTGGCGGCGGAGGATGGCGTCCAGCCCCTTCGTCGGCTCATCAGCGATCACCCACCGGGGGCGGTTCATCATCCCCAGCACTGAAATCACCCGCTGATTCATGCCGCCGCTCAGCTGGAAGGAATACTGGCTGCCGGTCTGCTCCGGGTCGGAAAACCCCATCCGTTTCATCAGATCGCTGTACCGTTCCTCCGCCCTTTTCTCCCCTTTCGGGTCATGGACGGTGACAGATTCGATCAGCTGTTTTTTGATCCGCATCACAGGATTCAGTGATTCAGCCGGATTCTGGGGGATCAGTCCGATCTCCTTTCCCCGGATCTTCTCCATCTCCTTCGCCGGCAGCGCCGTCAGATTCCGCCCCCGGTACATGCAGACGCCATCGATCCTGGCATTGGACGCCAGCAGCTGCAGCATCGCCATCCCCAGCACTGACTTTCCGCTTCCGCTCTCTCCGATCATGCCGGTGACTTCTCCCGTCCGAAAGGTGGTGTTCACATCCCGGACCGCGCTGACAGGGCCATGAGAAGTTTCAAAGGTCACCGTCATATTCCGGACTGCAATGTCATCTCCTGTCCCGCTTTCCTGACCCATCTGTCCCATATCATCAATCCTCCTTCACAGAATCCATCCGCACATCCAGTTTATCCCGCAGGGCGTCCGCCAGCACATTCACACTCAGAGACAGGAGGACGATCATCACCCCCGGCGCGATGGCCAGCATGGGCGCCTGACGGAAATGGGCCCTGGCATCGTTAATCATCACGCCCCAGTCCGGCGTCGGCGGCTGAAGCCCCAGTCCCAGAAAGCTGAGAGAAGCCACCGATATCACCGAGCTGGCGATTCTGGTGGCGAAGATAATCAGGATGCTGCCCATCAGGTTCGGGGCGATATGGACTGCCATAATCCGCAGATCGCCGGCCCCCAGCCCTTTCAGCCCTTCCACGAAATATTCCTGCTTGATTTTCATCACCTCGCCCCGCACCAGCCTGGAAAAGCTGACCCAGGAGGTGATCACCAGCGCCAGCAGCATACTGGAGACCCCCGGCCCCATCAGGCCGGCGATGGCGATCATCATCGTCATGCCGGGAAGACCCTGAAAAATGTTGGAAACCGCTGTAATCACCAGATCCGCCTTCCCGCCGAAATATCCGGCGACAATCCCGATGACACAGCCCAGGGCCATCGACAGGCTGGTGGCAGCGGCAGCCAGCAGCAGTGACTGCCTGCCGCCGTACATCACCCGGCTCAGCAGATCCCTGCCGATGGCGTCAGTCCCCAGCAGATGGACACTGTCCGGAGCCGCCAGGGCATTGCGCATATCCAGCTGATAGGGGTCATAGGGAGCCAGTACAGGCGCCAGCAGGCTCATCAGCAGAATGGCAGCCAGCAGGACGCCGGCAGCCCAGGTTCCCAGTTTTATTTTCTTTTTTCTCTTCATCTATTCCACCTGCTCCCCTGCTCTGATTTTCGGATTTATGACCAGATACAGCAGATCTATGGCCAGGGTCACCACCACATAGACCAGGGCAGTGAACAGCACATAGGCCTGCACCACATAGTAATCCCTGGACTGTACCGCGGAAATGGCATAATTCCCGATTCCCGGAATATTAAAAATCACTTCCGCAATGGTAGACCCGCCCAGCACACCGGCAAAATAATTGCCCAGAAAAGTGGTGATGGGAATCAGCGCATTGGGCAGGGCATGGCGGATGGTAACCAGCCGGGCATTCAGCCCCTTGGCACTGGCCACCGTCACATACTGCCGCCCCAGCTCGTCCAGCACCGACGTCCTGGTCAGCCTGGCGCAGACACCGATGGTGGAAACACAGACTGTGATGCCCGGCATAATATAGGACTTCCAGCTGCCCAGCCCGCTGGTAGGCAGCCATTTCAGCTGTTCCACAAAGATTAAAATCATAATGATGGCAATCCAGAACCCCGGCACAGACAGCATCAGCGTCGTCACCGCCCGCAGGGCATGATCGATCCAGGTATCCTTAAAGATCGCCATCAGCATCCCGAAGCCCACGCCGAATACAATGGTCAGCGCCATGCCGAACAAAGCCAGCCTGATGGTGTAGGGCAGACGGTAAGCCATCTGTTCCCGGATATCCTTATTGGTGAAAAAAGACTGGCCAAACTCTCCGGTCAGGGCATTTTTCAGCCATTTCAGATACTGTACGGGAACCGGGTCATTCAGCCCCAGCCGTTCTTTTACGATTTCATATTCTTCCGGACTGACGATCTGCGTCCCGTCCGGATTTAAGATTGCCTCCACCGGGTCTCCCGGCGCGCTGGTCCCCAGCAAAAAAGCAATGATGGAGATGCCCAGCAGCACCGGAATCAGCGTCAGCAGACGCTTCCCTATGTATTTGATGATACCCATCGGTTTTACTGTACCCATTCAATCGTCGGAATGCTGACGCCGTCGTACAGATCGGACGTATATCCGGTGATTGCCTTATTGTGAATGTTTACATTGGTGTAATAGAGCAGCGGGATCATCGGCAGATCCTCCGCGGAGATATCCTGGAGACGGTTGTAGATCTCCTGGCGCTTCGCCGGGTCAGACTCATGAAGCACGTCTGCCAGCAGCTGATCCACCTCAGGATTGGAATACTCCCAGTGATACTGGGTGTTATAGCTTCCGTCCGATGCCATCCAGCTCTGGAAGAAGGAGTACGGATCGGCGCTGTTCAGGCCGGTTACCGTGATGCCGAAGTCATAATCTCCGGCCTGGAGTGTCTCTGTATTCAGGGAGTTATCCTGGATCTCAATCTCCATGTCAATGCCCAGCTCGCTTAACACAGACTGGATATACTCTGCCATGGAGCGGACCGGATAACCATCCACCACCCGCTGGCCCAGCACCATTTTCGTCTGCAGCCTGGTATCTCCCAGCACCTCTTTCGCCAGTTCCTTCGCCTTCTCCAGGTTGTACTCTCCCTGGATATCCTTGTACAGAGGAGTCTGGTAGCTTAAAATGCTGTAGGCCGGCTGGCACAGGCCCGAATACAATGTCTCGTTCATCAGATCCCGGTCCAGCGCCATGCTGATGGCCTGGCGCAGGCGGACATCACTGAGATACTCCTTGGAGCCGTTGACATACATATAATGGGTCATATGGCTCTTGGTAGGCTCCAGGATAAACCGGTCATCGGTATTCACCAGATTCACAGCAGTATCAATCATAATGGCGCCATTGTCAATCAGTCCCATCACTTCCTCGGAAATCAGCGCGGAATAGCGGGTTTCAGAATCGGGGATGCAGTTGACGCGGTACTGCCTGATCTTTGCCGGCTCTCCGTAATAATCATCATTCCGCTCAAATACTGCATACTGATCCGGCACATGCTCCTTTACTTTATAAGGGCCTGTCCCGATCACCATAGAGGTAATCTCCCCTGTCTCCACATCGAAACAGTTAGGGCTGATCATCGGGCTGCCGTAATCACCCAGCAGCGCGTCCAGAGTTGTAATCGGCTCTGAAAAAACAAATTTCACCGTATAGTCATCCACCTTCACAATCTCTGACAGGTTGGGGAATGATTTATCTATGCTCAGTGAAGTATAAGTGGAGGTCAGAGGGCCTGCTTTATACCGCTCAATGTTCTGGATACACACATCGGCGTTAAATTTCACCCCGTCGGTGAATACCGCGTCATCCCGCAGCACAAAGGTCCACTCGGTACAGTCCTCATTATAAGACCAGGATTTCGCCAGCCCCGGCTGCAGCTCATGATTGTTATTATAAATCAAAGGTTCCCACACACCGGCGGAAAGGTTCACATAAAAGGCATCACCCTCTCCGGGAATCATATCCCGGACAGAACCCAGAACCAGTTCCTTTGTCTCATTCAAATCCTCTGTGCCTGAGGCCTCTGTCTCCGCCTGAGACGCCGTCTGTTCCCGGCTGCCGGCAGAAGCAGTTTCCTCCTGGCTGACAGCTGCCGCTGTCGTCTGATCTGACCCTCCGGACTGACATCCTGTCAGGGCGCCGGCTGTCAGCGCCAGCGCCAGCAATAAACTGATGATCCGTTTCATACATTTCTCCTTTGCCACATTTTCATTACTTTCCATTTTGCGCGAGTGCCCACTCTCGCAGATCGCTTTTCTGTAACAGGGAACGAGGTTTTCTGTTTCAGATAGAAAAAACGCGCCACCGACCGGTGACGCGCACTTATATTCATCTATTTCAGACATGCCTGAATACAGATGCTCTTTTCCCCACCGAAAACGCAGTCTGACATAAAGGCAGGTCTCCTGGCTGAAATCTGTTACTCCTGCCGCCTTCCCAGCATCGCTGCCAGTGGCATCATGGCAAAAGCATAATTATCACAGTAAAGCGGGCTGCTGCAGAATCTCACTGCATTCCCTATTAAACAATCACGTAAAACGCTTCTGTACCCTTATGTTATCTTATTCAATTTTTCAATCATTTGCTGAAAGCAGCATACACTTTTCGAAAAATGCCTGTGACTTTTCACAATGCTATCATAGCACATTATGTCGACAAAGGACACTCATTTTTTTTAATGCTCTTCCATAACAAAAACTTATGGGAGGATTCTTTACATCAGATCAACCGGTTCCAGCGTGACCACCATCTCCCTGTCATAGGTCAGCACCGCCGCGATCGGATCGGTGCCCTCCGGCAGTTCCATCTTCTTCTGGGTAAAAGCCCAGCCTTCATCATCACCTTCCGCGTAAAAAACAAAGTTTTTCAGGCTCTCATCGATCCGGATAGTCCCGTCCTCTACAGAACCGCCCAGAGAGCCGGCCACGCCGTCTGTGATACAGTTGCGCACAGGCATCATACAGTGTATTTTTTCACCCTCGTTAAAAATCTTCTTTGCTTCCTCACCGAGCCGGAACCCAAAGGCCAGACCCACACATTTATGCCCGTGATGCTCCACTGCCTTCTGCCATAATTCTATGTTCATTCTTTCTACCTCCTTCTCTGTCTGTTTTATTCTATCACGAACAGGCACAGGCAACAACGAAATTTTCCGAAAATCCTTTACCTGACCGGCAGATAATGATATATTATAGAGAAATATTGTAAAAAAACCGGGGGAACTTTTATGCTACTGGCAGTTGATATTGGAAATACAAACATTTTATGCGGCGGAATTGTGGACGGACAGATCCGCCATTCTTTCCGTATGGCAACCCACAAAGACCGTTCCGCGGCGGAGTATGCCCTGCAGCTGAACGAACTGATCAAACTGTACTTTCACAACCCGAAGGAGCTGGACAGCGCCATCATCTCCTCTGTGGTGCCGGAGGTAACCCATTCCATCGAAAAGGCAATTATCGAAACCCTTTATATTCTTCCTGTGATCGTAAAAAGGGAGATTCCCGCGCCTTTTCCGGTTCTGCTGGACTATCCGGCCACCCTGGGCAGCGACCGGATCGCCGATGCCGCCGCAGTGCTCCATGAGTACCCGCTGCCGGCCATCATTTTTGACCTGGGCACCGCCACCACCTGCTCTGTCCTGAATAAAAAGGGAGAGTTCCTCGGCGGCCTGATCAGCCCCGGCATCAAAACCGGCTCCGACGCCCTTCTGGCCAGAGCCTCTCAGCTGGGCTCCTACGAACTGGGCAACCCCCGCCATCTGGTAGGGGCCAACACAGAAGATGCCATCAACAGCGGCGTCGTGTATGGCCACGCTGCCATGGTGGACGGGCTGGTACGCCGGATCGATAAGGAATACGGAGAAAAACACAGCGTCATCCTCACCGGCGGCCTATCCGGCCTGATCGCCCAGTACTGCGAATGTGACGTGACTGTAGATAAAGTGCTGATCCTGAAGGGACTGAATTATCTGTATCAGGGGATGAAAAAATAATCCCACTGCATATTGCCGGAACGAGATCATATATTGAACTCGTTCCGTTTTTTTACGCTTCTTCCGGCTCCTCCTCATTCAGCAGCTGCTCCACTTCCTGCGGGGACATCTGAAACGTGTCCGCAATGATCTCGATAGATACACCTTTCTTATACAGCGTTCTGGCAGCTTTTTCAGCAGTTTCCCTGGCGGTTTTTTCAGATGCTTCTTTCGCGGCCTTTTTTGCAGCTTTCTTCGCGGCTTTTTCAGCGGCGTTTTTAATCTCGCTTTCTATATACGTTTTCAGAATATACTCCTCATCAAACAGTGATATCATAATGTCAATCACCTCCCTCTCCCGATCTTCCAGATACTCTTTTAATATATTCTGCTCCTTACAGATTCTGATGGTTTCAAGAATGGCTTCTTTATTTCTGCCGTGAAGCCTGAGTTGTTGATTAAATATCTTTGTGAATGTCATATACTGATAGATAATGTCTCCTTTATTCCCATCATATATCATTTTAATCTTAACTTCAACAGCACATTCCTGTCCATGGAAAAATTCTTCTGTTAAGGATAATATTTCCGGTCTGGATTTCCGGTTTCCTGTATAAATTACATACAATTCCGGCCTTGGCAGACTCAGTCTGGAGCTGCTGTATACACTCTGTCCGGTTTGAACGATATGCTCCTGCCAGGACTGGGCAAGATAAAGAAGGGAGCGCACAACAATATTAACTGTCCAGCTGGCCTGAGCCTCAGCCAGAATCATAAGCCGATGGCCAACCCGGAAACCAAGATCATTATAAGGACGGTCCAGCAGAATGTTTTGCAATGTAATATGAACGAGATCCTCCTCTGTTGTTTCCAGATCTTCCGGATGAAGCGCCTGATACAGCTGAAGAAGATATTTTGGAATACTGAACAGGTCAGTGAATACACTGTCCTTTACCGTATATTTTACTTTTGGCGCAGAATAATGAAAAGCAGAAGTATGATTTGATTTTTTCATGATATGAAATACCTCGATTTTTAAAGAAATGATCAGGTCAAATGTGAAATGTCTTTGATATACTATATCATAAAAGTAAAAAAATTACAATTATTTTTTCAAAACAGCGGATAAAAACAGGGAGCCTTTTCAATCCGGCTCCCTACTTTCATTCATTCTGCTATTTCATATACCCGCCCTTCATCGGCGATACAGCGTGTTCGGAATAGATTTTCAGCACGCCCTTCTGATATTTGGGTGTTTTCGGCTTCCAGTTCTTTCTGCGCTCGGCGAATACTGCCTGGATTTCTTCCTCTGTCTTCGGCTCTCCATGGATACCCACCACAGTCAGGATACGGGCAGGAATATCGATTTTGATCAGATCCCCTTCCTCGATCAGGGCAATCGGGCCTCCTTCTGCCGCTTCCGGCGAGATATGTCCGATGGCCGGGCCTTTGGAGGCGCCGGAGAAACGGCCATCTGTCAGCAGGGCAATGGTAGCGCCCAGCTCCGCGTCTGAGGAAATGGCCTCAGTGGTATAGAACATCTCCGGCATACCGCTGCCCTTCGGCCCCTCATACCGGATAATGACAGCATCTCCCGGATGCACCTCATGGGTCAGCACTGCGTGGATGGCCTCTTCCTCTGAGTCAAAGGGACGGGCCTTCAGGGTTGCCTGGAACATTTCCTTCGGAACGGCAGTATGCTTAACCACTGCGCCGTCGGGACAGATATTGCCGTATAAGATGCCGATGCTTCCGTCTGTGCCAAAAGGCTTGTCAAAGGGACGGATCACATCTTCTCTGGTAATGCCGTAACGTTTCAGGTTTTCAAAGCATTTCTCATAATAGCCGCTCTTCTTCAAATCTTCCAGATTTTCGCCCAAAGTCTTGCCTGTCACTGTCATCACATCCAAATGGAGAGAATCTTTGATCTCTTCCATAATCATCGGCACGCCGCCTGCATAGTAGAAGAACTGTGCCGGCCATTTTCCTGCGGGACGGATATTCAGCAGATAGTGGGCGCCTCTGTGGAGGCGGTCAAAAGTGTCTCCGTCAATGTCAAAGCCAAATTCATGGGCGATGGCCGGTATGTGAAGCAGAGAGTTGGTGGACCCTGAGATCGCGCCATGTACCAGAATGGCATTCTCAAAGGATTTCATCGTCACAATCTTATCCGGGGTCAGGTCATGCTCTGCCAGCCATACAGCCTGCTTACCTGCTGCCTTTGCGAAATCCCGCAGATCCTGACTGGTCGCCGGCATCAGAGCGCTGCCCGGCAGCATCAGTCCCAGAGCTTCTGCCATAATCTGCATGGTGGATGCCGTTCCCATAAAAGAGCAGGCGCCGCAGGAAGGACATGCGTGATGCTTATAGTAAGTCAGCTGCTCCTCTGTGATCTCCCCTCTCTCATACATGGCGCTGTACATGCCAATCTGTTCCAGGGTCAGCAGATCCGGGCCGGCATCCATCACGCCGCCGGTTACCACGATAGAAGGGATATTCACTCTGGCCAGGCCCATCAGGTGAGCAGGCATTCCCTTGTCACAGCTGGCCACATACACTGCGCCGTCGAAGGGCGTAGCGTTGGCATGAATCTAAATCATATTGGCAATCATATCTCTGGACGCCAGAGAATAGTTGATGCCGTCATGGCCCTGGGCCTCTCCGTCACAGATATCGGTGGTAAAATAGCGGGCGCCATGGCCGCCTGCTTCTGCCACACCCTCTCTCACCTTCTCCACCAGTTCCAGCAGATGTCCGCTGCCCGGATGGCTGTCGCCGAAGGTACTCTCAATCATAATCTGGGGCTTGGACAGATCCTCCTCCTTCCAGCCGGTTCCCAGACGCAGGGGATCTAATTCCGGCGCGATTTTACGCAATTCCTGACTGCGCAGCATACAAACACTTCCTTTCCTTCTTTATCTCTTATCCTGTATTTCTTATATTTATTTTTCTTTATCTTCAAGACTCGCTCACAATTTACTGTATTTTCATTTTCTGAGATGCGCGGAACGCACAGCAGCCACAGACAGGAGCTGCGCAGCAGCGGATAGCCTGCAAAGCAGACGGTCTGTGGCCTGCATGGCTGAACTATTACCCTTTATCAGGCAGAATCAGGCCTTATTGGAACTGCTTCCCTTAAATATGATAAAGGCAATGCCGCTGACCGCCATCAGAACCGGATAAAAACAATATGGGATAATCTGATAGGGGGTCAGGCCGCTGAGCCCGGCGGCAGACAGCAACTGGGCGCCGTAAGGAATCAGTCCCTGGCAGGCTGAGGTAAAGGTGTCCAGCAGAGAGGCCGAGCGCCGCCCCGTCACACCATATTCCCCGCTGATTTCCTTTGCGATGGGGCCTGCGATCACGATTGCCACCGTATTATTGGCAGTACACAGATCCACCAGTACAGAAAGAGCGGCGATGCCTGCCTCCGCGCCCCGGGGGCCTTTGATTTTTCTTCTGATCATGCCCAGAATCCAGTCGATGCCTCCATTGTGCCTCACCAGAGCCACGATACACGCCACAATAATTGAGATCACGGTAATGTCATACATCGACACAATACCGTCCTTCATCACCTGGAACATTTCTCCCAGGCCAAAAGCGCCGGTTACCACGCCGACAGCAGCGGACAAAATGATGCCCCCGGCCAGAACCCCGAAAACATTCAGGCCCGCCAGAGCGCCGCCCAGTACTGCCAGATAAGGAATCACCCGCAGGATCTGATAGTCCAGATCTTCCTGAGCCTGATAATTCATATCTCTGGTCAGAACCAGGAAAATCACAACCGTCAGCAGCGCCGCAGGCAGAACAATCAGAAAATTCTCCCGGAATTTATCCCGCATCTCACAGCCCTGGGTTTTCACCGCCGCAATGGTAGTGTCAGATATCATGGACAGATTGTCCCCAAACATGGCGCCGCATACCACAGCACCGATGCATATCGCCATGGAGATTCCGGTCTTTCCGCTGATGCCCGCCCCGATGGGCGCCAGGGCGGCAATCGTTCCCATAGAGGTTCCCATCGCCAGCGAGATAAAGCAGCCGATCACAAAAAGCCCTGCCACCGCCACATGGGAAGGCAGAAGGGAGAGGCACAGATTAACCGTACTCTCCACACCTCCTGCTGCCTGAATAGTCCCGGAAAAGGCACCGGCCAGCAGATAGATCAGGCACATGGTCAGAATATTCTCATCCCCTGCCCCCTCGGCCGCAATCCTGATTTTCTCCTCAAAGGACAGCTTTCGGTTCTGCAGAAGAGCCGCCATCAAAGCGATCAGAAACCCTACGATCGCCGGCATACTGTTAAAGTCCCCGGTCAGAAATCCTGCTCCCAGAAACAGGGCAAGAAACATAACAATCGGCAGCAGCGCCGCCGGATTCCCCCGGCTGTGCTTTTCATCCATACACATAAACCCCCGCTATTTTAAAGTTCTTTTCTGATTTCCACAGATTTTTTGTGGGCCATCAGTCCCTCCACGTCTGCCAGCCGGATACACCGGTCTGCCAGGTTCATGCAGCCCTGGCGGGATACATGCTGGACAAAGGCTGTCTTGATAAATGTCCCTGCCCATACGCCGGAAGAATATCTGGCTGTCCGCATCGTCGGCAGAGTATGGTTGGTTCCCGAGCAGTAATCACCGAAAGTAACCGGTGTATAATGCCCCACGAAAAGAGAACCGAAATGATGGAGCCTGTCCGCGATCTCATCCTCATGCTCCGCCTGCACCTCCAGGTGTTCCGGCGCCATCTCATTGGCGATCTCGATAGCCTCATCCATGGAATCCACCAACATCACAATGCCGTTGTCCTCCCAGGACTGGCCGGAGATCTGGCCGGTGGGCAGCTCCCGGGCATATTCCTTTACCTTCTCCATCGCCTCTCTGGCCAGTTTTTCCGATGTGGTCACCAGCGTAGCTCTGGCATTGGGATCATGTTCACACTGAGCCAGAAGATCGATGGCCACAAATTCCGGTTTCGCCGTGTGATCCGCGATAATCAGCACCTCGCTGGGGCCTGCCAGACTGTCGATGCCCACCTCTCCGATTACCTGACGCTTCGCCTCTGTCACAAACCGGTTGCCCGGCCCTACAATCATATCTACCTTCCGGATTGTTTCCGTCCCGTATGTGAGCGCCGCCACTGCCTGGGCGCCGCCTACCGCGTAAATCTCATCCACCCCGGCAATATCCATGGCCACCAGCACAGCCGGATGGATGGTTCCCGTCTCTTTATTCAGCGGGCTGCAGGCCGCAATCCGCTTTACCCCTGCCGTCCTGGCCGGGATCGCCAGCATCAGGGCGGTGCTGGGCAGAGGATACCGTCCGCCGGGTACATAGGCACCTACAGAATCCACCGGCACCAGCTTATGGGAGAGCACCACACCCTCCACCTGGCTGACCCCATCCAGGGACTTCAGGCATTCCATCTGCTTTTTGGCATAAAAACGGATCTGCTCCGCCGCAAACTTCATCGCCTCTACCGTTTCCGGCTCCACCAGCCTGTAAGCCGCTTTCACCTCATCTTCCGAAACCCGGATATGATCCGTCTCAATCCCGTCAAATTTTTTGTTTAATTCCAGGATTTCCTGATCCCCTCTCGCAATCACCTGGTCGATGATATCCGCCACCAGCCGGGTGGTCTGAGAATCCCTGGAAAATGTTTTCTTCTCCGCCTTTTTCAGATATTTCATGACAAGCCGTTCCTCCTTCTGTTTATCTCCAGGCAATATATCCCATCCAAATTTCCTATAGTTTGTATTTTACCCGATATAACAGAGATTTACAATAGACTTCTTTTATTTA
The DNA here is from genome assembly GCA_904397815.1 of Candidatus Paralachnospira sangeri. Taxonomy (GTDB): domain Bacteria; phylum Bacillota; class Clostridia; order Lachnospirales; family Lachnospiraceae; genus Paralachnospira_A; species Paralachnospira_A sangeri. The sequence continues at coordinate 26,818 of CAJFOT010000032.1, forward strand.
AAAATTATTGACAAACAATAATTTTTTTATTATATTCAAATTATATTATTGTAAAACAATAATTTTTATCAGGAGGATCCCTATGCGCCAAAAAAAATCCCTTTCGTTTACTGCTGTCATCCTCATCCTGTTTCTCCTGTCCGCCGGAGGAGCAATATTATGGTCATTTCTGATCCCTGATTTCTCGCCTGTATGGGTTTTCGCCCTCCCCTTTCTTCTGGCCGGAAGGGTGCTGGCTGCCCTTTCCCTGTCGGGAACAGCGGGAAACATCGCGGCATGGCTGCTCTATCTGCTTCTCGCCTTTCTCCCTGCTGTCCTGTGGAGCGGATACAGAGTGATCAGACGCCGCCGGCAGCGGCCTGTGCCGGCCGCAGGAGCAGATCTTCTTCTCGTTCTTCTGTCCCTGTACGGTCTCTTTCTCTGGTACTGCGCGGTGAATCCCGCTTTGCTGTTCCCCCTGCTGCCGGAGAATTTCTCCGTATACCTGCTGTCCATCATCTACTGGTCAGTGCTGGCGGCATGGCTGCTGCTGCGGATGATTCGGAACGGGAACCAGGCAGGAATTCCGGCCAGGCTGAAACTTCTGGTTCAGCTCTCTGCTGCTCTGTATGCCATGTATGCCGGGTTTTTCCGCTGTCCGATATTCTTTTCTGCCCTTCGCCTGTGGGCAGGCGCTGACCATGGCCCGGCGGCATTCCTGTCTGTCATGGAATCCGCCGCTGCCCTCTGCCTGGACGCTGTCCTGATTGCAGTCCTGGCGGCTGCAGGCCGGCTGCTGGCCGCTCTTGAAAAGCACTTCTACTGCCGGGAGGCGGAAGTATGGGCCGGACGGCTGTCCCGGCTGGGCAGAGGGCTGGTGTATCTGGCTATATGCTCCAATATCAGCCTGAACCTGATGAAGCTGCTGCTGGCCCCCTCTCTGACAGAGGTCAATGTTCACTGGAACATTCCCGTTATCCCTGTCATCCTGGCGTTAGCCGCCTGTGTACTGACCGACTATCTGAAATCCAGCCGGAAGACCTATGAGGACCAGCAGCTGTTTATCTGAGAGGAGGACAGGCACTTTTATGGCAATCAAAATTACACTGGATGAGGCGCTGAAAAAGCGTCATATGACATCAAAAGAGCTGTGCCGTCTGATCGGCATCACCGAAGCGAACCTTTCCATTCTCCGCAGCGGAAAGGCAAAAGGCGTCCGTTTCCAGACGCTGAATAAGATCTGCTATTATCTGAACTGCTCCCCCGGAGATCTGCTGCAGTTTGACGGGGAACTGAATGAAGAAAATCAGGAGGAAAATACCGATGAATAAAACAAAGCGAGTCCTGTATTTCATAACCCTGCTGACACTGACCATCAGCCTGACCAGTGGCTGTCAGCTGGCCGTCTCCCCTTCCGGCTCCGGCAGCGGAACGCTGTGCGGCGCTCTGGTATCCTGGCAGGATGTAGATTCCCCGGATGACATGGGAAAAATCCTGAACGGTACGATTACCGGGACAGAAGGAGAAGACAGCAGCAGCGGCGGCACCTTCCGGGTCTCCTTTCCCGGCATGGAAGGCTATGAGTTCATTCTCCGGACAGTAACAGAATCTGATCCGGACCCGATAACCGGAGAAGAAGTTTCCGTAACAGACTATATCGGCTCCCCCGATTTCACCGATATCCAGTATGCTGTCCGGACTGACGAAGATGAGGAGGAAAACGCTGTTTCCGCCCGCCTGATGGTACCTGCGGATTTTGACCGGGTTTTTTACCTCTACCCTGTCTATGAACGGGAGGACGGAACCTATTATCTTCTCCTGGAACCGGCCAGGGTTTCCTCCTCAGGCGGCCTGGGCAGCGCCACCCTCAGCCAGAGCTTCTCCGAAACTCTGTCCCTATCAGAGTCCGGAAAGGAAAGCCGGTCCATTGTCTCCATCTCCATCAGCATCACCGGGACAGAGGGGGTTGAGACCCTGTACCTGAAAGCCTTTTCCGCAGATGACCGGCTGCTGAGCACTGAGGAGATTTCTCCCGGCTCTCATCCGGACTATCCCATCTCCCGGGATACTGCCTATGTGATAGCCGAAGAGCATCTGGCAGACGGCCGTATACGCCGGGTTGCGCTGAACCGGCCGGAGCAGGAAACAGAATATGGGGGATATACCTGCTATTTCGCCGACGGGCCTGATTCCCTGCTGCCTGTGGAAATTCAGCTGACGCCGTAAATTCTGGCAATCCTGCTGCCCAGCCGGGACAGAATCTCATTGGGAATGGTCCCGCACCAGGCAGAGAGCATCTCACAGGTAATCTCCTCCCGTCCATCCCGGCCGATCAGTGTCACCCGGTCGCCTGACGCCGCCTCCGGAATCCCGCTGACATCCGCCATCAGCTGATCCATGCAGACCCTGCCGATCACCGGCGCCTTTTTTCCATGGATCAGCACCCATCCCCCCGCGCCGGAGAGACTTCTGGGAACTCCGTCGGCATAGCCGATGGTGACGGCTGCGATGCGCATGTCACTCTCTGCGGTAAAGGTACGTCCATAGCTGACACAGTCTCCCATATGGATATCCTTCACCGATCCGATTCTGGCATGCAGGGAGAGAGCGGGACGCAGATCCGGCCGGACACGGCAGCTGTTTTCCTCCGGGCTTAAAGCGCCGTAGAGTGCGATCCCTGCCCGGGCCAGGCTGCAGGGCAGATCAGGGTAATTGATAATGCCGAAGCTGGCCTGGATATGGAGCTGTCCGGTATCCAGCCCTTTCTCCTGCAGATGGGAGATCAGACGGTAAAACCGGGTGATCTGCCAATGGGTATATACCACGTCCTCATCCGACAGGCTGTCTGACACACACAGATGAGAGAAAATCCCCTGAATCCGCAGATGGCGGCAGGCATACAGTTCCTCCGCCTGCTCCACAGCCTCTGCCGGAATCCCCAGCCGGTGCATGCCGGTGTCAATGCCGATATGCACCTTCACATCGGCGGCGTATGTGTCCAGCCTGCGGCCATAGTCCAGATCCACCACGGTCTGGCTCAGATCATACTGCGACAGGATATCCGCCCGGGCCGGATCTGTATATCCCAGAATCAGGATTTCACCCCGAATGCCGGCCTGGCGCAGCCGGATTCCTTCCTCCAGAGCCGCCACCGCGAAGCTGCTGACCCCGGTCCGGCTCAGTGCCTCTGCCACCGGCACAGCCCCGTGGCCGTAGCCGTCAGCCTTCACCACCGCCATCAGCCTGCAGGAATCCGGCAGCATGTCCTTCAGCACTCTGCTGTTATGGCAGATGGCATCCAGATCAATTTCCGCCCAGGCCCTTTTACCGGCGCTAATCTCAAACCCGGGCAGTCCGCCGGCTACAACGTTCTTTTTCACCGGCATATTTTTATTCAATATATTTCTATCCGACATTCTTCCGTCCGGCATATTTCCATTCCACATATTTCTATCCTCCATATTTTTCTCCCGCCTTTTCATCCCCATCCGCTCCTGCCACAGGGCAAATATCAGACCGCATATGACAGAACCTGTCAGAACCGTCAGATAGTGAAACAAGCTCTGGTCGATGAAAAGCCATTCCAGATGGAGGAGCTTTCCTGCTGCCCGCGCCGCCACAATCATCCAGGGATGGATAAGGTAGACGGCCAGGGACAGGTCTCTGGCCCGACGGTCCTCACCCCGGTTTGCCGCCAGCAACAGCTGAAACAGAGCGTACATCACCACCGGGAGAAGGAGGTACATACTGTCATGTCTGGACCATTCCATCCTCTGGACTGCCAGTCCTTCTGCCATCATCCCGGCGCTTGCTGCCAGCAGCAGCAGACTGCAGGGCAGGAGACCTTTTCTGTCATGCCGTCGGATCCACAGCCCTTCCAGAAGAAAAACCGGCGCCAGAAACAGGCCGTTTCTGGTATAATCCGAAACCCGGAAGATCAGATCAAAGAGCCGGCGCAGCAGCGGAATCCCCTCTGTAATGCCATAATAGCTGTCTCCCAAAAGTCCGATCCCATACAGCCCGCAGCCAATGACCATGGCTGCCGGAAGCCCTGCCGTCCTGACCAGCAATCCTGTCAATATCACGCCGATCATTGCCGCCGGCAGATACCACAGATGGTAAAAGGTTCCGTCAAAAAACAGATCCTTCAGATATCCCCAGACAGACAGCCCCTGGCGAAAGTAACCGGAATAAAGATTCAGCGGCAGATACAGAAGGATCGATACCCCATAGAGAACAGCCATTTTTTTCAGATACCTCTTCCCCCACTCCCAGGTTTTTCCCTTCTCCCACGGTTCCATGAAATATCCGGTTACCGTTAAAAAGAAGGGAACGCCGATCCGGCCGATGATCCTGGTCAGGATAAAGTCACCGCCGGCGGTGAAGGAAGCCAGGGGCGAAGTATGGATCCCCACTACCAGGGCAGCAGCCAGAAGCCGGAACCAGTCCAGCGCCGGAAAGGAAGCTCCCTGCCCCTGCCCGCCTCCTGTTTTTCTCATCACAGCCTCCCCTCTCTGTACATCGTCAGGATAAATCCATCTCCGTTATTGCCGGATACCTCGGCCTCCCACTCATCCTCCAGCACAATGACAGACTCCGAGTCCTCTGCCGGCACGTAGCACACCCGGATATCGCCGCCGGCATCCAAATATCCCTTCCCCCATGGATAATCCTTCAGATGCTCCACATATTCCTCCAGACACCAGCCATATCGTTTCATCAGCCGGGCGTGGGGCCGTCCCACATACCGGAAATGCCACGGCTCACAGGCAATCCCGGTAATCACCTCCTTTGATTCTTCATACCGCTGGATAAACCCGTAATCCGCCGCCAGCGCCTTAAACCTGCCGCACACCCCGGTGTCAGGAAAATAAGGCCGGACAAAATCGATCTTCTCTGCCATCTCGCCCAGATCGATGGCCAGTCCGGTCTGATGCTCGCTGGTATTGGGCAGGGCCACATATTTCCGTGTAAATTCCTCCCCGTTTTCCGCCAGAGAATCGGCATAGATCTGCCTCTGCTCCGCCAGGCTCCGGTATCCGCTCACCGGCACGATCTGTCCTGCCGCCCCCGCAGCCTCCAGCGCTGCCTGAAGCATTCGGGCTGTTTTCCACTCAACTGTCACTTCCGGCCACCGTTTATCCACAGCGACCGGAGAAATCTGTGGATTATTTTCCTCATTTTTTTCTTTCAGTGGATAAGTTGTATTCACCAGGATCTGATATCCCTCATATATCTGCTCCCTCTTCAGTCTGATTTCCCGTTTTCCCATGATTCCCCTCGCCTTCTCAAATTTCTGTCTCCATCCCCAGCCGCACCAGCCTGTCCAGCAGCTCGGAAAAGCTCATCCCGATTCCCTTCATCATATTGGGATAACGGCTGTGAGAAGTAAAACCTGGGATCGTATTCACTTCATTAAATACAATCTCCCCCTCCGGCGTCAGAAACATATCCACCCGGGCGAACCCCCTGCATCCCAGGGCCCGGTAGATCACAGCCGCCGTCTTTCGGATGCGCTCTGTGGTAACTGCGTCTATCCGGGCTGGCATATGGATTTTAGATGTTTTCAGGGTATATTTCTCTGTATAATCAAAGAAACCATCTGAAAGCTCGATCTCATCCACAGCACCCAGCACCAGAGAGGTATTTCCCATCACCGCGCAGCCCGTCTCGAACCCTCTGATCTCTTCCTCAATAATCACTTCATCATCATACTGAAAAGCCTTTCTCACAGCCTCCTCCAGCTGCCCTGCCTCCATCACCTTCGTAATGCCGAAAGAGGAACCGGCCTTTACCGGCTTCACAAACAGGGGATAGCCCAGGGTATCCGCGATCTCCTTCCACTGTTCAGAGGGATTCTCTTTTCTGATCACAGCCGCCCCCGGCACCTTCACCCCTGCCAGGGATACCAGCTTATGAGCCCGGTCCTTATCCATACACAGGGCAGAGCAGAGAACGCCGCATCCAACCATGGGAATACCCGCCAGCTCCAGCAGCCCCTGGACGGTTCCGTCCTCCCCGTTCTTTCCGTGAAGCACCGGGAATGCAATGTCAAACTCCGTCTCCTCCACCATCCCCATATAGAATTCCAGTATCTTTCTGCTCCCTCTGTCAGGAGAAATCAGGGCAGGGCGCAGATGCTCCCAGTCCTCCTGCCAGCTGCCGTTTTTCAGCCGGTCTACATTTCCATAAAACCGGTACCATTTTCCCTCTCTGGTGATCCCCATCAGGATCACCTGGTACTTACAGGGATCCAGCCCCTCTGCCACCGCGTACGCCGACTGCAGCGACACCTCATACTCCGGTGAACATCCGCCGAAAATAACCAGAACACGTAATCTCTTCATATCTGACCTCCCACAAATCTGCATAAAATAAAAAAGGTATTGTTTCATCTGATGTCTTCATCTTATCAGAATGAAACAATACCTTTTTGACCTTTCCCATTCGATATTCTGGCTTTTTTCCTGTGAAAATCATACGAAATTCATACGGCGCTTTTTCTGTATTTATCCATCACTTTTCTCTGCTTCTTCCCTGCGCAGGTGATCCGGCAGATAGATGGAAAATTGAATCTGATCATTCTCACTGAAAGCTGTAATGGCTCCCTGGTGCAGCTCCACAATCTCCTTTGCGATCGCCAGGCCCAGGCCAGCGCCGCCGGTCTTGCTGCTTCTGGAGGAATCCACCCGGTAGAACTGCTGGAAGATGCGCTCCAGCTTCTCCGGCGGAATGGTATTCCCCTGATTTTTTACATAAATAATCACACTGTCCTCCCTCCGGATCAGCGTCACCTCAATCACCGTATCCGGGAAGCTGTAATTAACCGCATTCCGGATCAGGTTGTCAAATACTCGCTCCAGCTTGTTCACATCACAGCGGATTTCCACATTGACAGGCACATCCAGGCAATAATCCAGATTTTTTTCTGCAAACAGCGGTTTAAACTCATAGAGAATCTGTTCCAGCATCCTGGTCAGATTAACCTTTGACATTTCCAGCGTCAGATTCGTCAGGTTAAAGCGGGTGATATCAAAAAACTCATTGATCAGATCCTCCAGCCGTTCCGCCTTCTCCAGGGCGATCCCCATATATTTTTCCTGCAGCTGCGGTGAAATTTCCCGCTCATCCAGCAGCAGATTCAGATAACCGATCACTGAGGTAAGAGGCGTTTTCAGGTCATGGGCCAGATAGACAATCAGGTCATTCTTCCGCTGCTCAGCCTCCTTCGCCAGCCTGGCATTTCTGGCCGCCTCTGTCTTAACCTGGTTCATATAAGTTTCCACCTGATGCAGCTCCGGGGGCAGGATAATTCTCTCATCATCCTGATTCACCAGCTGGCTGCTGGCCTCCGCGATCACATTGACATAGCCCAGGGTCTTTCTCCAATAGAGCAGAAAAATGACCAGGATGCCGATCACCCAGCACAGCAGAATAAACAGCACATTCATCTGCTCGATAAATTTAAAAATCTGATAGAGAGGATTCCACTCATACCAGGTCAGACGCCGCAAAAAAATGTCACAGAATATATACCCGCCGATCAGCACAATCGTGTACAAGACGCAGGCACCGAAAAATTTCATAAAGATCATGCCGGATGATACGGTGCCCGACCGTCTTTTCTTCGTTTTGAAAAATTGATTCAGAAAATTATTCAATGGTATAGCCAACCCCCCACACGGTCTTTACAAACTTCGGCTTACGGGAGGGCTCATGCATCTTTTCCCTCAGTCTGGCTACATGAGTCATCACAGTATTATTGCTGTCCAGAAATTTCTCTCCCCATACCTTTTCAAAAAGTTCTTCCGAGGACACCACTTTGCCGCGATGCTGGCACAGATACCACAGAATGGAAAATTCTATGGGTGTCAGGGACAGCTGCTTTCCGTATAACATACACTTATGAGTTTCAATATTAATATAAAGACCGGAGAAGTCATATTCCTTAATATTCCCGTCCTCCAGTGTATTCTGGCCATTGTTGTACTTTTTATAGCGGCGCAGCTGAGTTTTCACCCTTGCTGCCAGTTCCAGCGGATTAAAAGGCTTCGTGATATAATCATCAGCTCCCAGCGTCAGACCCGTGATTTTATCCATGTCTTCCACCTTCGCTGTCAGCATAATAATCGGAAAAAAATAATTTTCCCGGATCTTCTGACAGATTGTAAATCCATCCACATCTGGAAGCATCACATCCAGAATCGCCAGATCATACTGATTTTCTTTCAGAGAGGCAAGAGCCTCTGTCCCATTATAAAATTTATATACTTGAAAATTTTCGTTTTTTAAATAAACCTCCACCAAATCAGCAATCGGCTTTTCGTCATCTACTACTAAAATATTTACGCTCATCTCTGTCCCCTGTATTTCCTTAGCATATCAGAAAAAATACTCATGTGATATATTTTATCTATTATAGCTGATATTTTCAAGTAAAACTATTCTGAATCAGTTGATCGTTATCTGAATAAACTGAAAAACCAAATGCCACCGACAGTTCCAATGGTTTGAGTTTGCCTGACAGTATCCGTTCAGTTGACACTTTATGAAAAACTGGTGTAGAATCATGATAGAAGAATCACTGTAAGCCAAAGGAGGAGATAGAAAATGAAAGAAATTTTTAATCGTCGAAGCGTCAGAAAATATACAGAAGAATCTGTCAGTGATGAAGATCTGAAAAGCCTGCTGCAGGCAGCCATGCGGGCTCCCTCTGCCGGAAATGAGCAGCCATGGGAATTTATCATATTCAAAGATCAGGAAACCAAAGAAAAAATCATGAAATTCCACCCCTATGCCGCCTTTCTCAATCAGGCGCCCTGCTGCATCCTGATCTGCGGCGATCTGAACCGGAGAAAACATATCAATAATTTCTGGGTGCAGGACTGCTCTGCCGCCGCTGACCACATGCTGCTGGAAGCCGAACATCTGGGGCTGGGGGCTGTATGGATCGGCGTATATCCCGCTGAGGAACGGGTAGAAGCCTGCGCCAGATTATTCCACACACCGGATCATGTCCTTCCTTTCTGCATCATAGCGCTTGGACATCCCGCAGAAAAGCCCGGGCCGATTGATACCTTCCGTCCGGAACGGATTCATTATGAAGATTGGAACGGAACTGATCCTGAATAACAAAATAATGTTAAAAAATAAAAAGGCGGAAAACTGTTTATTTTCAGATTTCCGCCTTCTATTTTCCTGAGACACCGGGGACTCGAACCCCGGACAACTTGATTAAAAGTCAAGTGCTCTACCACCTGAGCTAGTATCCCATATCGATAAAAATGCCCAGAGCCGGAATCGAACCAGCGACACGAGGATTTTCAGTCCTCTGCTCTACCAACTGAGCTATCTGGGCATATTTCATAAAATGAAATGAGTTGCGGGGGCAGGATTTGAACCTGCGACCTTCGGGTTATGAGCCCGACGAGCTTCCGAACTGCTCCACCCCGCGTTAATATCCA